>JAFGNM010000127.1 GCA_016927015.1 Candidatus Bathyarchaeota archaeon | reverse complement strand
CAACGCCTTAACAGCTTTAACAGTTAACAGTTCAGGGTCGCCTGGACCCACTCCAATTCCAATAAACTTGCCAGCCAAACTTTTTCCACCTACACCTTCGTAGCTGATATTATCGTAATCGGATTCCTAGCCATCATCATCGTCCCCGAACTCACCGCTTTTCCTTTCGCCACAAAAACCGTTACCACATCCACTTCCTTGAAACCCAGCTTCTGTATCTCATCTAAAGCCGTATAACCTGTCTCCAAAAGTATCGCGTTAACGACTATCCGCCCATTCTTCTTCATCTTTTGATGAACAAACTGTAGCACTGCCCGCAATGATTTGCTTCCACCTAGTAAGACGGCGTCCGCTTCCGGCAGGCTTAACAAGGCATCAGGTGCTTTTCCTTGTATGACCTGAACGGTGCCTTGCACAGCAAACCTTGCCACGTTAGCCTTGGTTAATTCAACCGCTTTTGCATCGTCATCTATCGCGAAGACCTTGCCTTTTGGAGCTACTTGCCGGGCTGCCTCAACCGTTAAGCTGCCAGTGCCGCATCCAACATCAACTACGACGGAGCCTTCGCGGAGACGCGCCTTCGAAATGGTTAACACTCGTATCTCCTCTTTTGTGGGTCCAGGAACGTCATCACTCTGCAGGAACATTTCATCGGGGATTCCAGGGGTTTTGCAATTCCACATTTCAATTTTCTCCTTCTTGTTTCTGATTCACTTTGATAACCATCACGCAAAGCGCGTCAAAATCAAGCGCGGCGACACGCTCCAAAGTGCTCTCCACAACTCTTTCGTCACTTAAAGTGAGCCGTTCACACACGAAAACCGGCGTCTCCTTAGCTAACCCAGCTTTAACGAGGAAGCTGGCGATTTCGCGCGGAGGAAACGCTTTAGGGTCTGGAAGAAGCATTATGTCTTTTCCTTCTTTAACAGCCTTCGATAGCTGCGCCTTTTTTTCAGCGGTTGTTCCTTTATGAAAACTGAACAAACTCATTTCGTCCCAGCACATGCAAAGGCGAGCCGCACATGCTTGAATGGCACTTACGCCTGCAACAACATTAACTTCAACATCTCTTCCCCGAGTGTACTTCAAAATAGACCTCAAAAGCCCTGAGAACCCCGGGTCGCCTGTCGATAAAAGCGTAACTGTCTTGCCCTTTTCCACAGACTCCGCAGCGTACTCCAGAATTTCAGGCACGTTTTTAGCTGTCAAAGCCACTGCTTCGCCTTTAATGTCTTTTCGGAACAGGCGCAAGCTTCTTTCCGCGCCGATTACAACATCCGCGTTTTGCACGGTTTTTCTTGCCGCGGGAGTCACGTAATCCAGCGAGCCTGGACCGATTCCCACTACGTTGAGTTTAGCCACGGTTCTGCACACCTAGCACTTTCATCCATTCCCAAAACTGCTCCATCCAAGGAGACTATAATCACGCTTACCTTAGCTTTTTCCTTTATCCGCTCCATGACGCGAGACCTGACTTTTTCAGCTATTCTATCAAATGTTGCCCGCGACAGATTAACCTGCTTGAGAATTTCAGCGGCTTCTTCTGTAGTGTTCGACTGCAATATGCGATTGATGGCATCGGAGTCTGCGCCAGCAGCCCCAGCGTAAGCAGCAATAACCTCAGCTCGGGCATCACCCATCTTGTGGTGAGTGTTAAAGATTCCCGCAGCCAACTTCACCAGTTTTCCCGGATGCCCCAGAAGCATGATTTCTTTTACGCCTTTTTCAGCCGCCTTGTTAAGCATGTAGCCCATGAAGTCGCCTGTTTGAATTATCGCTTCGTCAGGAGCTTTGAACAGTTTCTTGGTTATCCTTTCGCCGATGTTACCAGGCACCACGAATACTCGCTTGTAGCCTTTAGCGAGGGCAATGTCAATTTGAGGAACCATAGACCGCTTCCACGCTTCCATCGAAAAAGGCTTAACCACGCCTGTTGTGCCAAGAACAGAGATGCCGCAAACTATGCCCAGTTTCGCGTTAAGCGTCTTCTTAGCCACCGCTTCGCCCTCAGGAATATCAATAACCACTTCAGCGCCTTTACCGTTGGGCAGGGCTTCCCTAACAGCGTCAATAATCATTTTCTTTGGCATGGGGTTGATGGCGGATTCCCCAACGGGAACAGCTAAGCCAAGCTTAGTGACCTTGCCGATGCCCTTGCCGCTTTTCACCGTGACTTTGCCATCGCCCGTCAGCCTTACTGTGGCGTGTATTTCGATTTTGTCTGTGGCGTCAATGTCGTCTCCAGCATCTTTCACAGCAGTCGCCACCGCCGAATCCGCGGAGAGCTTCTTGCTTTCTTTCACGGGAATTTCAAAACGAATGCCTATGGGCGTAGGTATGACCACTCTGTCGACTGGCTTGCTGACTAAAGCGATTACTGCGGCTTTGGCGGCTGCGGCGGCGGTTGCGCCAGTCGTTATGCCGTATTTCAAAAACCTTGCCATGGTCCTTATCCCTTTACGCTTTAGCTTCCTGTTCAGCCATGGTAAGCAGCGCGTTGAATACTGCTACTGCGATGGTGCTTCCGCCTTTTCTGCCCTTAACAATCACGAAGGGCGTGGGTAAACCAGCCACTGTTTCCTTGGATTCTGCAGCGCCAACGTAACCTACAGGAACCGCTACAATCAAAGCGGGCCTAGTTACTCCTTTTCTTACGGCTTCTGCCAACTCAAAAGCTGCAGTTGGCGCGTTTCCAATAAGCACGATGGCACCGTCTAAGCCGTCTTTAACTGCTAACCGCATGGCAGCAGCAGACCTCGTTAGCGACTGGTCGTGAGCTAATTTGACGGCGCGTTCGTCACTGATGTAACTTAACACGTTTCCCCCAAACCTCTTCACCCTTGCCTCGTTTATGCCAGCCTTCACCATTTTAACGTCGGTCACTATTTTAGCCCCAGCCTTAATCGCGGCAACTCCTGCCTCCACAGCTTTCTCGCTGATTACTAACAGTTTGGCAAATTCGGGGTCGGCGGTCGTGTGGACAACGCGTTCGATTACTGGAATGTGAGCGGCTGGCACGTTTTTTAACGAGTCGCCGAGCGCTTGCCTGATGAGGCTCATGCTGGTTGTGATAATCTTGTTTGAAGCGGGTATCGCGTACGCGTCGGTTATTACTTTGGCTTCGCGGGCTTCTTGACCGAGCGCTTTCAAGGCTTTTTCCTCTATTATCTCAGCTATGCGCTCGTCAGAGCCTAAGGGGTCACCGTACACAAGCGTTATTCCCCGCTCTTTTAACATGGGCTCTTTTTCTTTCATCTCTATCATTTCTGGAATTTCGCGTGTAGTGTGTACGCCTGGGGCTATGAATGCGGGAATCAAGACAATCTTTGTCACGCCTTTTTTGGCGAGGCTTTCAATTGCCTCGGGGATTGTTGGTTTGTTTCGCACCATAAACGAGATTTCAACCGTCTGGAACGCTGCTCGCTGTCGTAAAATGTCGGCTAGCTTCTCCAAGTTTTCCCTGTTGTGGGGGAGTTTGCTTCCATGTCCGATTATGATTAATCCTGTTTTATCCATAAACTCTCACTTTAAGTTAATTTGGCTCCATGCCGAACAATTTGATTGCGACTTCTATCAGCTTCTTGTCATCGTCCTTAGCGGCTGAACGTAAATTCTCAACTATAGGCGCATAAGTTTGTTTAAGTAGGATGAAAGTCAAATCTTCTATGATTTTCTTCTCTTTCTCATCGACATTGCCTAACATGTTAAGAGCCTTCGTAAGTTCTTTTTGCCGTATTTCCTCGGCGCGTGAGAACAACAATGAAACAATATCTCTAACGGACTGGATTTTTATATCTCTATTCAGCAAGATTAGTTCTTCATCTATGATTTTGGAAGCTTTTTCTACGCTTTTCTGGCGTTTTTGCTTATTCTTTTCAGCTATTAACTGCAGGTCGTCTATGCCATAAAGTTTTACTCGTTCTACTTCCTGTGTTGATTTCTCGACGTTTCGCGGATTTGAAATGTCAATTATTATTAGATCATTTTTGTTTTGGCGTTTCTTAATGAACTTAGAAACCAAGTCCTTGGTCAACAGGTAATGTGGTGCAGATGTGGAGCAAATGACTACGTCTGCGTCTACGAGGGCTTCTTCCAGCTTATCAAACTTCACGGCCTTTCCGGAAAGGACTTCGGCTAATTTCACTGCTCGGGCGTATGTTCTGTTAGCGATAAAAATAGGTTTAAGACAGCGTCTAGCTAATGCTTTAGCTACAAGGGTGCCCATTTCTCCTGCGCCCATTACTAGAATCTTCTTTTGGTCGAGTTTGCCTAACAACGATTCAGCCAACTCCACTGCCGCTGAACCTATCGAAACTGCCCCCTTGTTGATGCCTGTTTCTTTTCTTACGCGTCTTCCAATGCTCATTGCTCTCATAAACAAGTGCTTAAGGACAATCCCAGCGGTCTTTGCAGACCTGGCTTCTAAATAAGCGTCCCAAACCTGCTTAAGAACTTGGTCCTCGCCGATTACCATCGACTCTAATCCAGATGTAAGTCTCAAAATATGTCTAAGGGAATCGCCATTCAAAGAGTACTCGATGGCTTTAGAGGCTTCTTCCACCATTGCGCCAGCATTCTTCGCCAAAAATTCCTTCACAGCCTTGGCTACTTTTGCGCCTTCTTCGCTTACGATGTAAAGCTCGATGCGGTTGCATGTTTGAATAAGGACGCACTCATCAACGTTTTTCATGGAACGAACAGTTTTTAATGTACTCCCCGTGTCCTTGAATGCTACGGCTTCCATTAAGAGAACACGCGCCGTTTTATGCGTTATCCTCACGTTGATGATGTTGATGTTTTTGGCTGAGGAATGCATGGTTGGATAAACCGACCACATTAAATATAAGCTTTGCCGTAATTAACAAAAGGGTCGGCGAGGGATAAAAATAAGACACAGAATCGGCTTGATTTACCTGCCAGGAGCATTACCCTGCTTCGAAGAGTTCGGAAACCTGCCAACCGACATAGTCCGAGAGGACGGACTCGTAAAGGGCAAACCAGCCTCACAAATCCTTGACATGATAATAATCCCCGGCGGAAGCCTCGTAGAATCCCAAAGCATAAACGACACCATAGTTCGAGAAATAAGGAAAATGGCTGACGCAGGCAAGTTCGTGCTTGGGATTTGTTCAGGTTTTCAAATACTCGCAAAAGACACTGACATAGGCCGCTTATCATCCACCCCAATCATGCGTGAGGGACTGGGCTTATTGGATGCAGAGTTCAAGCCGCTGATATGCACAGACCGCGTCAAAGCGACTATTGTAGGAAAGAGTTTCCTGACAGACCAAATAGGCGGCGAAGTTACAGGTTTCCACTGTCACACGTACGGTAAAATTGTGCTCGGCAAAGCCGCAAAACCCATACTCGTCTCGCACGTCCAACGCGTTAACTACCATAATGACCCGCAAGACTTGGTTTCAGGCATAGCCAACAAAGAAGGCAACGTTGTAGGCGTATCCGTACACGCGTTACTGGAGCAAAATCCGTTAATCATCCAGGGCGTCACGAAATCTTTAGGCATAAATGCAGAAGACCTTCAGGAAATCAGAGCCGCAAACTCGAAACTGCTGAAGGAAATCAAGAGTGAAGTAGGAATTTCAACCAGCATACGGTCGCAAGGCACCCGCGTCCAAAAGGCAAAGCTGCCTAAGGTTTTGTTGATAACGGCAACGGGAAGCGGTTCAGGAAAAACCTTCATAGTAACTGGCGTAGCTGGTGCACTGAAAAAGAGAGGCGTCAAGTTGGGACTTATGAAAATTGGCGGAGACATAAGGGATTCTGTGCCAGCGCTCTACCTCATCAAGGAACCAATAAAAAGTTACTCGTCAATTAAAGTCGGGAAAAGCGGGTGGAAACCCTTCGCTGAAGCCGTTGAAGAAGCAGAGAAAAACTACGATTTAATCTTAATCGAAGGTGCCATGAGCGCGTTCACAGGGTTTTTAAACGATAACGCGGAAAGGCCGTCGTCAACGGCGGAGGTGGCGGTGGCTTTAGGCGTGCCCACTGTTGTTGTGGTAGGCTGTGAAAAGGAAGGGATAGAAGGCGCAATAGTTAACACATTGAATTATGTGAACATTATGAGGCGCCTCGGAATCAAAGTGGAAGGCGTCATACTGAACAAGGTGCGCACAAGCTATTTGACCGATGACATCAGGCTGTTTATGAAGGAAGTTTTTGAAAACGTCGGCGTCAAGTTGCTCGGTGTGGTGCCGCGTGTGGAGTTGGAGGGAAGGGGTACGATTCCTGAAGTGGAAATACGCTACGAAGAGTTCGGCGCCAAAGCGATTGAAGTCGCGGAGCAGTCTGTAAACTTGGATGCGTTAACAGAACTTGCCCTGCCTCCCAAAAGAAAAACCGTGGATTACGAGGAGTTAACAGAAAAATTCAAAAAGTTACTAATCACAGACTTTAGAACTAAGCTTTCGGCAAGTGGACGCGGAGAAAATTGCTTGTAGACTTAAACTTCAACGGAAAGTACGTAGTAATATTGGGAGGCGGCTCAGAGAGCTACAGGAAAACCCAGAGTTTCGTAGAAGCTGGCTCAAAAATCTTGGTCGTCAGCAAAACCTTCTCGCGCGGCATCAAAGAGTTGCATACGATGGGGAAACTGGAGCTGTTGCAATCAGATGTGAAAGACGCCGAAGCCTTCGTCAAAAACCTCAAGCCTAAGCCAGATTTACTCGTGGCAGTTACCAACGACCATACGCTTAACGCTCAACTTATCAAGCACGCTAAAGCGTTAGGGTGCATGGTTTATTCAGTAGATAACCCAGCAGCCAGCGATTTCATACTTCCAGCCTTGGCGAAAATAGGCGAAGTAAGAATAGCCATATCAACCGCGGGAAAAAGCCCAGCGATGGCTCGAGTGTTGAGGCAAAGAATCGAGAAGATGGTCACGCAGGAAGATTTGCTTCAAATTAAACTGCAGACGTACGCGAGGACGGTTCTCAAGAAGCGAATCAGCGACCAGAAAGTTCGAAAACAAATT
>JAFGNM010000126.1 GCA_016927015.1 Candidatus Bathyarchaeota archaeon | reverse complement strand
GATTGTTCCGCGCCACTGCTCCTTGTTTATGAGCACTTTGCGGTCGAGGATTAAGGGGCGGTTCCTCTGGATGTCAATCATAAGTTTAAAAGAGTAAATCTTGGCTGAACCAGTGCTGGAAGTAACGTACGCGGGCTGATGCGTCATAATCTGACCGTACAGCACGGCCATTTTGCCGCCTAAACCGAAGGTGCCTCTCGTCTGTTTCAGCTTGTACTTTGAACCGTACAGGACCTGACCGAAAGCTGAAGGGATAAACCGAGGCTGGATTCCGCAGCCGTTATCCTCTACTCTTAGCTTGTAGATTTGCGTGTCTTGGCTTGCTTCGCCTTCAAAAGAGAGGCGCACGTAAACGTCTGGAGGTATCTTCTGGCTTTCAGCTGCGTCCAACGAGTTCTCCACAAGCTCCCTAATCGCCGCGAATATGGCTCTGGACGGGTTAGTGAAGCCAGCGATGTCGCGGTTACGGTAGAAAAAGTCGGATGCACTGATTTCTTCGAAGGTTGCCTGTGCCACTTCTAGCCTCCACCATTTTGGTCCTTTCTCATCATGATTCGCTTACGTTATTGTTACGCTTATTCTTTAAGTTAACTACGCTTTTCGGAGAAAATCCTCGGCTAAAGAAAGAGCAGGCTTTTAGGTTTGCGTGTTTTGTGCTGTTTTTTGGTGACTTCGTTTTATGTAAAGTGTTTGCAAACGGAATAGCTGCTCGGAACAGTCTATACCCCCTTATATAAATGAACTATAAATAGCTCTGAGCCGCGACTGCGCGGATAGACCCCTCTCTACGTTTTCTGCATTGATTGGCTATTAGGCGCCAAATAGGCAGAGCTTGGTTTTTCAGCATGCTATTGACTGTGAAAACAGCCAATAGTGACCTACCCCCTACTGGTTTCTGCATACTATTTCTATTAGGATCCAAATATGATGGCTTGTCAAGAAATCTTGACTAAAAATCTTTACTGTGAGCTTGTTTAGTCAAGGAACCTTGACAAAAACGCTTTTTATCCGCGGATGCGACATTACATGTTAGGGACAAGTATGGGTAAAAGTGCTGTTGTAATGCTTGTTCTCGTCTTCCTGACAGCATCGTGCCTAGCGGTCACGCCTGCGTTTTCCTCTGCTGACGTAGTTGAAAACTCTTGGGTACAAAAAGAGCCAATGACCACAAAAAAAAGCGGCTTTGGGGCTACGGTTGTAAACGGAAAAATCTACGTTATAAGCGGTTATCCTATGAACAATGTAAACGAGATGTATGACCCAGAAAGCGATACTTGGACTACCTTAGAGCCGCTGCCTACAGCAAGAGTAAACTTTGGAATAGCCGTCTACCGAGATAAGATATACGTAATCGGCGGCCAAACTGGCACATTTTCGCCGCCAGTTTTAATTCCCACTTATTCCATGCAAGTGGTTACTGGAGCAAACGAAGTCTACGATCCAGCTACAAATACGTGGGAGACCAAGACGCCGATGCCTACTCCTAGGAACTATTTGCAAGCGAATGTTGTAGGCGGCAAAATCTACCTTATAGGAGGGGAAGCTCAGCAGCCGTTAGATGAGCCTCCGCAAGAGCATTTTTCAAATGTTACTGAGGTTTATGATCCTGAAACCGATTCTTGGACGACGATGGCGTCAATCCCAACTAAAGTTTCTGCCTACGCGTCGGCTGTTGTCAACGATAAAATTTACATAATAAGCGGATGGAGTGCCAAGGCTCCTTTGTCTAGCCAAGTGCAAATATTCGATCCGCAAATCAACAAGTGGGTCATGGGGAAACCTATTCCTACACCGGTAAGAGAAGCTGCGGCAGGTGCAACTTCAGGCAACATGGCACCAAAACGTATTTACGTCTTTGGAGGAAGCACAACTGTATCCTCAGTTGCAGTGCCAGTAAACATTGGCGCAACCCAAGTCTATAACCCCGAAACTGACACATGGTCTAATGGTACCGAAATGCCAACAAAGCGCAGGAGTTTGGCTGTGGCAGTGGTAAACGACACGTTATATGCGTTGGGTGGCGCTGGAGGTTCCCTCGTTGCCGCAAATGAGCAGTATATACCTTTTGGGTACGGCAATGCCCCGCCCATAATTGATGTTGTTTCGCCAGTAAAGCAGACGTATAATGTAAGTAGTGTTTCTTTGGTTTTTGCGGTGAACAAGCCCGCTGTGCGGTTGGGCTACAGCCTTGACGGGCAAGACAATGTAACCATCACCGGTAACACCACCATAAGCGGGCTAACTAGCGGGTTGCACAACGTAACGGTGTACGCTAGGGATGAGTTGGATAATACTGGTGCCTCAGAAACAATAACCTTCAGCGTAGAAGCGTCCTTCCCAACAGCGCTAGTTATTGCTCCCATTGCGTCAGTAGCTGTCGTCGGCGTGGGGTTGCTGGTCTATTTCAGGAAACGCCGCAAATAAGCGTGTTGCAAGCATATTTCCCCTACAGTTTCATGTGTTTGAACACGTTTATTTCTGCCGCAGGCGCGTGTAATAGTACTCGCCAATCCCTTTCTGGAACGTGTCCATCTTCGAGTTTTCTTTGTTGACTCTGGGGCGTCTGGTTACGGAGTCTCTGCGGAAGGTAACGTTCATTTCTTTAAGGAAGATGTTCATGCCTTTTCTCAGGCTTGTAGGCGGGTTCGCTGTGCCGTTCACGCCGGGTTCTCCGCCGAAAACCATGAGTCCATCAGCAATGAAGTCTTGGGTTACAACGTCATGCTCGACGACGAACGCGGGCACGTTTCTGGATTCAATTACTCTTCGGATGGTTCGCGCCATGTTCAGCCTTTCCTCCACGTCCAAGTAGGCGCTCGGTTCATCCAGCAAGAGCAAATCAGCTTTTCGGGACAGGCAGGCGGCGATGGCGACTTTTTGCAGTTCTCCCCCGCTGAGCTCCATGACGTTTCTGTCCAAAAGCAAGTTAAGCCTTAACGGCTGAAGAATCTCGGTTTTGTACCAGCTTGACGTGAAGGTCTCTTTAGCGATGCTCATGAGGAGTTCCTGAACGGTTCCCTCGTACTCCGGCGCGATGTACTGAGGCTTATAGCTCACCGTTAACTCGCCAAACTTCTGCTTATCATCTGATTCCTCAAGCCCAGCCAAAATCTTCACGAAAGTGGTCTTCCCAATCCCGTTAGGTCCAAGAATCCCGATAATTTCGCCCCGCTTTATATCGCCCGGCTCCGCAACGAGCTTGAACCCTTCAAACGTTTTCTCAAGGCGCTCCCAACTCAGCAGTGTTTCGCCAGCGCCTGCGCTTACTGCCGGCGGCTTCTCGTGAAAAATGATGGCTTCCTTACGGAACCTGATGTTCTCGTCGGGAATGAATCCCTGCAGGTAAATGTTTATGCCCGTTCTGACCCCGTGGACGTGTGAGACGACGCCGTAGACGCCTGCAGCTCCGTAAAAGACGCAGATTTGATCCGACAGGTAATCGATAATGGCTAAGTCGTGTTCAGCCACGATTATGGTTTTCTGCTGCTCTTTCAGGCTTCTTATGGCTCTGGCTACTTGCAGTCTCTGCTTCACATCCAAGTAGCTGGATGGCTCGTCGAAAAGGTACACGTCTGCCTCTCGGCTCATGGCAGCAACCATTGCCACGCGTTGCAGTTCTCCTCCGCTGAGCACCTCTAAAGGGCGGTCCCAAATCTTCTTAAGCTCAAGGTCCTCCGCCAGCCTGTCCAAACAGTTTCTCTCGTTAACTTTCTCTAGAAGCTCGCTTACTTTTCCTGAAACGGCTTTCGGAATCTTGTCCACGTACTGCGGTTTATGAGCAACCTTAAGCTTGCTCTCGCTTATCCTCTGGAAATACTCCTGAAGCGTCGAACCTCTGTAAAACTGGATTATCTCGCTCCACTCAGGCGGCTCATCGAACCGTCCCAAGTTAGGTTTGTACTCGCCCGACAACACCTTCAAGGTGGTGGTTTTGCCTATGCCGTTTTGACCCAGCAAACCCAGAACCGTGCCCGGCGAGGGCGTGGGCAACCTGAAAAGCTTGAACGCATTAGGTCCAAAACGGTGACTGCAATCCTTATCCAACTCGTCTGGCAGGTTCACTATGCTGATGGCTTTGAAGGGGCATTTTTTGACGCATATGCCGCAGCCGCTGCAGAGAACCTCGGAGATTACGGCTTTGTTGCCTTCTATCTTTATGGCTTCCACTCGACTGCGTACCATAGGGCAGAAATTAACGCATGCCTTATCGCATTTTTTGACTTTGCACCTGTCAGTTTCCAGTACAGCAACTCGCGTCATGGCAAACTCGAAATATGAATTTAACTGGTGAGTTATAAACATGGACCCGAAAAACCGCGGGAAAACAAAAGCGCAAATAGCCTATATAGAAAAGAAAAATGTAAAAAGTTCAATTTTTCAGCGTTGACTACCATTCCTCTTCTTCCCATTCTTCGTCTTCGCCTTCTTCCCAATCGTCTTCCTCAAACACCATCCTGTTCACCTCCACTAATAGTTGGATGTAGTGTAGCGTAGTCTGGAACGCTTTAAACATTTTTATTCGTCAACTGTCGTAGTCTCCTCCAAACTTTACGTGAACATCCATGCTTTTTTACCCAATTTTTCTCCCTTTAATCCGCGGAGACTGCTTGAAAAGCATCAAAATGGATAAATCCGCGTCTGCCAATTATAGCATGGGATGATGTGAGGCGACGGCTTCGAGCGTCAAGCTGTGAGAAAAGCCATAAACCTACACTGACCCTTAACAATTGATGAAGCTGAAAACCGTGCTCAAAGACTTCAACCTTTTAGCCACAACTTCGCGTGGAAACGAGAGGCAGATGTGTTTTGAACTGAGCTATCTGCTTAAGGATGAACTGGGAGACCCTGCACCAATGGTTGGCAAGACGGGAATCAGAGGTTTGGTAGCGGCAAAAACCTGCTTCGCCCCCTGCGAGGTCATAGAAAAGTTCCGTGCTATCCTGCAGGAGCACCCCTACAAGTTCCGCTACGCCCTGCGAGTGATCCCCATCGAAAAAGTTGTGCCTACCGACTTAGAAGAAATAAAACGTGCAGTCTCAGAACTTGCTGCCAACATCGGAGAAAACGAGACCTTCAGAGTCACAGTGGAAAAACGCTTTACCAACCTCCACTCCAAAGACCTCATAGAAGTAGCCGTAACAGGCATAGACGCGGCGGGTAGTGAAAGAAAAGTCAACTTGGAAAACCCCGACAAAATCCTGCTAATCGAAGTCATCGGCGCCTTAACAGGTCTCGCACTCATAAAGCCCAATGACGTTTTAGCCGTGTTAAAAGAGAAAATGCTCTAACCTTAAAGCTGGGTCGACAACAAAGCTCCTCTCTCGATAACAAGGTCAACCAAAGCATTCTCGCTATCGTTCTTTTCCATAACCGCTTCAAGCTCCGTCTCAGTTATCCCGAAAGCTTCACGGATACACTCCACTTTCCCGTCCAGAATTTCAAGAACAGCATCATCGGGTTCCTCGCCGACGCGCTTTGAAACCGCAGAAAGAAGCGCTTTAACGGACTCGGCGTTTTCACCGATTATCACCACGGCAACGTTCGCAGAGGCGCATTTCACTCCCATTAAGTCTATAGCTTTTCGAATCTGGCGTTGAGCAGACGCGTAAAGCATAGCCTCCATCGCGACGCTTTTGGAGATGTTCCGTTCGTTTTTAAAAGCAAGCAGCGCGTTTAAGACCGCGAAGTACAAGTGCTGCCAAGTAGCAACCAGTTCAGCGTCGAAAAACTGAACCCAAGTGCTTTGAGGCAGTTCCTTGCGGGCTGCTTTCACGAATTCTTCAGCATCCTTGATGCCTACGTTTCTAAAACCCGTGATTTCCACATATTTTCCAGTTTCCTCGATGTATTTCAGCAATTTCTCTCCTCAAGCACTTCTTTCAGGAACTCTTCAACAAGTTGTTTGGGCAAGCCAGCCTTTACAAGTTTCGCAGCTTCCACATTGACCGCGCTTGCATCTCCGTGTTTTTCAACAAATTTGCTGATTGTTTCCTTTGTTTCCCACGGAAAAACCACCCAACAACTCGTTTCCTTCTCATAATAGTCGGGCTGGATTATGCTTAAGGGCTTACGGTACACAGTGGCGATTCGAACCGCTACTGCGCCTTGTTGCCGAAGATGCTCTCTGGCGAGCTGCAAGCTTTTACCCGTGTCCGCCACGTCATCAACCAACAGCGCCCTTTTGCCTTCCACATCCGCAGAAACACGCTGCGTCAAAACTGGCTCGTCTCGGGTTTCGGCAACGCCCAAGTAAAACTCAACTCGTACGGTGGCAAGAGCAGGGATTCCGAGAAGGTCGGATAGAACTCTGGCGGGAACCCATCCGCCTCTTGTGACGCCTATGATAACGTCGGGTTTGAAGCCGCTGTTGCGGATTTTTTCCGCTTGGCTGAGCAGCATAGCGTAGATTTGGTTCCACGTTGGCACTTCAAACTCTGCTCCGGCTTCCACGTTTCCGCCCCTTTTACAAGATGAAAACTACTGAAAACTTATAAGCTTAAACTTCAACCTTGATTTTCCCGCTGTCTCGGCGACTCGCTTTTTGGCAAGATTTGCTGTATTTATAAGGGAGGGGATAAGTGTCTCGCATCAGCTAAGCGTTAAACTATACAGCTTTTTATTAGAAAGGTTTTTACTTTAGTTGTTATATGAGACAAGCAAAAGCGTATAGCGTAATGCGAGGTTAAACGTTATGTCCGTATTTGCAGCACCAGGAGCATATGACCGTGCAATAACCGTTTTCTCACCAGACGGGCGGCTCTTTCAAGTTGAATACGCCATGGAGCTAGTAAACCGTGGCGCCACAATCATGGGAATCCAATGCCCCGAAGGAGTAGTTCTAGGCTCAGAAGAAAATATAGAACCCCTTGAAGAAGCCGAATATTCATGGAAAATCTTCAAGGTTGACGACCACGTAGCCGCAGCTATAGTGGGCCTGAGCTCCGACGCCAGAATACTCATCGATCAAGCGCGAATATACGCGCAAAGCAATAAGCTAACCTACGATGAACCCATAGACGTGGAAGTTGTAACCAAAAGGATATGCGACATACAGCAGATGTACACTCAGCACGCAGGTGTGAGACCCTTTGGAGTTTCAATAATCTTCGGCGGAGTCGACAAAACCGGGTCACATGTTTTTGGGACACATCCAAGCGGAACCTACCGAGGCTATAAAGCCACAGCCTTGGGCGCTGGAAGAGAAACAGTGCTGGCGATATTGAAAGATGAGTACCGCGAAAACCTAAGCCTGGAAGAAAACACGAAGCTAATAGTGAAATGCCTAATAAAAGCATTAGAAGCAAGGCAATTGCCGCCCCGAATAAAAATCGCGATCATCCCCACAGCAACGAAACAACTGCAAATGCTGACTGACGAAAAAATAGAAAGCTATATCAAAGAGCTGGGTTCGAGCAAGTGACAACTTGATGAGTGATAAGTACACAATTGCACGCTTAACAAAGGATAATGAGCATTTTGAAATTCTGGTAAAACCAGATAAAGCATTAGACTACCGTACGGGAAAAACCGCCCGAATAACCGAAGTTTTAGCCGCTGAAATCATTTTCGCGGACGCAAACAAAGGCACAAAGGTCTCGGAGGAGCAAATGCAAAAAGCCTTCGAAACAACGGATCCATTAAAAATTGCAGATGAAATACTGAAAAAAGGCACGCTTCAGCTGACAACAGAACAAAGGCGCAAGATGGTAGAAGATAAACGAAAGCAGATAGTGGATTTCATATCAAGGCAGGCAGTTGACCCGAAAACCAACCTTCCGCACCCGCCTTTGCGCATAGAAAACGCCATGGAACAAAT
>JAFGNM010000125.1 GCA_016927015.1 Candidatus Bathyarchaeota archaeon | reverse complement strand
GTTTCATGGCGCATGCCTTGCTTAGTCCAGGCGAATCAAATTCAGGAAAACTAGTCACTTTAGTGCGACAGAACGCTAGAATACTATCAGAAAAAGAGAACAGCGACTTAATCATAATAGACGGTCCACCTGGAATCGGGTGTCCTGTCATAGCTTCAGTCTCAGGGGTGGATGTGGGTTTGGTAGTTACTGAACCAACAATGTCTGGAATCCACGACCTTAAAAGGGCACTGCAACTAATCAAGCATTTCAACGTTACGCCCCTTGTCTGCGTAAACATGTACGACATAAACAAAGATAACACTGACAAGATTTTGGGGTTCTGTGAAGAAAACAGTATAAAAGTTGTCGGCAGAATTCCCTTTAACCCAAAAGTTACCGAAGCCATGGTCAACGGGAAAACTATCGTAGAATACGCTCCAGAAAGCGATGTTGCAAAAGAAATTGAAAACATCTGGAAAAGCTGTGAAGCCTCTTTTTAATCTTGGAAATGGCTGATTTGCAAAACATGGTAAAATGCGTGTTCGGTCCAGTTCCGTCAAGACGTCTGGGAAGAAGTTTAGGAATAAATAATATTCCGCCAAAAACGTGCTCATATTCATGCGTCTACTGCCAAGTGGGAAAAACCACCCATATTACTGTTGACAGGCAAGCTTTCTACAAGCCAGAAGAACTTTCGAAAGCGGTTAGAAGAAAAGTCGATGAAGCAACTGTAAGACACGAGAGAATTGATTATCTTACTTTTGTGCCCGATGGAGAACCAACTCTAGACCTTAACTTGTCCGAGGAAATATCTTCTTTGAAGCAAACAGGACTGCCTATAGCTGTTATAACCAATGCTTCGCTGCTTTGGCAAGATGATGTTAAAGAAGATTTGCAAAAAGCTGATTTCATCTCTTTGAAAGTGGACGCCGTCAGCGAAGATTTATGGCGGAAAATTAACAGACCCCCCAAAAACTTGAGATTAAACGCGGTTTTGGACGGCATACGCAAGTTTACAGAGACGTTTCGAGGAACAGTTGTCAGTGAAACCATGCTTATGGGGGAAATGGACTACGGAGACGAACTCGAAAAGATAGCTGTGTTCCTGTCAGAACTGAAAAAGCTGAACAAGGCTTACATCGCAGTTCCGACACGACCGCCAACAGAAAACTGGGTTAAACGCGCCAATGAAGACTTAATGAATGCTGCTTTTCAAGCCTTCTCCAAAAAACTTGGAGCCAGCAGAGTTGAATGTTTGATGGGTTACGAAGGAAATGCTTTTGCTTCTACCGGAAACGTTGAAGAGGACCTGCTGAGTATAACCGCTGTGCATCCTATGCGTGAGGAAGCAGTGAAAAAGCTTTTAGAAACGGCTGATGTTGATTGGCAAGTTGTTGAGATGCTCGTAGGCGAAAACAAGTTAGTAGAACTTGAATATGAAGGAAACACGTACTACATGAGAAAACTACCGCTGGGCTAAGGTTTTAAGTCGGTATAGAACCTAAACTTGGGATGTTAACCTTTTTCTATTCGAAATCTATACTCTTATCCTGTTTCAAAGAAAGGAGTTGAAGAGTTTGTTGTCTAAAATTCCGATAGACCTTGAGAAGATAAAGAAAGAAGATTTGAACAAAGAAATACTTAGAGCCGCAATCATCGCCGAGTTGGATGCTGTGAATCTTTACGAGCAGATGGCAGCTTTAACCGAAAACAAGCACATAAAGGCGATTCTGCTGGACATAGCTAAAGAAGAGAAGACGCATGTCGGAGAATTCCAAGCTTTATTGTTGATTAACGACAAGCAGCAGGAAAAAGAGTTGGCTGAAGGCAAAAAAGAAGTCGAAGAACTAACCAGCTGAAACAGTCCCTAGGCGCGGCTTTATTAACAATTCTTCTCTTTTTTGAGAGCACTATTTTGCTCTAACACTGGGTGAGCGCAGTCCGAATGCAAAACACGCTTTGGGTTTATCAATTCTAATCCTTCCAAAACAATTATCGCATGCGTTGAGCATTTTGTGCTAAGCTAAAAAAGAGGGAATCTGGATTAATGAAGCATCACTGAATTGCGGTTTCCCCATTCTTAGAGAGCGAATATTTGCCTTCTATTTCCTCTACAAATCCTGCATTCTTGAGTTCGCGGAGGCCGCTTCTAACTCGGAATAGAGGTTGACCTGTTTTGCCTGCGACTTCTTCTGGGGTTGACGCGCCGTCTTTAAGCGATTTCAGCGTTGCCATTCCGCTTGATGTGGGTTTGCCGTCTGGTGCCACGCAGGGCATGTTATTGACCTTCTGGGAGTTTCTTCATGCAGAGGTACCAGTCTTTGCAGTCGTAACCTTCTTTGAGTCTTGCCTCTGCTTGTTCAATTGTAGCTGGGGGCGGAACTACAACAGGGTCGCCTGGCTTCCAGTTTGCAGGGGTAGCTACTTTGTTTTTGTCGGTTGTCTGCAGTGCGTCAATTAGCCTCAAGATTTCGTTCATGTTTCTGCCTGTGGTTAGCGGGTAGTAAATCATGGCCCTGATCTTGCTTTCTGGGTCGATGACAAACGTGCATCGAACGGTTTCAGTTTTGCTCTGTTCAGGATGTATCATTCCGAATTTATGGGCGACTTCCTTGTTTAAGTCAGCGATTATGGGAAAGGTGAGTTTGACTCCCATTTTTTCCTCAACGTTCTTTATCCATGCTATGTGTGAGGAAACGCTGTCAACACTTAAGCCTAAAAGCTCAGTGTTCCTCTTCTTGAGGTCATCGTAGATTTTGGCAAAAGCCATGAACTCGGTGGTGCAGACTGGCGTGAAGTCGGCGGGGTGAGAGAACAGAATAAGCCATGTGCCTTTGTAATCTGAGAGCCGCAACGTTCCTTGTGTTGTTAGCGCCTCAAAGTCGGGAGCTTTTTGACCCAATATGGGAAATCTAATTTCTGGTTTTTGAACTTCTGACATTTTGTTTTCACCTTTGTTTTTTTAGAAAAAAGAACTGTAAGCAACTATGTTGTGTGATTAATAAAAAGATTTTTGTCATGGAGTTTATAAAACAAACTTTTTAGAGTGTCTTCACAATTGCAATTATTAATTTAACGTTTCAACAACTGCTTTGGCAAAAAGTCTCACGCCACTCACGTCTGGGAGGTCTCCGAAAAACAGCATGAAGTACGTTACGCCCAAGCTTGTGTATCGCCGTATTTCCCGTTGGCAGTCGTCTGGCGTGGCTACGAAATTGAATCTCTTGAAGTCCTCCAAGGAAACGTTCTTAGGCTTCAACTGCCCGACTTTTTCTTCCAGTTCTTTCTGGTCTGGCACCATGAATATTTGACCGCCAAGCCAGCTTGACTTCTCTATTTCGTTGAAGTTTCTGCCGACGGCTTTGCAGTGGCTTTCTAAAACGTCTAGTTTGTGCTTGTACAACTCCAATGAGGGTACGTGTCCCCAGTCGTATCGGTCTGCGTGTTGCGCCGCCACTTTCAACGTAAGTTTTTCTCCGCTGCCGCCGATTGTTATGGGAGGATGCGGCTTCTGCACGGGCTTAGGCTCGCACACGGCTCCGCTTGTTCTGTAATATCTTCCTTGGTAGCTTGTCTTCTCTTGAGTCCACATTTTCTTTATTATTTCCACGGCTTCTCTCATGCGGTCTATTCTGGCATGCGGCTTGGGAAACGCTATTCCGTATGCTTCATGTTCGTCTTCTTGGGTCCCTGCGCCTATGCCGAATTCTAACCTGCCGTTTGACACAACGTCGAGTGTGGCAGCCATCTTGGCGAGTAAAGCGGGGTTCCTGAAACCGTTGCACAACACCATAGTGCCTAACCTTATCTTCGAGGTTAAGGCTGAGAGCGCCGAGAGCGTTGTCCAACATTCGAGAATGGAGCGTTTTTCAAACATCAAGTGGTCGTCTAACCACACGGAGTCGTACCCTAGTCGTTCGCATTCCAGAACAGCATCCCGAAAACGGTCAAAAGGCTCTCCAGCTTTAAACGCGTAGAAAGGAAGGAAGACACCGAATTTTATTCTGTTCATTGTATTGCCTCCAGCCCGCTTAATGTGGTTAGTATTATTGTGCTGGGTTAATGTGTTTTATTCAACCTGTATTTAATTTTTGTTAAACTAGAGTTTATATACATGGTCGGATAATCCATCCATGAGTGGGGGAGAACAGGAATGTGGCGAACAAAAAACACCGTGTATAACATTCTGGTCCAGAAAAACAAACACCCAAGCGGCGGAGGTGAAAAACGATAAAGAAAACAAACCTTATCGTAACTGCAATCATCATAGCATTAATCATAGCTGGCTCAGCATACGGCACCTACAACCTGTTCTATGCGACACCATCGGCTTCACCCTCTCCCTCTCCTACGCCGAGCCCAAGCCCTACAATGCAACCAACAACCACGCCATCACCCTCACCAACGCCATCTTCAACACCTGGTCCGACCACTACGCCCACTCCTACCCCCACTCCTACGCCGACACCGACCCCAACTACGTATCTCTCCTTCACAGACATGGCGAATAACACGATGATTATAGAATTGCCCGTACAACGCATTGTCACCATCAACTCTGGCTTAACGGAAATGCTCTGCGCATTGGGCTGTGAAGATCGAATCGTAGGACGCGATGAAAGCTCCACTTTACCTCCTTCAGTTTTGCAGAAACCTGTTGTCGGCACAAACTCTTACGAGCCCAACGTGGAAGTAATCCTTGAACTAGAACCAGACATAGTATTTGCTGATTCAATGCTGCCCTACGCTACGGAGAAGTATGAACAACTACAAGACTCTGGGATACCCGTGTTCATCGCTGACCCAACTGACCCTGAACCCACAGCGCATTCAAATGAAACATTAATTGACTTCTCATGTAAACTAATCAGCAAGCTCGCTGAAATCGTAGACGAAGAGCAAACAGCCGACGAGTACACAACTTTCGTGCAATACTACAATGACCTCGTTAAAGAGCGCATCGAAACCCTGACGCCAGAAGAACGACCCAAAGTTATGATGGAATGGTACGAGCCATACTACACCTTTGTTACCCCTGGCTTAGACCAAGCCGGCGGAATCAATATTGCCGAAAACCAGACAATCTACGCGCCTCATTTAAGCGCTGAATTTGTAGTGGAACAGAACCCCGATGTAATAATCCGCGCTATTATGAGCAACGCGCACGACGAAGCAGACTTCATAGAAATCAGAAATGAAATACTAAGCCGAACCGAAATCAGCGGAGTAAACGCAGTCATAAACGAAAACGTCTACATCTACGACTTCGCCATACGCGGCGGCGTACGATGCGTAGTTGGGCACCTCTATTGGGCAAAATGGTGTCAACCTGAACTCTTCGCGGACATTGACCCTGCCGCCGTGAACGCGGAAATAAACCAAATGTTCTTCGGCACAGACATTCCCGGAGTCTTCGCGTACCCATGAGCACCGCTTCTGAACTCAAAAGTGGCTACCTCAAAGGCAAAAAACGAAAGATGCTCGCTATCCTTTCCCTTTTTTTAGCTTTACTTGTCATCGTAGTGGTTTCAGTCAGCCTCGGCGCTGGCTCCCCACGGTTCAACGAGGCAACTCAAGTCATCCTCTCCAAGCTTTTCCCTTTCCTCAAAATTGAGTCGGCCTCACAAGTAACCCAGACAATAATTCTCGAAATAAGACTTCCCCGCATAATCCTAGCCATAATCGCTGGGGCAGGTCTTGCTGCTTCTGGCGCTGCCATGCAGGGAGTGCTGAGGAACCCGCTGGTTTCATCTTACATTTTAGGTATTTCTGCGGCAGCAGGCTTCGGCGCAGCGTTAGCCATAGTTTTCGGAATAGGGTTCTTCACGCTGTACGGTTACTACTTGGTGGTTGCTAACGCCTTCATTTTCAGCTTGCTCGCCATGCTGCTGGTGTACGGCATTGCCCGACTGCGAGGAATAACAAGCGAAACAGTGATCCTCTCAGGCGTGGCTGTCGGCTTCCTCTTTTCTGCTATGTTATCACTGATTCAATATTTGACTCCTGAAGATGAGGCTATGCGGGCAGTAATTTTCTGGCTTTTGGGCGGGTTGTCTTCTGCAAAATGGGAGAGCATAATGGTCATCATACCCATTGTTCTTATATCCATTGTTCTTATGGTGAGGCAGTCTTGGGACATAAACATCCTGAGTTTAGGCGAGGAAGTGGCGACAAGCCTAGGTGTTAACTCTAGACGCGCACTTGCGACCTGTATGGTGTTGGCTACTTTGGCAACTGCCAGCATTGTCGCTTTTACAGGAGTCATTGGCTTCGTCTGCCTGATTTCTCCGCATATCGCTCGAATGCTCATCGGCAGTGACCACAGATTTTTGCTCCCCTGCAGTGCAGTTGTGGGTTCATGTTTACTTCTTTGCTCTGACACTTTGGCGAGGTTGGTGTTGATGCCTGCGGAAATCCCTGTTGGTATAGTTACTTCGCTGCTTGGTGTCCCCTTTTTCATTTATCTTCTATTGAGTAGGAGGCGCCGAAGCTGGCGTTGAGTTAGCGGGTTATCGTTCATTTTTGATGGACTTATTCAACCTCAATTTAACTTTAGTTAAATCAAGGTTTATAAAGCGGTTGGATAATCTAGCCATGTAACGGTGGGAGAACGGGAAATGCGTTGGCGAACTAAAACAGTTTACCCTTTCAGCGCCATTGTCGGCCAAGAAAAGATGAAACTAGCCCTAATTCTTAACGTCATTAACCCCAAAATTGGTGGGGTTCTTCTTCGAGGTGAGAAGGGAACAGGCAAATCTCTGGTAGTACGAGCTTTAGCTCATCTGCTGCCCGAAGTGAACGTGGTAGCTGACTGCCCCTTCCACTGTGACCCTGCAAGCCCAAAAGAAATGTGCGACGCATGCAGCGCCAAAGCAGCCAAAGGCGAAAAACTTCCTGCGGCTAAACGACCCGTATCCGTAGTGGAGCTGCCCATAGGCGCCACAGAAGACCGCCTCGTAGGCACCCTCGACATCGAAAAGGCAATTAAAACAGGAAAGAAGCATTTCGACCCCGGACTCCTCGCAGAAGCAAACCGAAACATCCTGTACATTGACGAAGTAAACCTGTTGGACGACCACCTAGTGGATGTTTTGCTTGACGCCGCAGCCATGGGAGTAAACTATGTGGAGCGCGAAGGCGTTTCCTTCAGCCATCCCGCCCAGTTCGTTTTAGTGGGCACCATGAACCCTGAAGAAGGCGAACTGCGCCCTCAACTGCTGGACCGCTTCGCCCTGTCCGTGGAGGTTAAAGGCATCCCGTATCCGGAGGCGAGAGCAGAGATAGTTCGGAAACGCATCGCCTTCGAAAACAACCCCGCATCATTTATCGCTTCACAGAATAACGATCAAGAACGCACCCGACGTAAAATCGTGGAAGCCAGCAAGCTTTTGCCCAAAGTGAAACTAAGCGACGCAATGTTGGGCTTAATCACACAGATATGCGTGGACTTCGCCGTTGACGGACACAGAGCGGACATCACAATGTACAAGGCTGCCTGCACAATCGCGGCTTTCAAGGGAAGAACAGTAGTCACCGCGGAAGACGTGAAAGAAGCCGCCGAGTTGGTGCTTCCGCATCGCCGCCGTCGCCAACCCTTCGAAGAACCAAAACTGGAACAGCAGCAACTCCAAGAAACCATACAAAGGTGGAGCCAAAACCAGAACCCACAGCAGAAACCTCCTGAAAACGACTCTTCCAGAGAAGACCAAGACGACCAAGACACTGAACGGGAAGCGCCTGAAAGAGAACAAGTCTTCGAAGCTGATTCCCCTTACCAAGTTAAACGCTTATCCACGCCCGTCCTAGACCAGATGCCGCGCACTGGCAGGGGTCGCAGGTCAAAAAGCAGAAGCAACTCCAAAACAGGACGCTACGTGGACAGCGCTATCCCTAAGGGGAAAGTGGAGGATTTGGCTTTTGACGCTACTCTAAGGGCTGCCGCACCCTTCCAGAATCGGCGGAAAAAGGAGTCTGACGGCTCAGACGCCGTGCTTATAGAGAAGTCTGATCTGCGCGAGAAGGTGCGCGAAAGAAAAGTAGGCAACCTTGTTATGTTTGTTGTTGACGCCAGCGGTTCTATGGCTGCTCAGGAACGCATGACCGCCACGAAAGGGGCAATCCTATCGCTTCTGCTTGACGCCTATCAGCGGCGAGACCGCGTGGGACTGGTTGTTTTCAGAAAAAACAAGGCTGAACTGGTGCTTCCTCCCACCAACAGCGTAGAATTAGCTCAGAAATGCTTGGCTAAACTTCCCACAGGCGGGCGCACCCCAATGGCTCACGGATTAAACCTCGGCTTAGAAACCTTCAAAGACTGCATGAGGCGGGACAAAAAAGCGATTCCCCTTATGGTTTTGGTTTCTGACGGGCGGGCAAATGTTCCTCTCAACGGCGGCGACCCTGTGGAAGAGGCAAAGAATGTGGCTCACGCGATAAGTTCCGCAGGCATCAAATCAATCGCCATTGATACTGAACGCGACTTCATAACTTTCGGGCTGGTGAAGCAGATATGCGCAGCGATGGACGGCAAGTATCTACAGTTGGAGGAGTTAAGCGCTGCGCCCCTTGCATCCGCCGTTCGCAACAACTTGTCTTACGCGTTCGGAAATAACAGAGCAATGAGCATCGGAGGTGAAAACTGATGAATAAAACAACTGCCGCTTTGGCTGCGATAATACTTGTGGTGGCTGTACTGGTTGCGTCTTACGGAGTTTACCGCCTCTACGTTCCTTCTGAGAATGAATCCCAAGGTGAGCCCATCACAATTGTTGACGCTACGGGTGCTCAGATTAACGTGACGCTTCCTGTGGAGCGCATTGTCAGTTTAAATCCTGGCTTGACAGAAATCATCTGCGCCTTAGACTGTGGAGATAGAATTGTGGGGCGTGATGCGAATTCTGTGTTTCCCTCTTCTGTCTCGGAGAAAACTGTAGTGGGACAAAACTCGTACGACCCCAACTTGGAGGTGCTGCTGGAGATGGAGCCTGACGTTATAGTTGCTGACTCAATGTTATCCTATAACACTGAAGCGTTGGAGAAACTGGCAACCGCTGGTTTACCAGTAGTCATTGAAGAGCCAAGCAATGTTTCGCGGGTGAAGATTGTCACAAGCAATTTTGGTCTAATCTTCGGCAAAGAGGAGAAAGCTGCTGAAATCAACGATTACATATCGTCTTACGAGAACCTTGTTAATGAACGCGTCAAAGACCTAGCATCAAGCGAGAAACCTTTAGTCTATATTGAGTGGTATCAAACTTGGCAAACTTTCACTGAGGATAGTATAGCCAACGAAATCATTGTGAATGCTGGCGGAGTAAACATAGCTGGTGAAATAACAACTACTGCTCCCGTATTGAGTCCTGAGTACGTGGTGGAAAAGAACCCCGACATCATCGTCCGAATGATTTCAGGTGACTTGATAGGCAACATGACAGGGTTCGAAGCAACGCACAGTGAACTAATGAACCGCGCTGGATTAGGTGAAGTGACAGCCGTTAAAGAAGGGAAAGTCTACGTTTACGACCCCATAGTCGTGGAGGGCATACGATACCCAGTTGGTTTGCTGTACTGGGCAAAGTGGTTCCACCCCAGCCTTTTTGAGGACATAGACCCTGCCGCTGTACATGCAGAACTGATACAGCAGTTCTTCGGCGTCACATTAGAAGGAGTACACACGTACCCATGAGCACCGCCACAGAACTAAAACAACTGTACCAGAAAGGCAAGAAACGAAAAATTCTTGCTATGCTCTCACTTTTTTTAGCTTTGCTCTTAGCTGTAGTGGTTTCAGTCAGCCTCGGCGCGGGTTCACCCGGCTTCGCAGAGGCTTCAAAAGTAATACTTTCCAAGCTTTTCCCATTCCTAAACATTGACCCTGGACCAAGCTTAACTCAGACGATAATCTTAGACTTCAGGTTTCCCCGTATCGTTTTAGCGTTAATAGCTGGGGCTGGTCTTGCCGCTTCTGGAGCAACAATGCAGGGGGTGCTGAGGAACCCTCTCGTTTCTTCCCACATCTTGGGAATGTCTTCAGCGGCAGGCTTCGGCGCTGCCTTAGCCCTAGTTCTAGGCGTAGGTGTTCTGTCAGGGTTTGGCGGGTACTTAGTTATCGTTAACGCTTTCCTCTTCAGTTTACTTGCCATGGTGATTGTGTATGGTATTGCACGTATTCGCGGAATAACAACGGAAACAGTGATTTTGGCAGGCGTGGCTATCAGTTTCCTCTTTTCTGCTTTGACATCTCTGATTCAGTACATTGCGCCTGAACAGGACGCGTTACATGCAATTGTTTTCTGGCTCATGGGCGGCCTCAGCGCTGCAACTTGGGATGGCATCTTGATTGTTTTCCCCATTGTTATCTTGACTGTGGCTCTTATGGTGCAGCAGTCTTGGAACATCAATGTCCTGAGTATGGGTGAAGAGGTAGCAACAAGCCTAGGCGTCAGCTCTAAACGTGTCCTGACGATCACTATGGTGTTAGAGACCCTTGCAACCGCCAGCATCATCGCTTTTACAGGAGTCATCGGCTTCGTCTGCCTAATTTCTCCACATGTCGCTCGAATGCTGATTGGCAGCGACCACCGATTCCTGATACCGTGCAGCAGCCTCATCGGTGCATGTTTGCTTCTCTGCTCTGATACTGTAGGCAGATTGGTGATTCAGCCTGTCGAGCTTCCAGTTGGAATCGTAACCTCGCTGCTCGGCGTCCCGTTCTTCATTTACATTTTGGCAAGTAAAAGGAGGCAAAATTGGCGTTGAACCTTACAGTCAATAAGCTGTCGTTCAAATACGATGGAACTCAAGTTCTGAAAGATGTGGATATGGAAGTAAAACTAGGTGAAATGTTAAGCATAGTTGGTCCAAACGGGTCCGGCAAGAGCACACTGTTGAAGTGCATTAACCGAATCTTGAAAACCCAGCAAAACACTGTGCTAATTGACGGTGAAGACACAAGCAAGCTAAACCTTAAAGCGTTATCCCGGATAATGGGTTACGTTCCCCAAAGCTCAACGAACACTTTTCCCTTCACCGTTTTCGACATCGTTTTGATGGGGCGAAAACCCTACATTCACTGGAGCTTAAGCGAACGCGATACTGAAATCGTGGCGGAAATGCTGGATTACATAGGAATCGGCGACTTGGCACTGCGCCACTTTAATGAGCTCAGCGGCGGTGAACAGCAGAAGGTCATCATCGCCCGCGCTCTTGCTCAGCAACCACAATTTTTGCTTCTTGACGAGCCAACCAGTTCACTTGACATAAAGCACCAGCTGGAGATACTTTGTATACTAAAAAGCTTGGCGAAAACCAAACATTGCTCCGTAATAGTGGCGATGCACGATTTGAATTTGGCAAGCAGATTCTCCGATAGAATGCTTATGCTCAAAAAAGGCTGCATATTCACCGTTGGCACTCCAGACACCGTGCTAACCGAAGAAAACATAGAATCGGTTTACGGCATCAAAACACAAGTAACAAACTCGATTTTAGGCAGCCCCCAAGTTACCCCCCTCATATCCGAATTCAACGGAATCAAACCCTTGAAAACCCCGTCGAAAATCGAAACCATAGACAGCAGAGCGTGAAACAGACGAAACCAGCCAAAATAGCCTTTGTCACATCCATCCCAACCGATGCTGTACCGTTTATATCTGCAACCGCGTCCGTAACCGAGCGCTTAGGCAACATAGTTGAAACATGTTTCCGAACAGGCGGCGACTTCAGAGACTTCGGTAGCCTAGACGAGTTCATCGAAATCGCAAGGAAATCTCACGTAACCCTTGTTCATTTAATGGGTGAACTTCCAGACTTAACCCTTCTCGAATCCGAACTGAAAAAAGCAGGCGTCCCACTTTTCGTCTCTACTTCCTTCTTCGGACCCAACCTGAAATACAGGAACCTCTCCACGGTGGAGCAAGAGGACTACAAAGAGATTTTCAAGTACTTCAACTACGGCGGAAAAAAGAACTTCGAAAACCTCCTGCTTTACTTGGCGAACCGTTTCACTGGATCCAGCTACGAGGTCAAAGCTCCTCAGCCGCCGACGTGGGAAGGCATATACCATCCTGACTTTGAGAATCCGCCGACAATCGAGGAGTACACGGCAAAGAAAATCGTGCCCGGCAGACCCACAGTCGGCATCTGGTTCCATCAGACTCAGTGGCAGGGCGAAAACACAGGTTTTGTAGACAGCCTAATCGAGAAGATAGAGCAGCAAGGCGCCAACGCCCTTCCCGTGTTCTTCAGCGGAAACAAAAACAAAGCCTTAGGCATAAAAGGGCTGGAGTGGGTGATTGAAAACTACTTCATGAAAGACGGGAAACCCACTATTGACACGGCAATAAGTGCTTTATCGTTTTCTCTGTCTACTTCGCTGTCAGGTTCCACTCCAATCGCCGCCTTGAAGAAGCTGGGCGTACCCGTAATCAAGGCAATCTTAACCTGCAACACTTACGAAGAATGGCGCAGCACCATGCAGGGACTCAGTATCATCGAATTGCCCTCGAGCATAGCGATGCCCGAGTTTGATGGACTCTTGATTACCGTGCCGATTGCGGCAATGGCTTTCTCCCAGCCCGCGCCTTCAATGGGCGCCAAAGTAATCGAGTACGAGCCTATCCCTGAAAGAGTCGACAAACTGGTCAGCCTAAGCATAAAATGGGCGAAGCTGCGTCACACTCCAAACAGCGAAAAGAAAGTGGCGATAATCTTCCACAACTACCCCCCACGCAACGACACCATTGGGCACGCTTTCGGGCTTGATGCTCCAGTTTCAGTTCACAATATCCTGCGTGACCTGAAAGCGGCGGGGTACACGCTGGATGCTCTGCCAAAGAATGGACAGGAACTGATTGAAATCATAATAAACGGGTTAACTAACGACCGCAGGTGGCTAAGCTTCGACGAACTTGCGGAGAGAGCTACCGCCAAAATTTCCGTGGAGCAGTACAGTGAATGGTTCCGCGAGCTGCCTGCCGACGTCCAAACAAAAATGAACAAGGACTGGGGAAAACCTCCAGGCAAAGTTTTCGCCTACAAAAACGATTTGCTCGTTGCTGGCTTGGTCACCGGTAACGTCTTCATTGGTCTTCAGCCTCCACGCGGTTTCTTAGAGGACCCCTCAAGCATCTACCACAGCCCCGACCTTTCGATGCCGCACCACTACTACGCGTATTACCGCTGGATAAGGGACGTGTTCAAAGCCAACGTTGTCATGCACATCGGCACACATGGCTCGCTGGAGTGGTTGCCCGGAAAATCTGTTGGGCTATCCGCGTCTTGTTTTCCTGACACGACCATATCCGACTTGCCTAACATTTACCCATACGTCATAACAAACCCAGGTGAGGGCACTCAAGCGAAAAGGAGAAGCTACTGCTGCATTATTGAACACTTAGTGCCCGTTATGCACAACGCGGACACTTATGAGGAACTGGCAAAGCTGGAAGTCCAATTGCAAGACTACTATCACACTAAGGCTTCTGACACTGGCAAACTGCAAGTTTCTCAAAAACTGATTTGGGAACTCGTAGTGCAAGCCAAGCTGGACAAAGACCTTGAGGTTACTGAGGAAGCTGCTTTCGCTGACTTTGATGCTTTCTTGGAGAAGCTGCACGCTTACATACATGAATTGTCCGACGCTCAAATCCGCGATGGCTTACACACTTTGGGTGAGCCTCCAACTGATTCGCGTCTGGAAGAGTTCATAGTTAACCTGACTAGGCTGCGGAACGGTTCGGTTCCTTCTTTGAAGCAGTCGATTGCTGAAATGAGAGGCTACGATTACGAGGACTTGCTGGCGAATAAGGGCAAGATGAATGGTGACGGCAAAACCAACGGCGAAGTAATCAGAGAGTTTCACGACCTTTCCTTTGAGATAATCAGGAAGTTTCATGCTGCGGGTTTCAAAGACGAAGCTATCGATTCAATAGTGCAGGAGGTTCTTGGTGGAGCTAACCCTGATGTTCGGCGGTGCCTAGGGTATGTGGGTAGTTTTCTTGCTCCGGCTTTGGAGGCGACCACTGACGAGTTGACTAATACTTTGGCGGGTTGTGACGGCTGTTATGTTTCTCCTGGTCCTTCTGGCTCCGTAACAAGGGGTATGGCGGATATTTTGCCTACGGGCAGGAATTTTTACTCTGTGGATCCGCGAGCGGTGCCTTCGCAGGCTTCTTGGCGTGTTGGCGTGGCTTTGGGTGATGCTTTGCTGGATCGGTACTTGCGGGAAGAAGGAAAGTATCCCGAGAGCGTGGGTATTGTCATTTGGGCTACTGACACCATGAAAACGAAAGGCGACGACATAGCTGAAATTCTTTACCTGATGGGCGTTACGCCTGTGTGGGAAGCGACCAGCGGGCGAGTGATTGGGGTCGAGGTTATTCCTCTTGGAGAGTTGAAGCGTCCTCGAATTGATATTGTTGTTCGGATGAGCGGGCTTTTCAGAGACACCTTCCCCAATATTGTCCACGTCATTGACGACGCAGTAGCGTTGGTGGCTAGCCTCAAAGAACCCAAAGAGAAGAATTACGTTGCGAAACATGTGGAAACCGAAGTGAAGGAGAAAGTTGATCAGGGCGTTGATTTAGAGCAGGCGAAGGAGGAGGCTTGTTACAGGATTTTTGGTGACCGCCCCGGCGCTTACGGTTGCGGTGTCAGTGAAGCTGTAGACGCGAAGAACTGGAAAGACCCGCAAGATTTAAGCGACATTTACGTTACGTGGGGCAGCTACGCTTACACGCGGAAAACGTATGGGTGTCAGGTTCCGGAGCAGTTCAAACGGCGTTTAACCAGCATTAACGTGACGGTGAAGAATCAGGATTCGCGTGAATACGACATACTTGACGGTGATGACTGGTATGACTCTCACGGCGGCATGATAAACGCCGCTAGAGTTTTAAGCGGGAAGGCGCCGAGTTCTTTTTGCGGTGACAGTTCTGACCCTGACAGGGTTAAAGTCCGAAGCACGGCGGAGGAGACTTGCCACGTTTTTCGTTCGCGCATTCTTAATCCTAAGTGGATTAACGGTATGATGCGGCACGGCTATGAGGCTGCTGGCGACTTTTCCCGGACGTTTGATTACGTTTTGGGTTGGGACGCCACGGTTGAGGTTGTT
>JAFGNM010000011.1 GCA_016927015.1 Candidatus Bathyarchaeota archaeon | reverse complement strand
TTCTATGCGCAATGTGTCGTCTTCGTTCACTTTTTCAATGTTGTCGTCCCAGAGGGTCAGGTAGATGCTGCCTGTCTCGTCGCCTACTAGTGCGTCGCAGACTTTGTGTGCAGATCCGTCTCTTCCCATCGGAATGTCTCGGATTTCGCTTTTTGAAACCACTTTTGCCGTGACGTTAACCGCTCTTGATTGTGGGGTCAACTCGCCGACTTTGGCTTCTACTGGTTGTCTTTTGTTTTCGCCAAAACCTTCAACAGCCAAACTATTTCAACACCTTATTCATTAAACTAACACAGTGTAGAATATCTGCCACACTTAAGGCTTTTGGTGTTGTTGGTTCGCCTTTAGTGGGGCATTATTAAATTTCAAAAGCTGACAAATTTTTTAGGCTTTCTAAACAGCATGGTTCCATCTTTTCTGTTAGATTGCGGCGGGCATTAGAAAATGTTCGCCAGTTTTAGAACGACAACGACTGCGGCAATTGAAGACAGGACCAATAGGATCTTTCGTTTTGACGCGAAGAAACCCTCTTCAGCTGTTTCCTCTTGAATTTCGTACCCTTTAACTTCCCTTGTCTTGGGGTCAATTTGTACTCGGGCGGTTCCCTCTTGAAGTTGAAGTTCCACAACGTCAGTTTCGCCATCCAGATACATCTTGGTTGGAAAGTTATTCTGCTTGTAACCCAAACGCGTCATGAAGTCAGTTGCCACATGCGTCACGTTTTCCGCGTTGAACTGAAAAGCACCTTTAGGTTGACTTGAGTTAGCTGCAATGGCATTTCCTTTTTCTTCAACTGTGAGATTTTCGGTCGGGTTCTTATCGGGTGAGATTGAAACGTAGGCGCTGTCACGAGCATGCGATTGCTCTGTTTCAACTCGAAAAAACCGCTTTTGTATGACGGGAAGATTTTCAGAAACTAAAGGGTCGCCGAGCTTTTTGGAGGATTTTATGTCAAATTTGCCTAGAATCACCCCGCCGGTGATGCCGTTTATTAGTGCAGTGACATTTTTTCCGTTTTTTATGTTTTTGTAAGTGAGTTCATAAACAGGGCTGTAAATTACTGTGCGCTCGTTGATTTCAAATATTTCGCGGATAATTTCTGCAACATCTGAAGGTCGTTTAGCGACTCTGGAACGGAGAAACGTGATTTCTTCTTCTAAAGAGATTTGTGGTTTTCTTAAATCGAAGTCGACCGCTGGCCCATTTTCGAATTCGTTTTCAAAAGGGGCGAAAAACAAATTGTCAGATGAGACTTCCTGCAGCATTCTGTCAAGAATTACGTATGTTTCATTTTCGTAATGGGAATGCTCTTCCCCCACGAGCTTGATTACTCTAGCCTTGTCTTCGAGAGACATAGGTTCGGGTTTCAGTCGTTTGCCATCGATGAAAATTGCTTGCGTTCTATCTTCAACTTTGAGGGCGTAATTATGTCTCTTGCAATAGTCAATAGAGTATTTTCCGCCAATCACAATGTAAGGCTCGTAGTATTTGCTGAAAGCGACAAGTAAAATTTCTTTGGGTTTAGGCTTCAGGAAGCCGAATCTGGCGAAAAAGCTGGTTTTTAATTGTTCGCCCTGCAACCGAACCATGCTGGAGTCAAGCCTAGATTTAAGAATAATAGTCCTCGTGTCAACTATTTTCTGTGGCAAGATCTCAATTTCTGCCATAGATTTCACTTGTCGCTTACTTTGTTTTTTTCCTGATTTGACTTAACTCTTGTGAATCAGCGCTCCACATTGGGTTCCAAAATTTATGGTGCCTCTTAGTTGCTGTGTAACTTGCCTGCAAGTCGCGTCTGGTAAGCAGAGGCTATTCTAACGAGTTTAAGAAACGAAGATATTGGAAATTGTTGTGATTTTGCGAAGTCATTGAACCCTATTTGAGTGGGGTGGTTTTTGGCTTTTTCAAGTTCCTAAAGGGGTCTTTTGTTCTTCTACGTGTTTTGCGCTCTTGGTACCGTTTCCGTGTGGAAAGGTGGGCACTGTGTATACGTCGGTGACTCCGTTAAGGTTTTTTACTTTTTTCTGAACAAACTCTAGTACTTCTGAGCTGTTTTCAGCGTTGATCCATATACCTACGTCCCAAGCTCCGAAGATGTTCATGCTGTAACAGAGGTCTACACCGGAAATGGGTTTCTCTTCTAGTTTTCTTATGTCGCCTAAGGTGTCAACTATTTTTCCCGGGTTCAATTTCATCAGGACTAAATATTCTGGCATGCTACTTTTTTCCCTCCAGTTTTTTCTTTTACTTAGATATGCAGCGCATAACTTAAATATTACGATTTACGAATACTGATTTCAAGTGGTCTTTAAGAAAAATAAACCACCAAACACACCACACCAGAAAGAACACAGCTAAAACGAATTCTACTCATCCTTTCCAGACATCCTAAGGAAGCCAGGAGAAGAATAGTCAAATCTCCAATTCTGAGAAAGCCAAATCGCTTTAAAACAGTCTTTATGATAGTGACTCTTTACTTTTCCAAAAGAATCCTTAAGCGTGACTTCCTGACCTTGACTTATTAGCTTGCCACACTCGTTACATGCCAAAGCTTCTTGTTTTTCTGATTGCAGAGTCTTCAGCGCTTCACATTGCGCCCTTAGCTCAGAAACTTGGCATTTCAAAGACTTAAGCCTAGCCAAAGCAACCTCAACCTTCGCCTTACGCTCACCCGCACTGCTGCGGCAGCGAACATCGTTCATCTGCATCTTTCAAACCTAGCTCTTTATGCCTAGACAGTCTACAAAGAAACTTCTAACATGAATACATAATACTTTATTTCGACAATCGTAATATTTCAAAAATAAACGCAAAATCCATAACGTAAACAGTCACTGCTTAAAAATACAAGAGAGGTTTACGGAGAGTACGGTGACTACTCCGACTCACTTGTTACGCCTTTCTTCTCAAGAAAGTCATTCAGCATATGCGTTCGTTTTTCAATAAGTTTTTGAAGGTCGTTTTGCATTTTTTCCGCGATTCCAGCAATCTCTGTGGCTTCAGCCACGACTGATTCAGCTGTTTTTCCAACGTTATCTGCTTCTTTTATTATTTCTGTTGTCGCAGTCTCAACGTTTGTTGCATCAGCCACGACGCCTGAAGCGAGTACGGCAACGCCTTCTGCGTCGGTGACAACCATTCGCGTTGTTTTCGCCACGTTTTCCGCGGTTTCTGAAACAGTCTTCGCGACTTCCGCCATCTCTCCTGAAGCAGCGGTCTGTTCCTCAACCGCTGAGGACGTCTCTTCAGACACTGACGAGCTTTCTTCAGCTATGCTAGCAACTTCTTCAATTGATCGTATCACAGCATTCAATGCGTCTAGCCCTTGTTCAACGCTGTTTGTGAGTTTGCCGACTTTGATGCTCATTTCTTCCAGTATTCTTGCTATTCCCTCTACTTCTTTGATTGCACCTAGAACTACGTTAGCGCCTTCCTCGGCTCCACTTTGAGACTGCTGGCTAATTGCGCTGGTTTGTGTACCTGCATCTCTTATGCCTTTTACAAGATTTATGGCTGAACCTGCAGCAACTTTTGATTGCCCGGCCAAGCCCTTGACCGCATCAGCGACTACTGCGAAACCTCTGCCTGCTTCTCCAGCTCTCGCTGCTTCGATAGCCGCGTTTAAAGCAAGCATGTTTGTCTGACCGGCTATGTCAGAAATGGAATTGGTCATTTGCCCTACTTGATCTATCGAGGTGACCATTGACGACACGGCGTCTGACACTTTTACGATGTTGTTCCGTATCGTTTCAATTGCCAAAAGTCCTCTCTCGGCTTTCTCGTTACTATCTTTTGATTTCTTTAACACAGAGTCAGTAACGGTTGACGCCTCTCGTGCGATATCGCCTGCTGCGTCCATGACGTTTTTAAGCGATTCAGTATTTCTTGCGGCGTGTTGTGCAAGATCGGCAAGTTTTTGCGCTCCTGACGACACTTGCTGCGACGCTGCGCTGACTTGCTGCATGCCTGTAGCCATCTGATTTGACACGTTTGATGCGTGTTTACCCATCTCGGCAACTTTCATAACTGCTTTAGTAGCGCCATCCGCGCTTGTTGCTAATTTGTTGGCTACCTTACCCATGTCTTTTGCCGCCACAGATACTTTGTCAACTATATCAGAAGCACCCGTAGTTAGCTCAGCAACTCTGATAGCGGATTTTTCTACGGTGAGGGCGAAGTCCGCCGCTTTAGCGGCACTCTGTATGAGAAAGTCCATGCTGTTGTACATTGTATCACATCCCTCAACGGTGTCCCTGTGAAGCCCAATAATTTCTGTTTTAAGTTCTGCGTTCTCGTTGAGGAGACGTTTATTCTCCTTTTCGAGGAGTTTTAACTGTTTTTCTAGTTCAGAATCATTTTTCTCTCGAGAGGTATCAGTCATTTTTTGTTTACCCCTGTTTTGAATCCCTTTCAATTTTGCGTTTTACTTATATGTAGATTATGAAGTATTCATAATTAAGATGGATGTTTATTACTAACACATATTCAAAATCAAAATTCAAGTCAGATTTCGACCTAAACAGCAACTGGTTAACCACACAATCCACAGCATAATTTCGGCGCTAAACCGCCAAAAAGTCTCAGTCTTCACAGGCATCCATGATCTCTTTCGGAATGCCTTCGAGAGGAGTAACGAAATCAACGCACCCAGTCTTAATAGCCGCATCAGGCATCCCAAACACAACGCAGGTTTTTTTGTCTTGAGCAATTGTCACTCCTCCCTTCTTTTTGATAGCTTCAATTCCTTTAGCACCATCCACACCCATGCCTGTCAGAATTACACCGATGCTCTTAGCCGCATAGGTCTTAGCTGCCGATTTCATCATGACATCTGCTGAGGGACGCACGTAATTCACCGGCGGACTCGTAGTGAGGTTGATCTTGCCGTTTTTTGCCACCACCATGTGAGAACCGCCTGGGGCAATCAGAGCAAAACCCTCTTGGACAACATCGCCTTCTTCAGCCTCTTTCACCTTGATTTTGCATTCTTGGTTTAGCCCTTCAGCGAAGAGTTTCGTCATGCCTTTTTGCATGTGTTGCACAACTAAGATTGGCGGGGTGTTTTCGGGAACATGCCTAAGGACATACGCCACTGCAGCTGGACCGCCAGTTGAGGCGGCTATTGATATGATTCTATCGCTACTTTTTGCTGTAGACGGTGCTATTGCTTCCATCGCCCTGGTTTTGACTCGCCTAATGTTTGCGGATGCGGCTGTTTTGACTTTTGATATAAGTTCAGTTTTTACAGCGTTCATGTTCAATGAGATTGGGCCTGAAGGTTTTGGGACGTAGTCAACTGCTCCGAACTCTAGCGCTTTTAACGTTAGCTGCGCTTCTCTTTGGGCTAAGGCGCTGATCATGACGACTGGCAGTGGGTTTGTTTCCATGATTTTTCTGACGGTTGTTAATCCGTTCATTCGCGGCATTTCGATGTCAAGTGTCACGACGTCTGGGTGCAGGCTTTTGATTTTTGAGAGGGCTTCTTCGCCGTCTCGTGCAGTGCCTATCACGGAGATTTGAGAATCTGATTGCAGCAGGTCAACGAGGACTTTCTGCATGAGCAGTGAGTCGTCAACGACGAGAATTTTGATTTGATCCTTCAATCTCCATCACTTTCTCGATTTAATCCGCGATGTCCAAAGAATTAAAGTTTAGCTTTTAAATGTAAAGGTTGACGGCTATTTTGTTGCTTTCTGTACTTGGATTTGGAAGCCTTTCACGTTTTCTTTCATGTTGCCCAGATCATCTTTTGATAAGACTTTGATAATATCCAATAGAACTATGAGGTCTTTGTCGTGTTTGGCTACGCCTATAACTCCATCTGAACGGTCAGTGATTAGGCTTTCTGGGTCTGTTTCTATGTCTTTCTTTTGCAGCGTTAGAACTTCTATGACTGAGTCGACAATTACACCTATGGGATGCTTGTCTTGAACTATCATCATGATGCCAGCACCATCTTTTTCCTTTTTGTCGCTGAGTCCGATGCGCTTCCGCAAATCTATTACTGGGACCACTTCGCCGCGAAGGTTTGTTACTCCTTTGACGTAATGTGGAGCATAAGGAACAGGCGTTGCACCTTCGAAATTCTTGACTTCCCGCACTTGATTTACATTTACACCGTAAAACACGTTGTCAAGTGAGAAAGTCAACATCTTAATTTCTTCTTTTGCAATCTGGTTGTCTATGCTTGCCATCGGCTCACCTGTCAGCCTTTTTAGGCTATTGGGTATTCGAAAAACGCTTATTTGATTATTATGAAGCTGCTGTACATATCCAAGATTCTTATCATGGGTTTTGAACAACGATTTAGAGAAAGGCTTGCACTGTAGTGCTCGGATAGGCTACTTCCTCCCTTTTAAATAGGCTAATCTTTTTCTACATGCTAATGGTTGTGAAAAGAGCCATTACGGACCTACCCCCTATAGGTTTCTGCATACTACTTCTATTAGGATCCAAATAGACTAGCCAATGAAGGCTTAATCGAGCGTGCGGGAAAAAGTTTCTACAAAAAGAAAAAAGGGCGTGTGCACTGGAGAAATATCTGTGCGCTCATAAGGCGCATATTAAAGATTGTTTTTCTCTTACGGGGTATATCAGAATAGAAGAAATTCGATTAATAGTAAGGGCTTCGGGTGATATCCCCATCACTTTGCACCTAAGGCGTTAAGGGTTTTGCCAAAACTAAACTATGTAGCATACTTTGCCGTTTTCGCCAACCCGTTTTTTAAGCCATTCTTCGCTCATGAGACACCATTTCGATTCGTTGCCGTCAATGCGCAACACCAGTATTAAATCGAAATTGTCAAGTTTCGCATATTCAATTAGCATGTTGTAACCTGCCTGGCTGATTTTAACCTCAAGGTCTTGAAAATTCGCGTCTTCGGCTTTTCTCGCATGAAAAACAGCCTTATGCATATCCGCGCCTTCTCGGAATTGGACGTTTACCTTGTTGACGTAGTAAACAGTGTCCTGATAACTTAGGATAACATTCCGCGCGTTTTCCGATTTGACTTGGCTGTTTTCTCCCACGGGTAGTCAGCTTCCTTGCTGACATGCAACAGAAGGACAACAATTAAGCACTCTTCCATTGACGTAATATTTCTTTTTTCGACTGAACAGTTTACTCTTGCGGCAAAAAAGCTAGGGCTTTAAACAGAGGTGAAAAAGCGTGTTTTTAGGTTCAAGCGGTCTTGTGCGCTTTGTTGATGAACTGGCCCACATCTAGGACTAAGACTACTTGACCGTCGCCTAAGATTGTGGCGCCACTTATTCCTTTAAGTCCCTTCAAGGTCTCACTGATGGGTTTTACTAGGATGTCCTGTTGTCTCAAAACGGAATCTACCACCAAAGCGAGTTTTGTCTTTTCGTCGCCTAGGTGAGTTATCAGAAGTTCAAATTCTTCTTCGTTCGCGCCTTCAAGCCCAAGCAGCTTGTGCAGGTGAACAACTGGAATGACTTTGCCTCTGACAACTATAGCGTCTGTTCTTCCCAGTAGCTTTATGTCGCTTTTCTTTGCTTTGACAATTTCTGAGACTTGACATGTGGGTATCGTGAAAGTTTGCCCGGAATCCTGAACGAGTATCGCCTTAATAATTGCCAAAGTGAGCGGCACTTTGATGCTGGTCTTCGTTCCTTTACCCAACCGTGTTTCAAATTGAACAGTGCCACCGAGAGCCGCGATTTTTGTCTTCACAACATCCATTCCGATGCCTCTGCCGCTTGTTTCAGTAACTACTTTACTCGTTGAGAAGCCAGGCAGGAAAATCAGGCTCACCAGCTCGTTTCGGCTCATTTTCTCAGCTTCGTCTGCTCTTGCAAAACCTTTCTGAACTGCGGATTCCCGGAGTTTCTCTGGGTCGATTCCAGCACCGTCATCTTCAACTTCAATAATGACGTTGTCGCCACTGCGTTGTGCTGACAGCCGTATCGTCCCTACAGGATTCTTGTTGGCTTTCTTTCTTTCGTCAGGTGTTTCTATTCCATGATCAATGCTGTTTCTAAGCAGATGTATAAGTGGCTCTCCAACCTCATCAAGCACCGTTCGGTCAATTTCAATGTCTCTTCCTTCCATTACGAGGTCAATTGTCTTAGCTTCCTGCAGTGAAAGGTCTCTCACCAACCTCGGAAATCTATCAAATATTTGACTTACTGGAACCATTCGCACCTGCATTACAAGGTCATGAAGGTCAGATGTGAGACGATCAATGTTTCCAGCAATGCGCTTTGTCTCGCCGCTTATATTGTCCGAAGTCACTTGGAGCAAAGCAATCTTGTTTATAACCAGCTCGCCAACCAAATTCATTATCTTGTCAAGCTGCTCGAATTTCACCCTAACAGTCTGAGCAGCCCGTACTTCAGCAAACAGTTTTGTCGCTTCAGTCACCTGATCAATCTGTTCATCAGAGCAAGGCTCCACCGGAGCATCATCGAATTCTATGGCGGTTGTTTCAACAGTTTCCGGGGGCGAAGCCTCTGTTTCTTCTGGTTCTTCAAGTAAAGATACTTGAGGTGTTTCCTGATGGTTCTCTGTTGAACTTATGACATATGATTTGACTTCTGTTTCGGTTTCTGTCTCAGCTTCTGTCTCGACTTTTGTTTCCTGCGGTACAATAGGACCGAAGCGATCAACCCGCACCTCTTCTATCTCGCAAACTTGACGGACGCATTTTTCAATTTCCGCTGCCTCAAATTTGCTGGTGATTGCTATCTTGAACCCGAAGTCAAGCTTTTCCTCTTTAAAGGCTTCAAGTTCTGCTTGGTCGGGCTGTGTCTTAATTATTTCTGCTATCTCTGAAATCTTGCTTAGAACCAAGATTGATCTAACACTTTTGAAAGCACAGTCACTGCTAAACTTAAGATCTACGAAATAGCAATGTTCACCATAGCTTTCAGCATTTATTACTGCTTCTTTTTCAGTTTCATCGAGTTCTATAGAGGTGATTTCAACAGTTTCAGGAGGCAGAACCTTTGTTTCTGTCGTTTCTTCAAGCAGAGAAATCTCAGATTCTTCCTGAAGCTTCTGTGTTAAACTTGCAACATCAATTTCTTCTTCAACCATGTTCTGTATGTTCTCTAATTTCGACGAAAGCGCATCTACACATTCAAGAAGAACGCTGATTAGATTGCTTGAAGGCTTTTTGCCCTTCCGCATGTCATCAAAGATATCCTCCATTGCATGGGTGAGATCTTGGAGGTCTATGTAACCCATCATGCCTGAAGAACCTTTAAGGGTGTGGGCTGACCTGAAAAGCATGTTGACCAGTTCTATGTTTTGATGGTCTTTCTCCAGACTTAGAAGTGATTTTGTAAGTGACACAATGTGTTCTCTTGCCTCTTCTATGAACAACTCTTTATACTGGTTGATGTCAACTGGCAAGCGACCACTCACCTTGATTTTTAGAGCTTGTGTTACTCTTCCAAACCTGTTCGAGTTTACTGTACAACTATTGATTGTCCTCCAGCTGAATTATTTAGACTAAGTGCGTCTGCTTTCGCTACACGCAAATCACAGGATGGTCTGCAACAGCCGTCTGCAAGCGACTTCTGGTAAACTCGACAATTAACATCAGAACACAAAAATTTCCTACTTGGCTCACCGCCTAGTACCTCAGATTTTCCAATTACAAGATAGCCGCCGGCTCGCAACGCGTTGTAGAAGTGCATGTGAATTTGCTGTTGGCTTTCCCTCGCGAAAAATATCATAACATTCCTACAGAGTATTAGGTCAAAGCCCTTACGCAAAGAAGGCTTCATCAAATCATGCTTTTCAAAACGAACCATCTGCTTAACGAAATCCTTCACTTTGTACGACTCGCCGCTGTTCGAAAAATACTTGCCAATTAACGAGTCTGCAAGACCCATCAACTGTTTTTTATTGTACTCGCCCTCTACAGCTTTAGCCAGAGCGACCTCGACAAGGTCTGAGGCGAAAATTGTGACGTTATAATTTGACAGCTCCTTACCGAGCAATTTGTGAACCAAAATAGCCAATGAGTAAGGCTCTTCACCTGTAGCGCAGCCTGCACTCCAGATCCTAACTTCCTTAGACTTGAAAAGTCTTGGGAGAACAGTTTTTTCAAGGTAAACGTACACATCACTGTCTCTGAAAAATGTAGTGTAGTTAACTGTCAGATTGCTGAGAACAAGATTGAACTCGGCGGGGTTTTTCTTCAGGTACCTTACATAACGGCTGTAAGTGTTGGCGCCAGTTGCATTTAATCGAATTGCAAACCGCCTTTTGAGATATTCGTCGCGGTAACCATTACAGTCAATCCCAAATGTTTCATGTAGCAACTTTTTCAGTTTTTGATAAGCTACATTATCAAGGAAGTCTTCAACAGACGTCATCTGAACCGATTTCCCCATTTTTTGCTTAACTTGTGTGGCACCCATTTTCTCACATTCGTGCTTTCACGCTTCCTAAATGCTATCTCAGTAAAGCGGGCAGCGCGTCTTTTTTCACGGAACTTTCATTGTCCAGCCATTCTTTTCCTTTTGTGGCAAGCATTCTCTGAAGCTTATAACTGGGAAAAGTTATGATGAACCCTTCGGTTGAGCTGTTGCATCGTTTGAAGCGGGTATCAAAAATTACCGCAACTTCCGAGCAAAGCGCCTGTTTAATTAGAAGATCATCGATGATCGCGTCAAAGGAGTCGATAATTAGTTCCGGTGGAGGCGAGACAAGCTTAGTCAGCGTAAAATCCGCCATGGCGTTAAGGAAGGAACACAGCACTATAGACCCCATTTCTTCTATAGCAGACAGCTCCATTTCGCGGGTGACTCCACCGTCTTCTACCCCATTAATCATTAACTCAGCAATCTTCTTGGATTCTTCTTCCTCGAAAATCAGCATAAGGTCACAGTCCGCAGTGCCCCTCAGCTTCAGGAACACGGCAGTGACAATCGTATCATGTTTCTCATAAATTCTCGGAACAAGGTGAGGTGGCGCAATGTGAACTCTTGGCACTTCAATTTTTATGGGCTCATGCAGAACCTGTGAGAGGGTTGTGGTCGCATGCCCAGCGCCCATACTTCCAATCTCAAGAAGTATGTCAAGATCAGTAAAGTTTTCTGTTGAGTTCACGGTTTTTGAGGTCAGTGATTTCTTGTTCATCGTCATTCACTAGTTACTTTGATGTTTTCTGCGGCTTTGTAACGCGGTCAGTTTCGGTTGACAAGTTTTCAGCGCAGAATAGTTCAATATTGTCGCTTTTTCCGACTTCGACGATTTCGTTAGATTTGCGTATAAGTAACTCGCGCAGTTCATGGCTTGGGAATATCATGAGTTGTGTAGGTGCGTAGTAGCCGCCTGCACGTTTGAAGCAGGTGTCAAAAACTAATGCGTCGCCAGAGGCTGAGGCTAACTTCACCATGAACTCGTTGATTATGGAGTCAAAGGGGGCGCCTATGAGCATAGGTGGTGTTGAAATAAGGTTGAGTCCTGTGAAGTTAGAAATCGCGGTGAGAAACGACCCGATTAGAATGTTGCCAAGTTCTTCTATTGCGGATGACTCCATAGAAGATTCGCATTCTTTCTGGGTAATACTTCGGGTCATGAGGGTCGTGATTTCTTTTAATTCAGGCAGTTCGAAAATGAATAGGAAGTGGCATTCCAGTTTTCCCATAAGGTGTATGTAAACCGCGGTTGCGGGCATGTTGTGACTTTGATAGAATTTAGGTAACATGTTAGAGGGAATGGTGCCGATTCGCGGTATATCTATCTCTACTTGCTGCTGAAGAATCTCTGACAAGGAAGTTGCGGCGTGCCCCGCGCCTATGTTGCCAAGCTCCAAAAATATGCCTAAGTCCTTCTTTTCTGCAGCTGCATTTAAAGTGTTCTTGTTTTTTCGTCTCATAGGTGCTTAACCTCTCCGCTGGAAAGTCGAATAGTTACAGCTCCATTTCCAATGTTGAAGGTGATTCTACGTCCATACAAACCTCCAACATCCTCAGCAACCAACCGGATTTTGTTGGTGTTCAATGCCATCTTGACGGCGTCGACGTTCTTTACGCCAATGGGCGGACCAGTGTCATTCTCAAACTTGAATATGTTGGCGCCACCCGCTATTTTGGCAGATAGGAGTGTTTCTTGTCCGCTGATTTTTCGCACAGCCTTGGCTAAAGCAGGGACAGCAGTATCGGCAAATTTGCATGGAAGGACATCTTGCGGTGCGATGGCGGAGTTCGGAAGCATTATATGAGCTAACCCCCCACACTTACTCGTTGAATCGTATAGACAAATGGCTACACATGATCCAACGCTTGTAACTAACTCAATCGGTTTGCTTTCGACTTCCATCTCCGCCATTGCTACTCGCACCTCTTTCAGGGTTGGGCTTACTTGAGGGTATGTTATGCATTCTGCTGCAACTTGTGCGCGTTGGCTCAGTCGAGTGCTCAGTCTTTGCAGTTCCATGATGTCGACTAACGTAACCGTTTTTTCTACTCTGACGTCTTGGGAATCTAACAGGTTGGTTGGCAATGGCAGCGCCTCAGCAATACTTGGCTAGGGCTTCCGTCACTTTCTGAGGTTGGAATGGTTTCACAATGAAATCTTTGGCGCCGGCTTTGAGAGCTTCAGCTATTAGCGCTTGTTGGCCATAAGAACTGACCATCACGATTTTTGCTGTTGGGTTCGCTATTACTATCTGTTTGAGAGCTTCGATGCCGTCCCTTGCCTTTGGTCCTGGTGGCATGACTATGTCCATCAGCACTAAATCGGGTTTTGCTTGTTGGAACTGTTGTATGGCTTCGTCGCCGTTGGAGGCTTCTGCTACTACTTCGTGGCCGGACTGTACGATTATTTTTGTGAGTACGGCTCTCATGAATTTGGCATCATCTACTACGAGAACTGTTCCCATATTATTTTGCCTCGCATATGCTCTTCTTTAATTCGGATTCAGAATATAAAAGTATTGTGTATTAATATACACGATTGGTCATACTTGCAGCGAACACCACGTTAAAAACAAAGCAAACAACCCAAAATTAACCCAAAATTTCACAATAAAATAACCCACACAACAACGCGCACATATCAACTAACACAAAAACGCACCAAATCCCTTTTCCAGACTCACCGCGCCCCCCGAAACACGCTCACCCTTCACGCAAAGTACTGGTGTTTCGAAAAAAGCGCCGCAAAATCAGCATAAGCACACTATCATCAGCCGTTGAACACTAAATACATATTCTCTTTTCATAAACAAATTATCTTGCAATTGTTACGTTTATGATCAGTGACACAAAATTGAGTAGCCCTGTTGAAATTGAACAATTACAAAATGAAAAAACGCGCCTAGAAGAAGAATCACGTGCGTTAGACGAAGAACTAAAACAACTAGAGATACGCTGGAAAATACTTGACGAGAAAGTAGCGATTCAGGAGTTAAAGAGTGAAAATGCCGCAAAAAAAGAGACAATAAGTCAGCTGGAGTCTAAAATTGGCTCGTTGGAAACGCGATTGGAGAAGTTGTTAACGATTGGCACGCTCAAAAAAGAAGACGTTACTGCAAGCGAAAATGCTGAGAGCCAAGAAGACGTGAAAGAGACAGGTGATGCTTCTGAAGAGGAACACCAAAAAGACGAGGACACTATTAGGGTAATGGCGCTCGACAACGAAGAAGAAATAAGCAACAACGTTGAGGCAGAACAAGAAAGCCAAGGGCTCTTCTACTAAAAAGATGCCTTACCTTCAGCCGCGAAGAATACTCTTTCAGAGTTTGCAGATAAGCAGCTATCCTTCTGCTTCTTGAGCCTTAGGTAAGCGTATCAATTTAAGAGCGGCAGAGCTTAGTTTTCCTTGATCATCTCCATCACAGGCAGTTGATTAAGGCGTTTTTTTACGAAGTTTTTTAAGTCAAGAGCAAGTAGATACTGGTTTCGTTGATAAAGAGATTGGAGAGGGTTCAGCGGTTGAGGTCGATGTCTATGCAACCAAAACAACTTCATTCAATAGGTCTCAGGGGAGGTGAGGACTCATGAAGAGTAAATTACTAATAGTTACATTCATTGCGGTCCTTCTTTGTTCAGCCTTTAGCGTGGCGCTAACGATGGCGTTATGTCCAACATGCGGCGGAAAGGGAGAGATCCCTTGCCCCATATGCGGTGGCACTGGTACAGTACCGGTAGATGAAGGGGGAGCTTGCGAGCATTGCTCGGGATACGGAACGTTAACGCCAACTATCACCTTAAAGAGCACGTCCGCTCAACCAACTAATGGGGAAATATCTGTTAGAGTCCGGTTCGAAAATGATGAAGACGTCGCGGCATATGGAAAGGTTACCGCAGAGGTGGAAGCTGACAGCAAAACGTATACAGCCACATCATCGCGAACTTCCTTCCCGCCACATGAAGAGGTCGAGGTAACTGTTACCATAGGAGGTATTTCTGATGCCGACTACGACAAGCTAGTGGAGACAGTTATTATTGGCGGCTCGGGCTCGACAGCAGAGAAACTGCGTGTATCGCCACAAGTCTCACTGTCTGAAGTTGAAGACGCAGTTTGTCCATATTGCGATGGAACTGGGTTGGGTTCCCTTGAAGTAGATTGCCCAAGATGTGGTGGAACTGGATGGATAGACTGCCCCACATGCAATGCAGCTACAGCAGAACAAAACGGAGAACTAGATATTAGCGGAACCGTATATGGTGTGGCCGCAGTTGCCGTAGTTGCAGGGGTTGCCATAGCAGCATTTGTCGTAGTAAAGAAAAGGACTGTGAAAGAAGAAGACCTTAAAAAACTTCCACCCAACGAGTTTCAAAATTGGGTTCTTAAAAGAATTGCCGGTAAATCTTCTTCACAAAGCGACGCCCGCATGGGAATAGACGGATACACACTTGACGGTCAGCCCGTTTCGATCAAACAAGCAGACAATGTTGGCAGAAACGTAATTGAAAACTTCGCAGCCGCAATGGGACGACACAAATCCAAGAGTGGGACAATTGTTGCTTTCAGTTTCGATAATGATGCAATTAGAGGAAGAGTGCGAGCTAAAATGGCTTATGGACTCGACATGCAGATGGTAACTGTTAAGGAGCTCATAGAAGGCAGAACTATAACTGTATGAAGACGCTGAATGACACTATGGTACAATTTTCCCTCTTCTTATTCACACGCTTCCTAAACAATTTTTCCTTTCTATTCCTTAACATACTCGAAGCCAACAGAAGGCAATATTGACGGTTAGAGTCGAATACGTTAAGTCTCTTAAGTAATTTTTTAAAACCAAAACCATAGATATAGGTTGATAGGCTATGAATAGAAAACTTGGCTTAACAATTGCCTTGTTCATCGTTCTCATAGGAGCTGGTAATGTCCTAGCTGAGATTTCGGTAGGTGTGAAAAAGGGCGACTGGGTAGAATACCAAGTAACTTACACGGGAACCCCTACTGAATGACACGACGTAACTTGGGCTAGGATGGAAATTAAGGATGTTCAAGGAAAAAGCATGAGTGTTGAAATCACAGCGGAGTATTCCAATGGAACACAGGAAGCAATGACTACAACTTTGAACTTGGAGACAGGCCAGCTTGGAGACGATTTCATCATTCCCGCAAACCTGAACAGCGGCGACACGTTCTTCGACAAAAACGTGGGCAACATAACCATAAGCAGCGTTGAAGAGAGAACCTATGCAGGAGCCACACGAACCGTTGCGCACGCAGTCACCGCGGAAACCACGTATTACTGGGACAAAGCCACAGGCGTTCTCGTTGAAGGAAACTCGCAGTTCCCAGAGTACACAATGAACACCATAGTGGACAAGACGAACATTTGGCAGCCTCAACTGCTCGGGTTGGACCCAACTGTTTTTTACGCGCTCGTGATTGGAGCGTCAGTGCTTATTGTGGTTGTGCTGGCGTTTTTGATTGCTGGAAAAAAGAAGTGAGCACACGTCAACAACAGCTTTTCGTACATTTCAAAGACGTTGAACCCAATAGTGTTAGACTATGAGCGGTGAAGTTATCGGGTCTCAGTATACGCAGTATAGATTATGAGAAAACTACACATAAAAGTGACACTGAACTAGCATTGAAAAGGAAGTAATGAGGTGACAAAAGGGTGTTGTCGCGAGATTGTGATGGTTGTTCTCAATTTAAAGCGTGCAGCAAACGCTACAGCAAAGTCGAGAAAGGCGGGAAAGTCTACTGCCCAGACGGCACAGCCCATCTAGTAGACGAAGACATTGAAATTCAAGTTGCCTCTTTGAATGAGCAATGCGTAAAGCAGTAGATAATTTAGCTGCCTTTTATGTAAGTTGGGTCTTTCTGCCTCGAGTTTTACATATAGCTACGGCGTTTTTCGCTCAATCAGTTCGATAAGCGTTCCGTCAGGGTCTTCCACAAAAGCTATCAAAGAGCCTGTCGGGCTGAGCTTGAAAGGCTCATCAGTTATCGTCACCTTTTCTTTTCTCATTGCCTCGATTGTCTGGTTCATGTCCTTAACTTCGAAGGCAAGATGATCGAACACGCGGTCTTCGTAGTCTGGTTGACTGAACTTTTTCTGGTTGCGGTAGAAAGTCAACTCAAGCGTGGCGCCTTTGGCTTGCGGGTCTCGGAGAAAAGCGATTTCGGCGTTGTTCTGCGGTATCTCTCGCCGACTGAGAAGGGTGAGATCGAGAAGTCTGGTGTAAAAGTCAATTGACTTGTCCATGTTGCTTGTCCGGATGCTTGTGTGAACAAACATGTGCCTTCGTCACCTGATGTGTTAGGAGCGCATTTTCATTATAAAGAAGTTGCGATTTCGCAGTGCAGTTACAGTTTGGGGCTTTTTACACCTGAGGGCTCTGGCTAAATTCGTCTAATGCCTCGTTGACAAGCGCGTCTGCCTTCTGGATTTGAATGTTGGTTCGGGGAACGCTTATGAAGCTGGCTTTCTTGAAGTTCTTGTTTAATTCTTGGACTTTCCTCCACAATTTCCTCAGCTCCGAGTTTTTCACGCTGTATTCTCCGGTGACTTGCTTGACTACTAGTTGGCTGTCGAGGTGACAGGTAACTTCCTCAGCGTGAAGCGCTACTGCAGATTCTAGTGCCGCTATTAATGCTTCGTATTCAGCTTGATTATTTGTGCGGGAGCCTAAATAACGCCATTTTGTCATCAAAACTTGGCCATTTTCTGATAGGATTAAGAAACCTATGGCGGCTGGTCCGGGGTTGCCTCGAGCTCCACCGTCAGAGAAAATAATCAATTGTTTAGGTATGCTTGTTCCCTCGTTTTTGTTTTCTTTGCGGGATTATTAAAGTGTGCGGGCGCGGTTTTTGCGGTTTTTGTTGTTGTGGTAATACAGTCACATTGTTTTATGAACATATATTGCCCATAGTTGACGTAGGGGGAGGAACATGGCAAGGGGTATTGTGAGAGCAACCAGGCTAAACGGGCAACTTCAGATGGCGCTAATGGAGTACGGTGACGAAACCAAGTTACAGCTGAGGCAGAGCAACGGTTGTGACTTCATCAGAGGGTTAAAGAGAGAGCGGTTGGAGATTATGGCGGAAATTCTGTGCTATTGTAATCAACAGAAGACCAAGACGGACATAATGTATAAGGTTAACCTGAACCATGCACAGTTGAAGAGGTATCTGCGGTATCTAACGTCTCAGGGTTTGCTCATGGTCAACAAAAACAAGTATGCCGCAACGCAGAAAGGTTGCCGTTTTCTGGACTTATTTGTCCAATTGAATGATATACTTGGCTCTTAACTGGAACTAACTTTGCGGTTTTCCCACGCATCTTTCAACATCGAAACGAAGTTAGCTTCGTTTTCCAAGATGAGGTTTTTTACTTGTTTCCAAGCAGCTGGGCAATTCTTGTAGTTCACGCTCACAATATTGTGGATAATTTTGTCGATTTCCTGTCTGTTTGCGGGAGTAACTTCTAGGCCTGCTTTTTCGAAAACCTGTTTAAGATGTCTGAAGTAGCATGTCACGGCAATGCGCCTCTTGATCTAAGTACGCGGGTGACTTTGTAAGTTTTACGCCGCAATTTGGTGTCGCAAACGCAGCTGGCGTTTCGATTAGTATTCCGACTCTGAATCGCGGTTTCATAAGAATTATTGGTTGAAACGCTAGAAGTATAATTGCCATGGCAAATCTTAGACGATTACTCGCAAGTATGCTTGTTATTTTAGCGTTGCTTGCAGTCCTCACAGGGTTTGGTCAGGCGACAATAACTAGCCTTACAGTGAATGGTGGGGAGGAAGTGACTCAGCCAATAGGTCTCATCGTGGAAGACCGTGTCTTGATACAATACAAAGTTGTTGGAGGAAATGTTAAGGCTATGCAGTTTTCCATAAGCTTTCCAAACGGCACTGTGAAAGATTTCGGTGGATCGGGCGATTTCAGTTACAGTTTTATCTGCGACGCTGAAGGTGAGTATGTGCTGCACTTCGTAAACACTGATCAAACGGAAGAGATACGTGTAACCTTAGACTATGAAGTTCAGCATTACATTTTTGGGATTCCCCAGATGCTTTTCATGGTCATACTAATTGCGGTCGTCAGCGTGGCTGGTGTTGCAGTTTTCATAGGGCTGAGCCGAAAACCGTAG
>JAFGNM010000124.1 GCA_016927015.1 Candidatus Bathyarchaeota archaeon | reverse complement strand
TCCAGGTCTTTGTAGAGGCCTTGAGCTTCATCTTCCAGTATCGTGCCTGGCGCTTCAGCGTCATCCAAGTAGCCGTAGGTGTCTGCTGAGGGTATGGTTACGCCCAGCATGGGCCTGTAGCATAGCCAGTTGAGGAGACTTAAGGCGACGGTTTTTCCGCTTTCGTTGTCGCCCACGAAGTAAACGTAGGGTACAGTTCGGGTTTTCTCTTGCTGGTAGCTCAAAAGCACGCAAGCTGTAAGATAATCCTTCCAAATGGGCTCCAAGTCCAGAAAGAGGTCGAATTCTTCCCTAACTTTCCAGAACAAGTCTTCCCGGTTAGTAACAGCGCCCTCGTAGTAACCGTAGGGTTCGTAGGGCATTTCACTGGGGTATTCTTTCGGCAAGAACGTCTCGTTTTCAATTGTGACTTCTTCACATATCTTGAATGAGTCCTTGTCTACAAGTAGGAATGCGGGTTTTCCTTTATGGTAGATAGCCTCGTAGTGCCCTTGTTCGGAGATTCCGCAGGCCTTGTGCAGTTTAGGCTTTTCTTTTTCATTGCTTTTGGGCTGAGGTCTCTCGCTTGGCAGGCTATTTTGTGTATGGACATTTTTTGCTGCATGCGCTCTTGCGTGCTCTATGCTAAGAGTTCGGTAGCTGTCGGCTCTCTCCCGCCATTTCCCTATGCCACACTTTTCCATCGCAGCGTTTACTTCATCGTCGCTGAAACCCTTCAAAACCAGCTTTGTAACAGCTGCTTGCTCCGCTTCAGACCTGCTCTTGTAAGCGTACTTCTGCCAGTTCCCGCTGAATAGGTCTACAAGCTTCGCATCCTCCATTAGCAGTTTGTCAAGGGACTGGTGTTCTTGGCTATTCACAGGGGTTGCGGTTTGGTTTTTTGTTTCTGTGTTGAGGATGTTTTCCAAGAGAATCTTGTTTGCTGCTCTTGCCTCGTCAACGCTGCACGCAGCTTGCTCGTAACCCCCTGCGGAGATTATGTTGTTCCAGTGGGTCTGCAGTGGCTGCGCTGGAATCTTCAAGTTTAATGTGCCTATCAGCGTGGTTACTCTGCGGATGTCGTATGTAGTGTCGATTTGAGCGTTTACTTTCGCAGAAGCCATCTTGGCAAAGGCCTTAACTTTCTTGTTGATCTCGCGCCTGAACACTTCGCCATATAATTCAAAACGTGGCAGGGGAAAGAATATGTGGTAACCGTTGCCGCTGCAAGCCAAAAAACCCGCTGCTGCACACTCGGTTTCGATTAGGGCTTTAAGTTTTTGTGCTCTTCCCAGGCTTTCTTGAAGCTGCTCTTCAGTTGCTGGAACTGCTTTGTTCTGACGTTTTGAGTCTATGTCTAGCCAAAAAACGTTTAGCGCTTTGACTCCTTCGATGCTGTCTTTACCTTCTTCCTTGTCGTTCAGGCTCACCCAGCAAGTGTAGCCTTCACGGTTTTTCTGGCATGCCCATGGAACTATTTCATTGTGTTTGAGCCAGCAGTTCACGACTTTTTCGGTTTCGTGGTTTTTTGCGACCAAATGATACAGGTCGCGCTTGCCTAAAACTGCAAGGTGCAGGTTCGCGTGATCCAGCAGGGCGTTTAGCTGCGCCACAATGTTTCAGCCTCCCTTTCCGGCGGTAAGTCTTCGTGCAAAACGACCGTGTTGCCCTTATGGAATTGCAAGATAAGGTTGCCATGATGCCCGTTTTCGCAGTGGTACTCTAAAGTAATGCGTACGCCGCGTTCTTGCTTTGCTTCTCGTGTTTCGGCGGTTTCAGCTTCAATGACCTGCACTCGTTTACGCTCAATTACCACTACTTTGCTGCTGGTGGCAACTTTTACCTTCATGGGGTGAACGCATTCGCAGCCGCAGGCGGGGCAGAGCAGAACTTCGCTTTCTAGGATAGCGTCTGTTGAGGTCCTCAGCATGGTTTGTCCTTCCGTGTTGTGCTATTGTTTGGGTTTGAGTTTTTGGCGGTAGATTCGGTTTTCTCCGTAGAGCCAGTAGCTGTACTGGTAGCCTTCGCCATGATAGCGGTCCTTGATGATTGCGTTGCTGTTTCTGAGGATGCTGTAGGCGGGTCGCCACTTGTCTTCCAAGTTACCTGATTTGTAGGCTATTTCGTACTCGCCTAGTTTGGCGCCTTGTTGGACCTCAAACTTCAAAGTGGAGAAGGCTATTTCTTGAACGGCTGCTGTTGCCTTTTCGTCTTTCACACTAGGAGGCGCAAAGTTATCGAGATATTCGTTTGCAGCGTCAGCCATCATTTGGCTTGCGTCGCGCACTTTAACCAGGAACTCGATCAGTTTGCTATTCATGATAGTTCGCCTCTGGCGCATTGAGAAATTCTTTGAGGGCTGCCCTGATCACGTGGCTTAGATTTTCGAATTTTCTTTCCAGAATTAGCTGCTCTATTTTTTGCCTTTCAAGTGTACTCAATCTCAAGGCAATTCTACATTGGTAATGCTTCATTTTTTTGACACCTTCGTTTGTCGAATGTTTAAATGATTGTCAAACGGATACGGGGTATTTTGTGGTCAGCATGCTGTCACAAGTGGTGTATGAGACAAATGCAGATTTGATTGCGTCTCATGAAGTAATGGTTAAGAACCCGCTTATGGTGGCTGACAGAACAGAAAAAGGCTTGTTGTGGTTCAAGTTTAGGGAGAACAGAACCGTTTTTCTTTTGTCTCCGTTGGGCAAGCTGCAGGTTAAGTGGACTGATGCTTCTGAAAAACGTACTTTGTTTAGGCTTGTTAGGAACCTTTTGGTTGCTAAACCTAACGAAAAGCTTGAGATTAAACCCTTGAAGCAGCAGACTTGGATTGAGTACCCCGTGCCTGATTCGTTTAAGATTTATTGGTGTGATGGGGAAACAGAATTTGTTTTGAAGACATCAACTGAGCCAAAGGCCGCCCAGAAACCGGACACACCTAAGGCAGGCAACGATTTCTCTGCGGATAAACTTCTACAAAGCACCATGGAGAGGTTACGCACTAACAGAGCGAGAGTTAGGGCAGCGTTAGAAGAATTAAGGCGTGAATTCAGGTTTTTGCGGGAGCCAACTTTCAATGAGGTCGCTATAAAATCTGGCTGCTTGGACTCACAATTGAAGACAGATTTACTGTTGGTCGGTTGGAAGCATGCTGATTTTCCTGAAGCAGCTGAATGTTTGGCAAGGCAAGCGGTAAACGTGGCTGCTTGGCTTCGCTTTAGAGAGACTGGTCAGCTGAATCCTCAGTTGATAACGTTGTCACGAGAAGCCATAGATAATGCTTCATTGGATGCTATTAAGAAAGCGCAGGTTCTTCTCAAGCATTTCCCAGAATTAGTCCCCACTGTTGAGGCGACGGAACTTAAATGGCCTGATGAAACAAAGACTTTGTGGATAAAGGTGTTTGGCAGTGAGCCACCTTCACCGCAATCTTGGACTTTAAGCATTGATTCGGCCTCTTGAAAATGAGCGTCTGAGCTAGCTACAGGCGTTCTTTTGTAGTTTTGGATTTGAAGCCTCTTTGTTTTGGTTGTTGCTTGGCATTTCTTTCTCTGCGCTTATGGAGAGTGTTGAGAGAAGTTGTTGTTCGCTCTGATTTGCACCGAACAACAACAAGCAGAGAGGAAATCAAGCATGCGCTTTTCTTCTTTCAACATGTCCAGAGATGCACTGAAACATTGGTTGTTGTAGTGCTAGCTGGAAAAGGTTGCACTACTACTTCTCTTTATGTTGGTTAAGGAGCAAATTGATTGGTAGTAGTCGTCCACTGGCATACAGATTTGCGGATGACTACTACCAAGAGAAGAAGAATTTGCAGTAGGAAACGTATTCTTCTTCTTTTAGATTGCACAAGAAATAGTTAATGCTGGTAGAAGAAGTGTTTTGAAAAAGGCTGCACTACTACTTCTCTTTGATATTTGGATAGAAAGATGGCGAGTATAAGTCCGATGAAATCAGAATAAGAAAGGGTGTTGGGGACTTTAATTAGTGAATTAGGATTTATTGCCCTTCGAGAAATGCTCCTCCTTCACCATGTCCGAAGCAAAAAACCCAGCTAGGGAGAGCTAGCGGCGCCTTCTAAAATATACCAACAACCCAGCAGCCACAACGACTACAAGGACGGAAGCAGCTGCAACGGGAACAATGGGGAACGGGTCGGGTTCTTTCACGGTGAAATAAACGGTCTCGGAGGCTCCGGCGTTTCCTGCAAGGTCAGTTGCGTAGACGGTTACGTTGTGCTCGCCGTTGGATAAGCCAGTCAGCGTTGTGCCGGTCAGGGTTGAGTTGCGTTCGGTCGCCAAATGATTTTCTTCACCGTCAAGCACATAAGAGACTAGCGAGGCTGCCTCGTTTATTGTGACGTTTAGGGTGACGTTGGCTGTTTCGTATGTCTTGTTTTGTGGTGACAGAATTGAAATACGGGGTGAAGTGGTGTCAACAGTGAAGTTGATCACTGTAGTGGTCGTCATGTGAAAATGGTATATAGTCCATTTTGCTACATAACTGCCAGGTCCCCTAGCCTCAATAACTATGCTGTGGTTTCCGTCAGGTATCTGGTAATTGATTTCATGAGTGATAATCGTGGGAAAGCTAGGGTCATCACTGTCCTGCTGATATACAATGACCCCGTCTGACAGCCAATCTGCAGTGTAGTTGACCCTCGTTACGCAATTCAAACTGGTCCCTTGAGAACTCGCATTGAAAGCAAAAGTCACGTTGCTTGCCCTGTAAACACCGCCATCAATTGATAGTCTATGTAAAGCGGCGCGTAGATAGTTTGGCTGTACTGGTTTGTAGCGAGCACTGTTAGGTAGTAGTAGCGGGGAAACTCCTCGTAATAGTCCTCTATTTCATCCGCGGATAAAGCACGGTTGTAGACGCGAACTTCGTCAATGGAGCCATCTGGGCAGCCATTGTACCCTTGCGAGGCGGGAAAACTCGCGCCAACTCTAAATGCGTTGCTTGTGTCATCCAGTATCCCTGAAAAAGTGGTTTAGTCAAGAAACCTTGACAAAGACGCTTTTATAGCGAAAGCAGCCTGTTATATTTGGGGTAAGCATGAGTAAAACCGCCGCTCTAATGCTTGTTCTCGTCTTTCTGACCGCTTCATGTGTTATTGTGCCTTTGCCAGTAAAGGCTGGTTCCAAGACGCTTGTTGTTCCAGATGATTATGCGACTATAGGCGAAGCTGTACGTGCTGCTGCTGAAGGCGACTTGATATTCGTCAAGAACGGAACATACAACGAGCAAACGCTGACGATAAACAAGACTCTTTCTCTTAAAGGCGAAAGCATCGAGGATACTGTAATTACCTTTCATCCACCTTTGTATTTTGTGGGGTGGCAAGGTGTTACGCCAATGTACACTTATAATGAAGCGCTGACGATTTATGCAAATGATGTTGAAATTTCAGGTTTCACAATTTCCGCTGAATTAACCACTGAGGCTCCAGCTGACCTATCTGAGCATACGCTGGGTCAATGCGACCCTCCGTTCAGCGCAACGGGCGGGGCCCACGTGCTGTCAACTGGAAACAACACCAAAATAACAGGCAACACGATACAAACGGGGTTGTTAATTGAAGGCTCAAACCAAACTATTGCTGAGAACACGTTAACAGGCCATGTGACATGCAAGGGCTCAAGCAACAAGGTTTTTTCGAACCTGATTACTGGCTTAAGTATCTTAGTGGAAGGCTTCGCTAACGAAATTCACGCCAATAACATAAGTGGCGTGTACAACGGCATCCAGGTAATAGGCGAAGCTCACGTGATTGCTGGAAACAACATTACAAACTGTAAGTATGGTATGAGTGTGTACTATACGACTCTGGGGGTTGTTGGCTCAAACAACGTTTTCTATGGTAATAGGCTAACCCAGAATGTTAACGGCATCGTTGTGACAGGGGGAAACAACAACACTTTCTTCGGCAACGAATTGATAGACAATACTGTCGGCGTCACAGTTGAAACATCCATGCGGTATCAGGACCTGCCAAAACCGAATGCTACGTTTTACCATAACAACTTCGTTGGCAGTGTTCAACAGGTCAACTTATCAACCAGCTCTGCTGGCTTTTTTGATTACGGCGGAGAAGGCAATTACTGGAACGACTACACGGGTTTAGACAGCAATGTTGACGGCATCGGCGACACACCCTACGTTATAGATGATAACCGAAGAGACAATTACCCACTCATGCTTCCCTTCGACATAGAAAACAACAGCATCGTTATACCATCCAATACACCTTCAGTGCCAAACTTTAACCTCTTAGCCGCGTCAATAGCTGCCCTTGTCGGCGTCATTGTCGTGGTTACTTGCCTGCTGGTCTACTATAAGAAACGCAAATCATTGGACAACTAAGACGGGCTGCTGTGAAGCTTACAAATCTTAAGGGGCTTGACCACATGTGTTGATCCCGAAACACTTTTGACCTTGCTCACATTTAGATTTGAGAGCAACTCCGGTCCGACTTGGCCCCTAAATAATCTGATAATCGACTTGCTACATATTGGTTCCGAACCATTTTGGGGTCGAGCCCCGTCGGATCAGCCTTGATGGTAACCTTTTCTCGAGCCGAGATTGCCCAACTTTAGGCATATAAATAAAATCTGTCTCCCAAAACTAATTGGGCATTGATAGCACGCCCTCAAAGACCTGATTACGAAGTATAAGTGATGCTTGAGTCCATTCCGAAAGAATTCGAAGATGCAGAAGTAAATTTGGGCTTTCGAAATCAAAGATGCCGTAAAAAGCCAGAAATAGCTGAAGACGCCTTGCTGGAGTTGCGGGAGAAACCAGAAAACGAAAAATAGCTTGGGAACTGTTGTGTACTTTTTTTGGCTTATGCCCTCTTTCTTCATAAAGGCTGAACTTTTGAGTTAAGCGCATTGTGCCTTTTTTGGTGTGATGGGCGAAAAGGGAGTGAGAGTGAATGCTGAAAAGAAAAAAGAAGGGGAAATGGGGTTTTGTTTGTTAGTCTATTATGACTACGTTGTCGAATTCGCCTCTTGATCCGGGCGTGTATAGTCCTACGTATCCAGCGATGTTGTCGAAGTACGCGTCGTCAACGTTGAGGCACAACGTTTCGTCTACCCAGACCTTAGCGTTTGTTCCAATGATGCTGACTGCCAGCACATGCATGTCATATGGGTTCAGTGAAAGCGACGAATTAGTCCATGTTTCTGTGCTTCCTAGGTAGACCCTCGACAACTCCAGAGTCCCATTAGTGTGAATAAGCACGTAGACATTGTTGTATCCATCTTGCTCTTTAACAAACAGCCATGGCACGTTCTCTGTGCCTCCAGTGTGGCTGATAGTTTCCATATCGGTTTTTACGAGCCTGTTTGTCGCGAAAGTCTGGTTCACGTATATATGCGCGCCGAATGTTGTCGAGCCCAGTTTCCCGCCTGCGACTTGCCAATACCAATCGTAAGAACTTACCCAACCGTAGTAGTTGTCTGCGTCGTCAAACTGGTCCCAAAATGACGGTGTTGGAGCTAACGAGAAATCGTCGAATTTATCTATTCCGTTTGCTCGTTCTTTCAACGTGCTTGTGTAGGCGTAAATGTAGCAGTCGTATGATGCCAAGGCGTAGGGTTCCGCGTACCGCATGTACCCATTCTCGTAAAACGCGATAGCCCCGTCGCAGATATCAATAGACAAGTTTCCGGTCGCTCCAGCCCAATTCATGCATTCTTTCGTTTCTACAGTGCCACCGCCTATTCTGCTTTGCACGTAGACTTTTGAGTCGTAGCTGGCTTTCAGGATTCGGTACCAACTGTTTTGCGAATAGGGGTCTGAATTTGTCGTTTTCGTAGTGCATATCTGCAGTATCATCTCGTCTATATCATTGAATTCGGATACGTCTATGGTTATTTTGCAGTCTTTGACGTCATAGTCGTCTGTGGTTACGTATCCCGCTTGCACTTGGCCGCTACCAATGCTGGGCACATCTACTACCAGTTGACCCGTAGTTTCGCTGGCTGTAGCGCCATTTTCCAACTCATCCCACTTGGAAGTATCTCTGGAATTGTCGTTGAAGTTGTCATTCCACCCCGGCGAATAATAACGCAACTTTACGTTACCATTACCATAAACAGCCATAGTACAGTCGCCCTGCGTCTGGTTCTGCCATGTTCCGTTGTACTGTGGCCAATCTGCCACGAATCCAGTTGTAAGGTAGCAATCTCCGAATAAATTATCCCACGTTATCAATGAAGCATGATCCAGCGCCATGTTAACCGACATGTCGTAACGCAAAGCATAGTCAAAGAAGTTGTCAACCCACTGATAATAATACTGTGAACCGCTATCGTAGGGTATTAGCTGCGTAAGAGCCGCTGAGCCGTAGGGGAAACCGATGTAACATTGATAGCCCTCATCTGGGTCAGCATAGCCATCACTGCTCATGTTGAGCGCGGTAGTAAACCCTGCTGTATCCTTATCCACTATAGTACGATTCATCCAAGCGAACGGCATTCCTCTTGCTCGGCTAGTGCCTGCAATAAAGCCCTGAGTGGTGGTGTAAATGCCAACAGTGTTATTGATACACGCTGATAAGCATGTGTTAATGAACGCAAAAAAAACCTTGCCTTTGACAGACTGATTGGAGTATATTTCGTGGTCGTAGACGCCGTTCGCAGGCACCACAACGAAGCCGTTGTATGTACCCACGCGAGTGCCGATGTCATCTTCGAACATGTAATGAAATTCGCCAGATGGTGCTCCAGGTACTCCATCAGCATTGCCAACACCGTGGTCGAAATCAACTACCGCTACGCAATCGTAACTGTCAGTGAAACTCGTGATGTTGCCGAGAATGTTGCTTTTTATTGAACCAGGACTTCCTTGTTGATCTTCGCCGTTATAGCCAGCTGTATCAAAGTAAGACTCAATATTACTGGCAAGGGAACTCTGGGCGTTAATCTCGTTGTTGGTTTTGCGCCAACTGTCGTTCTCGCCATCTCCATATGCACCGCTGCTTTCGGAACCCCAGATTACGCCCACTCGGCTTGTCGCGTTAACGGTCGCAACGGGCGCTACGAATACCATTGACAAGATTAGGACGCAGAGTAATGTTACGCCAGTTTCAGTGGATCGCAATTTTGGCAAACGGTACGACACTTGTATTTTCTTTTTGCGCACGTAAACTGAAACAGCGCCTATAGTAGCAATGGCAATTGTTGAAAGCACAGCACACGTGACGACAGTGGGTATTGCTCCAGAAGTTACGGAGTCTTGGATAGCTGATTCATTGGTTGTAGTTGTGTTTGCAATAGCGGCTTTTTCTGTCTGAGTCATTGTTGACCATGCTTCTTCGACTATTCTGACTTCTTTGGTGTCTGCCCAAACGTCAATTGTTATGCCGTAGAGTTGGCCGTACCACTTGTTTAAGGCGATGCCGGCGCGCCAAACAGGGTAAAGCCTCAAGGGGTCTTCGTTACGGGTTTGGTCTGCGTAGAGGGAGCCGTCGAAAAACAGGTTTGTCCAGCATACGTTTGACTCATTGAAATTCGCTGCGTCGAGAGCGTCAGCGTCCAGTTCCAAGCTCCACTGGTGAGCTTTGGCAGCATCCAATGCTATGGATATTGCTTCTTTCTCGGAAAGGTTCACGTTTGTGTTGCCGATTGGGTAGAGTTGCCAGTTATCCACAAAGTACGTTAAGAAGCCGTTGTTGAAGCCTAAGGATATAGATTTGGCTGGAGCTATAGCGCCGTTGGATGTGTATGTCCACTTGAACGTCGTGTAACCGTTGTTTGCAATAACCTCAAGTTGGGTGTTTCCTACTGTTTTTGTGCTGTTTTTGCTGGCGTCAACGTTATCCAGCGTTGACTTTAATTCGCCGTAAAATGAGTCTGTAGTGTATGTTTGGTAGTTGGTGAGGAAGTTCTGAGCCAGTTCTAGAGGGTTGGCTTCAGTTTTACTCAGGTGCGGCGACCCTTCGTTTTCAAGTACGTGTATCATTTGCAGGCGGGAATTCGCGAACGTGCAGAGCGCTCTTACGGTGTTTCCTTCAGCGGTAAACGTGTATTCCACTTCGGTTTGAGGAACAACATCAAGGTATGAAGCGTTATAGTTTTGAGGGTACACTTTTACGGTTGCCGCATATTTTGATAGGTCAAGTTCAGCCGTGTTACTTATGATTAATAGTCCCTTCTCAGGGGTTGATAGTTCTGCTGCCTGTGCCTCAGGTATTCTGAGTGTGTAAGTGCTGGAAACTACTAGTATGGTGAGGAAAAGCATTGTGAACAGCAGTTTCGTTTTAGAGTTTTTTGTCATTTCTTTTTTACCTCCATTTTGTTTATGGAAAAGGTGTCTTCCTTTTCCGCTGTCTTCTTTCCCAGCTTTAATCATTAAAGGAAGACGAAAAGTTACGGTAACACAGAGATAAGTTAAAGTGAAAAGTTTAATGGAAAAACAGGGAAATTAACGGCGCCTTCAGTTCACTTTAACCGTTCTCTCTCCGCTGTTCGGGGTGTACGTTTCTACTTAGCAGTTATAAGCACAACCAACCACACTTAGAGCCCCCAAAAGCAAGGATAGGAAAGGGCTGCTATGGATTTAGACAGGATATTGGCTTCTTCATGCAGGCGCAAAATCCTGAAGGCGCTCTAGAGAACTGGCAAAGCCAACGTCATGCAGCTCATAAGAAAAGTCAACAGCACATACAGCCAAGTTAACCCAAACCTGCAACTACTGCAAAAAGAGGGAATAATATTCGACGAGCACTGCGGGCGCATGAGAACAATAAGACTAAACAAAGAAAACCCAAAAACACAGCTTCTGCTTCAAGCACTAAGAATACTCGAAACGCCAACAGACAACAAACAGCCAAACAAAAACTAGCGCTTACACCATGAACAACGAGTGTGCCTGGGAAAAAAGGGAGAAAGTACCTGCGAAGAAACACTTAATTGGCGATATCGCCCCCTCACTGGGAGTCCAAATCCCACCCCCCGCATCAAAGTGTCAAATTGGTGATTCTCGTTGAAGGCTGCAAAGCCAACAAAGCTCTTTTGGATGCTGCAGCAGACTAAAGCTTTCTAGTTTTGAGGCGATAAACAACGATTAATTCTCCACTTCAGAAAAAATATCAGCACGCGCTAAAATCTGTATTCGTGTTTTCAAGGAAAGGTATAGCAGTGGTTCACAATTCAACCGTTCTCGAGTTTATTTAATAAACATAATGCATAAAAATAAGGTTTTTACTAAACTAACTTTGCAGATTGCCATATTTAATCCATTAATTGCGCAGTTAATCGCGTTTGGAGTTGTCAATCATGAGACACGGTTTAGGTTCTGAACATCCACTCTGCGACAAAATTCAACTTCTAATGCTATTGTTGTTCTTTGCTGTTTGGGGAACTGATTCTTTGAGCTTTTTCATATTTGGGTATTCAACTGTAATTTTTGAAGCCTTA
>JAFGNM010000123.1 GCA_016927015.1 Candidatus Bathyarchaeota archaeon | reverse complement strand
TTATGGAAACCTTTTTCTCGCGAAACCCCACTTTTAATCAGAAGGCTTAAACCATGATTCTACTCGTCGCTTCGAACAAAGACGTTGCAGGCTTAAACATAACACGTCAAGTTCTCGACCACTACCCCTTCAAAATAACAGGCACCACTTTCCAGAAAAACCCAGTTTACTCCGCTCAAGTCAACAAGAAAGACGTTACCCTAATCATACTCAACGAAGAAACCATAAACGCGCAAAACCTGACAGACAACTTCACCAAACCAAGCCTAATCGTCTTCATTTCACGGCACAGCAGCACAAGCGGCAAACCCACCCTTTCCGTCCACACACCCGGCAATCTGGGCCCAGCAGAATTCGGAGGATTACCAAAACAAGTCTCCATTTCACCAGCCACCGCAATGCACGACGCACTCAAAGCACTTGCCTACTTCAAAGAAGGCATGCAACTCGAATACGAAGTGTCTTACGAATGCACCCACCACGGACCATCACTAAATGCGCCAACCATGTTCGTGGAGTTAGGCAGTTCACCGAAACAATGGCGCGCTTCAAAAGCCGCAGAAGCCGTTGCTCATGCCGCCATGTCAGCCATCGGCAAATTCGGCACCTCGGAGAACACAGCGGTTCTAGGCATAGGCGGGACACACTACAATCAAAGGTTTACTCGTATGGCTCTTGATGATGAAGCGGTTTTCGGCCACATGATTCCCAAGTACGCTGTTCCGCTGGTGGACTCTGAAATGCTCCGCCAATGCGTGGACAAAACGTTGGAGAAAGTTGAGTGGGCCGTTCTTGATTGGAAGGGAATAAAGAGCGCAGACAAGCCGCAGTTGCTGAAGACGCTGGAAGAAATAGGGCTTTCCCACAAAAAGGTTTAACCATGAAGTTGCAAGGTTTTGGATGGGAAGAAAAGTTAATAGTGATGGTGCAGTTACCTTTTTAACCTTAAAAATCACAGTAACGTTTATTATTCCTAAGTGAATCTTGAGTGTGCGGTAAATATGGGCGTAAAGTCATTTCTATCTCAATGCGCGAGAACCTTGAAGTTAGCGGTGAAGCCGGGAAGAACTGAGCTGTGGCTATCTATAAAAATTAGCTTGCTGGGTATAGGCGTAATCGGGCTCGTTGGTTTTGTGATTAAACTGTTGTCTCTTGCCGTGGGTGGCGCAACAGCCATGACTGCTGCAACTGGCTAGAAGGAAGAAGCATATGGATAAGAAAGAAGAGGAGCAATTTCCGGCGAAGATTTTTGTTGTCAAAACGACAACTGGGCAAGAGCGTAACGTAGCACGGCTTATCGCTGCGAAGGTTGAAATGACTAATATTCCGGTGAAGGCTATCCTTGTCCCTGAGACGTTGAAAGGCTACGTTTTCATAGAGGCTGAAGGTCCACACTTTGTGGAAGAAGCCATAACCGGTGTAAGGCACGTTCGGTCTCGCATTCCTGGTTTGGTGAGTTTTTCTGAAATTGAACGCTACATCATCAGGAAACCGGTTATAGAAGACTTGGACGATGATGACGTTGTGGAGATAACTGGTGGACCGTTTAAGGGGATGCGCGCTAAGATTACACGCATTGATAAATCTAAAGGCGAAGTCACGCTTGAGCTGCTGGAAGCGACGTTCACTTTGCCGATTACAGTTCACTCAGACTACGTTAAACTGGTTGAAAAAAGCAAAAAATAGAAGTGAATGATAGATGGTTGAGAAAAAAATTGTAGACTTGCTCGTAAGTGGAGGTCAAGCAACTGCTGGTCCACCATTGGGTCCTGCACTTGGGCCTTTAGGCGTTAACACCATGGCTGTCGTAACCAAAATCAATGAGCTCACGAAAGATTACGCGGGAATGAAGGTTCCCGTGAAGGTGGCTGTTGACGTTGAAGACAAAACTTTCGAAGTTACCGTTGGCACACCCACTGCTTCAGCGCTGATTGTGAGCGAATTGAAAATCGAGAAAGGTTCAGGGACGCCTAACACGGCGAAGGTGGGCGACCTCACCATGGAGCAAGTGGTGCGCATAGCAAAGATGAAGCGTCCACAACTTTTGGCTTCAACTCTGAAGGGCGCTACCAAAGAAATGCTAGGCACCTGCGTCAGCATGGGCGTGACTGTTGAAGGCAAAGACCCGAGAGAAGTGCAAGCGGAAATCGACGAAGGCAAATACCAAGAATTATTCAGTGAAAGCGACTGATAACAGGCTCTGTTAAGCCTCAGTGATTTTTTTATCCGTTGTTTTTATTCGCCTAGCTTGAATTCCAGTTATCACGGAGCGCCAAGCGGAAAGAATCTCTGTTTTCCCATATGCTCTGCACAGTCTATACCCCCCTTTATAAACTATAAAATAGAGGGCGCTCAGAAATTGGTCGAGGCAGGTTTTGAATACGTCACTGATTTAGATGGAGTGAAGCTGTTCAGAAAAAGAAAATGAACAAACATTTTTGTTAGTTTCTTTTGATTAAATTTTAATCTCAACCCAAACCCATTAAATTTAAATATTTATGTGTTGAAGGGTCAGCCATGAAGAATTCTGAATGCACAATTTACATCATGTTTAAAGACAGATGGCTGCAGAAATATAGAAGGGAAAAGGAAGGCTGGATTCAAACTAGCTCAAACGGTACAGTACGCTCTTGCAGTGCAGAACAACTGCTTTCCCACATTCTTCCGCCACTAGCAGGAATAAAAGGACAACATGTCACCGTCAAGATTGAGCCAGACAACAAAACTGAAACTTAGTTGGTAAGATCAGAATAAAATCAGTCCAAAACTTTGTGACAAGGCAAGCGAAAGTGAAAAAACATTTCCGTGTTTAGTGTTTGCGTTTCTTGAAGTAAACTAGCAGAGCTATAATCGCAATTGTCACTGTTGTGATGGCAGCTATGGTCAAGTTTGTTAGAGGGGTGTTTATCTGTCCTGAAGGTGATTGTTTGTAGCGTACTGGTGTTTCCGTGCTCGTCTGGGGCGTAGAGTGTTATTGTGTGTTCTCCGTTGGCTAATCCATTGAGCGTAGTATTGCCTAAGAGGGGCACTTCCTCGCCTCCATCTAAGCTGTAGCTTAAAGAGGGCGGCTGCACATTGAGTTCAAAAGTGAAAGGTATACTGCTTGACGTATAGTTTCCATTATTCTCTGGTGAAATGATAATGGGCATAGTTCCGTATCCAAATGGAATATACTGTTCATTTATCACGACTTCCTCCATACCATACTGAACTCTATAAATAGCATACAATAAGTCATCCACAGCAACAACATGTAACCAATAACAGGCAGTCATCATTGGAGCGCCAGTACCCCAATTGTCGGTTTCAGAGTTGTAAACGCGGTTTGAGTCAAGAGGGACGCCGAATCCCTGCATTCCGCCTATTACATAGATTCGTTTTGGTGCTTTTGTGCCTGTTGTTGCAGCTGCTGCTGATGACCATGTGCCAGCTGGCGTTCGTTGACCATAGCTCCATGTGTCAGTTGTAACATCGTAAATTTGAGTTAAATCGTCCGCGCTTGAGCCTCCGTCGAAGAGGTATATCTTGTTGTCAAGGACTGCTGAGGCATAATTGTACACGGGATTGGGTGGAGGCGTTTTTGTGGACCACGTATCTGTTTGAGGGTCGTAAACCTCATTCAAGTCTGAAATCATAGTTGGACTGACGTAATCAGTGTCGTTGGATCCGCCTATCAAGTATATTTTATCGTTAACCGTGTTAGCACGCAATAAGACTCGGGCTGTTGGCATTGGAGCTTTTGTTTCCCACGTATCTGTGACAGGGTCATAGACTTCGTTGACCGAGGTAAATATTTGCAAGTTTCTAGCAGAGTTGTAGCCGCTTTGACCGCCTATGACGTATATTTTGTTTTGATATGTGGCTATTGCAAAGTGGTATCTCGATGTTGGCATCGGCTTTTTTGAGACCCATTTATCAGTGGCTGGATCATATTCTTCGTTCGCTGAACCGCTTATCGCGTATATTTTTCCATTAGCCACTGCGACTTCAAAATTGCCTATTGATTTTTGCAGACGAGTTTTCGAAACCCAAGAGTTTTCTGCCAAATCAGTAGAGGACTGCGTAGGCTTAACCGTCATAAGGAAGACTGCAGTCAGCAAAATGAGAACAACCAGCAAGACAGCGCTCTTACGCATTCTGTTCTCCCATTAAACCATAGGCTGTTCCAGAAATTAAAGCTTTTTTGCCAAGGTTTCTTGACCAGCGACCGTGTTATGTTTACCTATGTCTGTAGAGTATGAGTTAAAGTATAATACCTATGCTTCTGTGAATCGCGAGACGATTCCGTGGATTTAGCTGAACTTACCTTTTATAGTTTGAAACTTGAGCGGGCGGGTTAGTTTATTCTTGCCAAGGCTGTTTGGTGCGGTATTAATAGAAGCTGCAAGAAGAAACGGGCAATTCTTGTTTCTTTGGAAGTTTTCTAATGGTGGTGTTCGTGCTTTTCAGGCTTTTTTGAAGCGTATTTTTCTGGGTTTTTATTGAATTCTTCTGAACAGCGTTTCGAACAGAAGTAGAACGTTCTGCCCGCATACTCGGTTTTACCATAAGCCGTTGCTGGTTCAATCTCCATGCCGCAAACGGGGTCCTTCACTGTGACAGCCGCTTCTTCTCTGAACGCCACGCCTTCTGGCTCATATTTTCTCAGGGTTTGGCTGTTAAGAGCAACTATCACCGTGCTCAGAGACATTATTATGGCTCCAACAGCAGGAGGCAAAACTACACCGTAACTGCTCAGCACACCAGCGGCTAACGGTATCGCTATGATGTTGTAGCCTGCTGCCCACCACAGGTTCTGCGTCATCTTGGAGTACGTTTTCTGCGACAAGTCCCTTACTTTCGCCACATCTCGCGGGTCGTTTTTGACGAGAACTATGTCCGCACTTTCAATTGCCACATCTGTTCCCGCGCCTATGGCTACGCCCACATCCGCCGTGACCAATGCAGGCGCATCGTTTATCCCGTCGCCCACCATTGCCACCTTGTGACCTGCTGCTTTCAGCGCCTTGATTTTCTCGGCCTTCTGGTCTGGCAAAACCTCTGCGAAATAATCGTCTATGCCAAGCTCTTTCGCAACCCACTTGGCAACTTCTTCAGAATCGCCCGTAAGCATGTAAACTTTCAAGCCTAGCGCTTTCAGTTTCGCCGTAGCTTCTTTCGATTCCTTCCTCACCTTGTCAGCCAACGCAAAGGCGCCTGCGAGTTTGCCGTCAACTACCGTGAAAACAACTGTTTTGCCCTGTTCTTGCAGAGCCTCGATTTTCTCATCGCCGGCGTCTATTTTCATCTCCTCAAGCAATCCTGGGCTTCCAACGTGAACCTCGTTGCGGCTGACTTTTCCATAAGCGCCCCTGCCCGGCAACGCCTTGAAATCTTTAGCGGCGGGAATTTTCACGCCCTTTCCGTTAGCGTAGTCCACTATGGCTTTTGCGATTATGTGTTCCGAGTTGAGTTCCACGCTTGCGGCAAGCGCGAGGAGCTTCTCTTCAGGTATGAAAGCTACGACATCGCTGACGCCGAATTTCCCTTCAGTTAACGTGCCTGTCTTGTCAAAAACAACAGCGTCAACGTCTTTCATCATTTCGAAGGCTTTTCTGTCCCTGATGAGGATGCCGCTTTTCGCGGTTATCGAAGTGGAAAGCGCCACAACCAACGGAATAGCCAAGCCGAGAGCGTGGGGACAAGCAATCACGAGCACGGTTACAGTTCGGGTAAGAGCCAACTCTGTAGTGGCTACTATGGACCACACCGCGAAAGTTATTATTCCCGCTCCTAGGGCAGCGTAGAACAGCAGTGCCGCGGCTCTGTTCGCCAAATCCTGAGTCCTTGACCGGCTCTCCTGAGCGGTTCTTACAAGCTTTATCACTTGCGCCAGATACGTTTCTTCACCTGTCTTTTCGATCCGGATTCTCAACACGCCTTCTCCGTTGATGGCTCCGCCAATAACCTTGCCTCCTTTTTCCTTATGCACAGGCTTTGACTCGCCAGTTAACAGAGCCTCGTTGACTGAGGACTTGCCTTCCTCCACAACTCCGTCAGAAGGGATTTTCTCGCCTGGACGAACCAGCACCAAATCGCCCGTTTTAAGCTGGGACACAGGCACTTCCGTTACTTCGCCATTCTTCACAAGGTGAGCCGTCGTCGGCATAATCCTCACAAGCTCTTCAAGCGCCCGCGAAGCGCCGAGGACACTTTTTGCCTCTATCCAATGCCCCAAAAGCATAACGTCTATCAGCGTGGCGAGTTCCCAGAAGAAATCCATGCCCGTTATGAGGACAACGGTTGCGGCTGAATAGAAAAACGCCACGGAAATCGCAGTGCCTATAAGCGTCATCATTCCAGGCTGCTTGTTTCTTACCTCTTCAACCATGCCTTGCAGGAAGGGTAATCCGCCGTAGACATAGATTACCGCGGACAGAATTAGCAGAATTTCCTGCTGGTAAGGCACCGTTAGCCATGTGAGACCGAGCCATGTTTGGATGGTTTCAGAAAGAAGCAAGATAGGAATTGTTAACGCGAGGGAAATCCAGAATTTTCTCTTGAACATCTGCATGTGATGAGCATGATGCCCCATAAAGAAATCCTTCCTCATCTAAAAGAAATGCGAGGGCGTATTTCTGTTTTGTCTTATTTTGAGACAGCGCCCTTAGCGATTTGGAAAAAAAAGGGTTGAAGTGGTTAGCCGCCGGGGGCACCGTGGAACGGCGCGTTTTCCCATAACAGTTGCCACCAGTCTTCTTCTGTTATGGTTTCTGCGTGAACGATTATTTCCAGAATCAGCTTCAGCATCGCGTGGTGCCTTTTCTCGTCAGTTAATATCGATTCCAGAAGGAATTTGACTCTGCTATTCTCAATTGTGGGCATCATGTCGCCTATTTTCTTGATGAGGTCAGCTTCTAACTTAATATGCTTCTCCACAAGCGCCCTTTGCGCGTCAAGGTCTTCCTGCGTCAACGCTTGAGAAACCTTCGTCAATAATGTAAGAGCGGCAGAGTACAGTTCCGCATGTTTCATGGAATCCAAAGATATTCCAGTCAGGACACCCTTCACGGGCGGGTTCTTAATGTCAGCTACGCCCTTGTTCAGCGAATCCACTATTTCTTTCTCGATGGTTATCTGACGCTTTATGAATTCAACTAGCTCATTTTCCGAGTTTGAACTCACTTTCCTTCGCCTCCTTTTTAAAACATGTCAAGTTTGATGCATAAG
>JAFGNM010000122.1 GCA_016927015.1 Candidatus Bathyarchaeota archaeon | reverse complement strand
TTTTTCTCGGTAACAATTAGGGGGTTTATGTCAATCTCTTTTATTTCGGGAAAATCTGTAACAAGCTGCGAAAACTTCGCCAGAATCGCCTCGATAAGCGCGACGTTCAAAGGATGCCCCGTGGATGCAGCGTGCCTGTAAATGGCAGTGTCTGCTATTAACCGTCTTGCAAGCGTCTGATTCAGCGGTGGAAAACCGATACTTACATCCTTGAACAGTTCAGCGGTGGTTCCACCCGTCCCGAAGAGGATTGTTGAGCCAAACTGAGCGTCCTTTTTGGACCCTATAATCAGTTCGTGCCCTTTTTCGCGTACCATGGGCTGCACAGCAACGCCTTGGAACTCAGTTGCGCGGCTGCAGTTTTTGACTCTGTCCACTATCTCTCCGAAGAAGGTTTTTGTTTCTGATTGAGAACAAACGTTCAAGACTACGCCGCCGATTTTGGATTTGTGCGAAATCTGAGGAGACAAAGCTTTCAGGACGACAGGGTAACCTATCTCGGAAGACGCTGCTATGGCTTCTTCAGAGGTCCGTGCCACAAGCGTCTTCACAGTTGGAATCTTGTAGGCTTCCAGAAAACGCATGGACTCAGGTAAACTGAGGATTTTCCGCCCCTCGCGGAAAGCTTGCCTCAGAACGCCCCTCAGTGAAGTTGAGTCTGGTTGCTCCACGGGTAGAGCTTCAGGAGTCTGGTATAGAAGCTCCAAGTTTTGAGTGTAATTGTACATGTACATGAAGGTGGAGACAGCCTCCTCAGGAGATGTAAATGATGGAATCCCGTTTCTTTGAAGGATACGACGAGCTTTCCAGCAACTCTCGTCTTCACTCATCAAAGCTGTAAGAATAGGTTTCTTTGTTTGCTTGGCTATGTCCACTATTGTGTTTGCTAGGTCAACGGGTTTTGTTGCACCCTGATGTGTGTAGATGACAAGGAAGCCGCTGCTGTTGGGATCTTTCAGGCATATCTCCATCACGTTTCTGAACCTGTTTGGGGTAGCTTCCTCGTAAATGTCAATGGGATTTGCCATGCTGCAGTAGGAGGGCAAAACATCGGCTAAGGCTTGAACAGTTTCATTGCTTAACTTGGAGAGTTTTCCATTTCTCGCGATGAGGTGGTCTGTAGCCATTATGGCGGGTCCTCCCGCGTTGGTGATTATTGTTAAGTTTGGATTAGTCGGGTTCGGCTGCATCGCCAAAGCTTCTGCGCAGTTAAAAAGGTCGCTGAGAGCCTCAACACGGACTATGCCAGCGCGTCTGAAAGCGGCGCTGTACACTGAGTCTTCTCCGCCTAAAGAGCCACTGTGGGAAAGGGTGGCTTCACTGCTTTCCTTGAAACGCCCAGCCTTAACCAGCACGATAGGCTTAGTTCTTGCGGAGCACCGTGCTGCACTCATAAATTTTCGACCGTCTTTTATGGATTCGACGTAAAGCACAATGCTTCTGGTTTGAGCGTCAATCCCAAAATAATCAATCAAGTCCCCCAGGTCCACATCAAGAATTGAACCTGTTGAAACCACGGCGCTGAATCCAACCTGGGCTTCCGATGCCCAGTCCAGAGCTGAAGCACATAAAGCGGCACTTTGGGAGATGAACGCGATTTTTCCAGGGCTTGCCTGCTTATCGGCGAAAGTGGCGTAGAGGTTGATTTTCGGTCTAATTACGCCGAAACTGTTGGGCCCTATTATGCGCATGCCATACTTTTTTTGATGCTCCAAAAGCTTTTTCTCGAGGTTCTCGCCGTCTTCGCCTGTTTCTCTTAAGCCTGCTGAGATTATTATGACCCCGGCAACTCCAGCCTTTCCGCACTCTTCGGTGACCTGTGGGACTGTGTGCGCCGGCGTAGCTATAACTGCGAGGTCGATTTTGCAAGGGATTTTGCTGATGCTGGGATAAGCAGTTATTCCCTGAACTGTCTGCCTAAAAGGGTTCACAGGAAAAACTGAGCCCGTGTAGCCTGCTCCTGTTAAGTTGCTGAAGATTTTGGCGCCTATGGAGCCCACTCTTTCGCTTGCGCCTACGACGGCGATTCGCTTAGGATTGAAAATACGGTTGAGGTTCTCGGTTCCCAAGTTTGGCTGTTCCCTCGTTTCGGAGAAGTAACTTTTCTGAATAAATGTATAGAGAGCACATGGTTTTAAAACTTCTCGGAATCTCCACGTACATCACTTGAGACGGCCCAATCAGCATTGCATACGAAAGGCGTTTACGTGAAGTAGATAAACTTAAGTCTTATTGCAGGGTTAGCCATTCACACGCCTAAGAAATGGAGGTTTGCAACGGTGGACTCCGTTGAAATAATTGCTGTTGAAAATTTACCATTAATAACGGGAGGGGACAAATTAGCTGAACTCATCTGCAACGCGGCTAAAAAACAGAACACACCTATACAAGAAAAAGATGTGATAGTCATCACTCACGTTGCTGTTTCGAAAGCCGAGGGAAACGTGGTTAACCTTGACCAAGTAGCGCCTTCGGAACGGGCAAAGGAAATAGCGCGAAGAACCGGCAAGGAACCAGCGTTAGTGGAGATAATTCTTAGGGAGACAAAAGAAATCGTGCGCATGCGCCGCAACAGTCTAATCACGGAGACTAAGAACGGCATAGTTTGCGCAAACGCGGGAGTGGACAGGTCCAATATTGAAGGCGAACGAAACATAGTGTTGCTGCCTAAAGACCCCAATGCGTCAGCTCAGAAGACCAGGCAAGAAATAAAGAGGCTAACGGGCTGCGATGTTGCCGTGATTGTCTCGGATACTCATGGGCGCCCCTTTAGGATGGGGGAGATTAACGTGGCGATAGGCGTAGCGGGAATCAAGCCGATAAGGGATAGGCGCGGAGAAAAAGACCTGTTTGGGTATGTGCTTAAGATAAAACAAACCGCTGTTGCTGATGAATTGGCGTCCGCGGCAGAGCTTGTGATAGGTCAGGCGAACGAGGGTATACCTGTTGCCATAATAAGAGGGTACAGGTATCAGGCAGCGGAAAGCGCTTCGGCAGCTGAGCTTACTAGGCCGAAAGAGAAGGACTTGTTCAGATAGCTGATTAGGCGGGATAAAAGCGATGAGTACAAACGCCATTAAAGATGTCAGCAAGAGAATAGTGAAAGCAAGCAGGGAACTGTATGATCATGGGCTGGTAAGAGGAACTAGTGGAAACATCAGCGCAAAAATCCCCGGTACAGATACGTTTCTGATAAAACCTTCTGGAGGACGCATGGAATTCTTGAAGCCTGAAGAACTGGTTCTCGTAGATCTGCAAGGTAACAAAATCAGAGGAGAACTGGACGTTTCTGTGGAAACGCCGATACACGCTGCGATCTACAGAACACGGAAGGATGTGCAAGCGGTTGTGCACACGCATGCGCCCACAGCCACGGCTTTTGGAATTGCAAAAACGGAAATTCTTCCATTACAAGTAGAGATGTTTATGCTTCTGCCGAATGGTGTTCCCGTTGTTCCTTTCAAGCAGCCGGGTTCTAAAGCGCTTGCGGAGGCGGTTCAAAAAAAGATGGCGGATTATAACGCGGTGATTCTTGAAAATCATGGCATCGTAACCGTTGGCTCAACCATAGAAGCGGCTTGCAACTTTAACGAAATGGTTGAAGAAGCCGCCAAGATTCAGCTTTTAGCTATGACGTTGGCTGGCAGAGACGCCTTGAATTTGGCTAAGCTAAAGGAAAAGTTCAAAACACAGAATACCGTAGAATAGCAGAAAACAGCAAGGAAGATGAGGCAGTGATGGAAGCTAAAACGCCTAAAGAGTTTTTCGAAAAAGTATTGCCCAGCAGATTCAAACCAGAAAAAGCTGTGGGCATTGATATTATAGCTCAGATAAAAATCACTGGTCCTAACGGTGGTGACTGGGTAGTTACAATAAAAAACCAGAAACTGGAAGTCAAAGAGGGAACGCACCCTTCGCCGACAATAGAACTCAAGACGGCAGAAACAGATTACATGGACCTGATTAATGGCAAAATGAGCGGAGAAAAAGCCTTTATCACAGGAAAGCTTCAGTTTAAAGGCAACATTGGTCTGGCGCTGAAGTTAAGGGAAACAGGGTTCCTTTAGAAGAATCATTAGGTCCTCAGAGGTGTATCCGTTTTTATTCTTTAGTTTTGCTTTTTGATTTCAACATTTCGCGGGAAAGAAATAGAAAAGTGGGAGGCAGAGTGTTTTTTTCTTCGTCCAGATTGATCAGGAACACATTCATTTCGGTTATGCTTTCACCCATGGCATGTTTTACATAATTCCTGAAATTGTCGTAAGAAGAGTAATCTTGGTGAAATGAAACTATTACTGTGTCGTATCCCAAGCCCATTCCACGTTGAATTAGGACAACTCCGAACGGGTCTTTGCCTATTGTTTCTGGATGCGCATTTCTAAATCCTTCTATTCCGTTTTTGGTTAATTTCGGATCCAATTTCACAAAGTTCAGAGCCATTATAGTATAGCCGATTTTGCTGAAGTTCGGAATAATCGTGTATTCTTTGATGTATCCTTCTTTTTCCAGTTTGGTTCTAAGCCGTGTTGTAGTGGGTTGTGAAACTCCTATTGCTTTAGCTAATTCCCTATCGCTTCTACGAGAATTTTTCATAAGTTCGGAAAGCAACTTCCGCTCCAATTCTTTCAATACTTACTCCCTCTCCCTCGCCGTAACAACTTTTAGTGACACTACTTGAACTTAAGTCCAAAGGTAAACGCGAAATCTTCCTTATTAACTTGTCGCGGAAAGCACAACCGAAAATCATGAATTGCCAAGTTTTTCAAGACCTTTAGGCAAATGTCACACAATAAAGAGTTAATTGTTTCCTAACTAGTGTTTTATAGAGCCTCGGCATAACTTTACACTCAAGATTCAAACATAGATTTTACTTTGAAGTCGGCCTATAAATAGAGGGGGTATAAGCTTTTTCGTGCGCCAGAGAACACATAATCGCAGCCTTATCAACTTACCCAAATTGTCGTGCACATCATGACTTTAGCAAATCTTAATAACTTTTCCCGCGCATCTGTGTACGCGTGAAGTGGAATGAAAAGGAAGTTAATCGAAATACTCGCTTGCCCCATAGATAAACATCACCCGCTTGAACTTCATGTTTTTGAAGAGAAAGAAGAAATAACTGAAGGCTTAATCGTCTGCCCCAAATGTTTGCGATGGTACCCAGTACGCGACGAAATCCCAGAAATGTTGCCTGACGAACTACGCAAAGAAGCTGAAGACCTGCCGTTTTTGAAGAAATGGAAAGCCAACATACCCGAAAAAATAGTCTCTGAAGGTAAACCTTTCAGCCTGAAACGTTAAAGGAAAATTATCTCAGTTTTATCGCTCGGTTCTTTGCCGAAGACCGCAATGCAGCTTCAGCAATTTGCAGGGCTTTTAAACCATCAACTCCAGTTATCAGCGGTTTCTTCTTTTCTGATACGCAATCTGCAAAATGCTTGAGTTCAAGTTTCAAAGGCTCTTGCCACGGATACCTCGGCTGCAAATTTTCTTTTGGCTCTTCAATCCACAGCTCTTGTGTCATATAGTCCAATCTCATTATCGCGTCGCTTCCAGTAACCGTCAAACTCCGAGTTTTGTACGGTGTCAACCAGTTAGATTCTATAAACGCGCTTTTCCCGTCTTCGTAGGTGAGCATTATTTGGGCATAGTCTTCAAACTTTCTGTGTCTCATGCTTCCTGTTTTTGCGTAAACGCCTATTGGGTCTTCATTGGATACGTATCGCATAACGTCTATGTCGTGGATTGCCGTGTCTTTGACTACTCCCACGTCGCCTATTCTCTCAGGCCACTGGGAAACTCTCTTTGCAGTAGCACACACGAGTTCTCCGATTTTCTTGTTTTCAACCGCCTCTCGAATGTGTTGCAGTCCTGGGATAAACCGCATCAAAAAACCCACGGTCAAATGCAGACCGTTTTCTTCAGCGACCCCCAGAAGCTTTTCTGCTTGCTTCGTGCGGGTAGCCATGGGTTTCTCAACTAAAACGTGCTTTCCCGCTTTTAACGCTTTAAGTGCTTCTTCGGCAAGTTTTGTTGACCAAGTGCACACACTTAATGCTTCAACGTCTTCGTTTTTCAGCATTCGCGAACTACTTGTGTACGCTTTCACGCCGAACTGGTTAGCTACAGCTTTTGCTCTCTCTCGGTTCACGTCGCAAATAGCCACAAGCTCGGTTGACTCCAGTTCACTGTAGACTCTAGCGTGGTTTTTTCCCCAGAACCCTGTTCCTATTACTGCTGTACCCAGCTTTTTCATTTCTTTTCAACTCCTCTTCCTAAGCCACGATATTCAAAACCTTTACGTTCAACCTTTTTTGGCTCAAACATTCCTGTTAAATCAACCATTGCCGCTGGCTTTTTCATTACAGCTAGCACCCTCTTAAGGTTTAAACGTTTAAACTGGTCCTGCTCAGTAAACACCACTATGCAGTCTGCGCCTTCCACTGCCTCTTTCATGCTTCTTTTTAGCACGCGCGCAACATCTGATAATTCATTTTTTGAAAACAACGGATCGTAGAGACTTGCTTTCGCGCCTCTTCTTTCCAGCATTTTAATAAATATTGTTGTCGCTGTTTTCGGTTTAGCAGTACCAAACACAGCAACTCTTGCTCTTCTCAACGTCTTCCCGCAACTTCGCAGCGCATCCTTTGTTAAATTAATCGCGTGCCTAACCATGTCCTCGTTTATTTTCCTAGCTAACACAGGAAGCCTAAGCTTAGCGTTCAGATTCTCCGCGCTTTCAAGCAAAAAATACGCTTCGTTCCTGTTAACTTCCTCCGCCTCAACAGTCGGCGAAAAACTTGCGCCATGTGCATCTACAAGTTTTAATGTTTCAAAATAGTCTATACCCGCGTTTTCACAGAAAACCGCTAACTCGTTAGCTAAAGCCAAATTTGCATCTTGCTTGGCAATTGTAAAAAGCAAAGCAGCTTCCGCTGTCTTAACATCTGAAACTTGCTTCACGTCTTTTCCTGTTATTACTCCCAGAACCTTCGCAGCCGAGTCTAGGCTTTTTCCATCTAACGCGGCAACTTTTAACTCTTGGTTTGCGATTGAAGCCAAGGGTTGCCGGTCAAAAAATTGGATTGGGCTGTAAACCAGACCAAAGTCTTCGCCCACTCTGAGTCCTGACGTGTTTTCCAGAGTTTCCTTGACTACGCCTTCGGTAAAGCCTAAACCCGCTATGCCTCCATAAATAAACAATGCACCTCGGTTAAGTGCAGTTCCAACTTGCTTGCAGGTGCTTTCTACTTCTGAGTAGTCTGGCTGTTTCTTGTCGTCAATTTTCGCAGCAAGTGTCATGACAATTATGTCACTCTGGGAAACCGCTTTTTGTAACTCGCTTGTTACGCTCAGCTGCTCTCTTCTCAAAAAACTCTTCAGTTTGGATTCTACTTCGCGGTCAGAGAACAGGGTTTTCCCTTTTGATAGGCACTTCACCAGAGTTTGATCTGCATCAGTGCAGACGACTTTGAAACCTGCTTCAGCAAAAGCAGTAGCGTAAAGAACGCCTTTTTCTTCGCACCCTATAACACTTACAGTATATTTTCCTCGTTTCTCGTTCGTATCTATATCTTCGGGTTTCAAGTGTAGGACTGCAGGCATGAACAAGTATTCCCCATTCTCAAATGCAAACTTGCTTGGGCAGCTAAATAGTTGCGAGTATCTGTTTGAGCGTTATACTGTAGTCTTTGATTAGCTTTAATGCTTTTTCTTGGCTTTTTGCTTCCGCATACAACCTGTAAGTGGGTTCTGTTCCGCTGGGTCTCACCAAGATGGCGCTTTTGTCTTCAAACCAGATTTTCACTCCGTCGATGGTGCTGATGTTGGCGCCCTTCACCTGCTCAAGCAGTTTTCTATGCACCTTTTCCTTTTTATCCTCTGAACATTCAACCTTTCCCTTTTCAATGAAATACTGCGGTTGCTCAGAAATTAGTTCCGAAAGCTTTTCCCCAGTCTTAGCCATAATGCTCAAAATCAGGGCAGTTGTCATGGCTCCATCCCGGACTGCTTGATGAGTACCGTAAAAAACTCCGCCGTTTTCTTCTCCGCCCAACATGGCTTTCACCTTTTTCATCGTCTGCGAAACCGTCACGCTACCCACTTTGGTCCACACGATTTCGCCTTTGTAAGCCTCAGCAACGTCCTTGACAAGCGTAGAAGAACTCACAGGCGTAACTATCTTTGCATTAGGATTTTCAATTAGAAACTGCTTTTCAACCACCGCGAAAGTCTTGTCTCCCCAATAAATCTCCCCATTCTCGCCGACAAATATTGACCTGTCAGCATCACCGTCGAAAGCCACACCTAAATCTGCACCCACAGCCTTCACGGTTGCAGCCATCTCCTGCAGGTTTTCCGGACGCGGTTCTGGCATTCTCCCAGGGAAAGTTCCGTCAATGTTTGCGTTTATGGTCGTGACTTTGCAACCTAGTTCTCGTAGAAGCTGCGGCGTTGCCAAGCCGCCTACGCTGTTAGCGGCGTCTACAACAACGTGGTAATTTTTTTCTGCTATTTCGGATATGTTTACGTGTTTCTTTACGGCTTCGACGTACTCGTTGTTCACCACAGCTAATTCCTGTTTTGCTCCCAGTTTATCCCATTCCGCAAATACGGGTTTGTCTTCGAAGTAGATGTTTTCTATTTCAGTTTCTTGCTCGTGTGAAATTTCTATGCCGTCGTTCCAGATGACTTTTATGCCATTGTATTCAGGCGGGTTGTGGGATGCCGTAATTATGACTCCACCACCCATACAGTGATTTTTCACTGCGTATTGCAGTGCTGGCGTGGAAGCCATTCCGGCGAAGAACACGTTGCATCCTGTGGCTGTTAACCCGGCGATAACGGCTTTAGCGAACATTGGGCCGCTGGTTCTGGCGTCGTGTCCTACCAGCAAGTTTTGCTTTCCGAAGAATGTCCCGATTGCTGAACCTACTTTTATGACTATTTCAGGGGTTAACTCTTTGTTGACTAGTCCGCGGATGCCGTTTGTTCCAAAAAGCTTTCTTGAGCTTATTTTCCCATCTCCCTGTCTTAACAGATAATCTTGGATTTTAATATGTTTTCAGAAACTTCCTTGGCTGGGCAGACAGTGGTTCCGTTTGCGAGTGAGATGTTGTCTCTGATTTTTGCTTGGTCGCCGATTATGCAGCCTTTGTTGATTCTGACTTTTTTTCCGATTATTGCGCCTTCGCCTATTAGTGCTCCGTTTATCGACGAGTCAGCACCTATTTTTGCATCTGGTAAGATTACTGAGTTTTTTATTTGCACGTTTTTTCCGATGGCTACGTTTTTTCCTAAAATGGCGTATGGACCAATGACGGAGTTAGCTTCTATTTTTACGCCTTTATCTATTGCTATGGGATTCTTTAGCGTGAACTTGCTTCTGTTTTTGGTTTTTGGTGTTTTGGCAAGAGTGTTGAGCAGGATTTTGTTTGCTTGCATGTACTCTTCTGGTTTGCCTATATCCATCCACAAACCTTGGAAAACGTGTCCGTAAAGTTTTCCTTCCTTGACTAGTTTCGGGAAGATTTCGCGTTCCATTGAAACATGTTTTCCCTTTGGGATGTAGCTGAAGATTTCGGGGCTTAAAACGTAGATTCCAGCGTTTATGAGGTTAGTTGGTGCCGTGCCTTTGGCTGGTTTCTCTATGAAATTTTTCACGCGGCAATTTGTGCCTAATTCGGCTACTCCGAATCTGGTTGGGTCTTCAACTTCGCAGAGGGCTATGGTGGCTAGTGCTTCGCTTTTTTTGTGGGCTTCCAAGATTTCCGTGTAACTTAGTTCTGCGAATATGTCGCCGTTTAAGACTAAGAAAGGTTCTGAGTGGCCGATGAGTTTTTCAGCGTTTTTTATGGGTCCACCAGTTCCCAGAGGCGTTTTCGGTGGGTCAATGGAGTATTTTATGCGTAATCCGCGTTTTGGGATTCGCTGGTTTTTTATGTGGAACGCTGTTAATCCGTTGACCGCTAGAATTGCTTCTTGAATGTTGTTTTTGGAGAGCCGTTCGAAAATCCACTGGAGCAGTGGCTTGTTGACTATGGGAAAAAGGGTTTTGGGTCTCGTGCAGCTTAACGGTCTTAGTCTGGTGCCGAATCCACCTGCAAGGATCAAAGCCTTCAGTTAAAGTCAACCTCTCTGTTTTAGAGGCTTATACTATTTGCGCGTTTTAATATAAACAGTTATGTTGAAACGCTGTCCGCCTATTGCAGAAGCAATTTGGTTACTTTTAGTTACGGCTTGTCACGGGCTGTACTCTTGCTGTCTGATGTGCGATTTTCAACTATAGCCCCCTTATATAAACTATAAATAGACGCCTGAAAGATTCTGCAAAGTTGTCGGTTTTCTTTTTTCAGGTGTTTTATTCCCATTCTATGGTTGCGGGTGGTTTGTGGGTGATGTCGTAGACTACGCGGGTGACTTCTGGTATCTCGTTGGTTATTCTCGTAGAGATTGTTTCGAGGACGGGGTAGGGGATTTGGGCGAAGCTGGCGGTC
>JAFGNM010000121.1 GCA_016927015.1 Candidatus Bathyarchaeota archaeon | reverse complement strand
TGCGCCATCTGGAATGCCATCGCCGTTTGGAAGGCTATCACCATCTCGCAGGGGATCACTGTTCACATGCGCTAAAAGAACGACTATGGTTGCGGCTGTTAGGATGACGAGAACAAGCAGAAGAGCGTGGCTTTTGCGCATTCTCATCCCAATTATACTAAAGGTGTTCCCGCGATAAAAAGTTTTCGCAAAGGTTAATTCAAAAAAAGAGACTGTGAGTTGTTTTCACGCATAAATTTTCGGTTTTTTGTTATTTTTTCTATATGGACATTTTGAAATTTACTAATTTGTGATTACTAAATATTGTGATTCTAGTTTTTTCTGCCGAAATGTTGAACTGAGTTTTGATTTTTACCATTTTACTTGGTAAACAAATCTGAAGTGCAACATAGGCGCATAACAGAAGAAAGGTGGAAGAGAAAACGGCTTCCACTTAAAAAAAGGAGATTTTGAAAATGGCAAGTGATTCTAAACAAAAGCTTCTGCTGAAAACACTTTTCCTGACAACCCTGCTGATTACTATAGTATATGCTTCGTTAATGCCTCACGTGCAAGCATCAGAAACAGCCATACAGCAAGAGGTGCTTTCGGTCACTGGCAACGTCATAGATATCGACCTGACAAAGTACGCCCCTGCTTCGGAGTACAAGCAGGACTCATACATGGACGTTCTTCCACAAGAGAACCTGCGCTACACCCTTGAAACGGAAGAAAGCACATTAGACCTTTACTACACGTTTGTAAGCGGGAAACTGCAAAAGATACACGTTCTCGAATGCCAAGGTTCCCCTCGCACGCATAAAACCACAGCGGCTAACTCTCTGGAAATGGCCAAAGATTTCCTAAGCAGTTATCAAGACCATTCTGAAAACGCGTTTTACGAAGAACTGAGAACGACGCTGGCTGATGTGGATGAAAACGAGAACTTAACCGCAACATTCGGAAACACCAAGTTATCTGTGACTGCACAGGAGGGCTCGGCAACTTTCAGGTGGACTTACGTATTCAACGGCGTTGAGGCACCCGACAAGTGCGTAGCCTTACATTATGAGGACGGCTTCTTGAAGTATTTCATTGACAACTGGGACCTCTACAAAATCGGCAGCACAAGCGTGAACCTTTCTGAGCAGGAGGCAATAGACGTTGCGATGTCGCAGGCTAAAGCTTTTACGTGGTCTACTGTGTTAGACAACGAAACCGTAAAAGGCTTAAGGTATAACGTGACAAACGCCATGGTTTGGACAACAGTTTTCGTTAACTCTCTTTACATGGATAACCCTCGAGGCGAAGACCCGTTGATGCTTTATCCCATGCGGCACATCTGGGTTAGCTTTGACAAGTTCTATCCATGCAATGTCTATGGCATGAACGTTTATGTGTGGGCTGACACTGGTGAAATCGGTCACATGCAAGAGCGGTTTTCCACCATGGACCCGCCAGCCGACTTAGTGGCTACGGCTGAAGACATATCGGCTTTGGCAACGGGTAGTCAAGCGGTTGCTGTTGACGAGGAGCAGTCAGGTTCTGTGCCTGTCGCGTTGATGGCGCTTCCAGCGTTTGCTGCGCTCATGGTGGGAGCGGTTTTCCTCTATTTGGGCAAGAAGCGGTCTCTGGTTTGCATGAATCGGCGTTCTTTAAAAGGCCTGATTCTTTGCTTCTTGATAACTTTGACTGTGTTTTTCGCAGTGTTAGCGCCGCCGACTGTTAGTGCGGTTAACCTTAATGGGCGTGCCACTATTTGGGGTTCCGAAAGTATCGGAGCATGGAATTCCTCTATTTCACCTAATGGAGCCAGTTGGCGTAAGCATCCAGACGAGGTGACGCAACAACAATATACGGCTGACTTTATCCGGGACGAATTCGGCCAAAACGGCTATTACGCCAGCGATTATCAAGGAGACGACGGTTCTGACAAAAACAGTATCCTAAACCAAATCCAAGTTAATGGACAAAACTTTCCACGTGTAGCAGTGGTAGATTTTGACCATGGCAACGGAAAGAGTAACACAACCTTAGAAGGGGTGCCTATAGACGAGTTTCATTTCATGTTCGAAGACAATACAGGCACGATAATCGGTGGCCAATCTCCAGGAACTAACGTTTCGAGCAACGGCGTCTATGACTTGGAAATATACCCAAGAACTGGTTCGGAAAATTACTTCTTTGTTTTAATTAACGCCTGCAATTCAGCATGCCTCAACGAGACTTGGAATGGCGAGCCTTGCTATCAAGGATTGATCGGTGGAAGAGCGCGTGGAATGCCTTACGCCTGGACCCACAGGATGGTGCATCCAACGGCCACCAGCACTCCTCCTTATGGCAACATTAGCAGAAACGGCTACACACATCCGGACAGCAACTCTTTCGTTTACTTAGGCTTCGACGGAGGCTCAGCGGCTCTAAGCCAAGATGTAGAAGGATTGGAGGAACCGTGTGAGTATCGGTTGTGGCTTGAACATTTCTTTTCATACGCTTTGAGAAACGACTGGTCAGTAAACGATGCGTTAGATGAGGCTTCGCAGTATTTTTACGATGGCGACTTCGATCAAATCCCACTTTACACAGGCTTTGATGCAATATGGCCAATGTATTATAACGAACAGTGGAATAATGGGACGGGCACTGGTTATCTTAGGGTTTATGGTAATGGGAACGTAAAACTTTATCAGCCTAAGATTGATCTGGTTGCCCGCAACTACAGCACTGGTAGCCCCCTTGGTGGAAACCCAACCACTATTGAGGGTCAATCGTTTGGAGCCTACGCTTACGTTGTTCCAAAAGGCTACGCCATTTACGCTACTGACCCGACTGGCTACCAATTCTCGCACTACGCTTACAAGGGCAGCAACTACACTAACCGCCAATCAACTATCCTACTGGACGCGGATGGCGAGTTAACAACGTACTACACGCAGGTTTCCTACATCATCATAGAATCAGCGTCTGGAGGAACCACAACCCCCTCTGCAGGATACTATACAGGTTCAGGCAGCATGCAAATACAAGCCAACGCCAATCAAGGCTACCACTTCGTGGAGTGGCGGCTAAACGGCGAATACCTATCATCAAACCCCACCGTGTACGTTGATTACGGAGCAAACACGGTAGAACCGATTTTTGCCCCAGACAATCCACAATACGCCGACGTAACAATACGCGCATGGTCATACACATACGGCTCAGAAGGATACGGGTTACAGATTGATTGCGACGGCGAATATTTCGGCTTAACACCGATATACAACGACCAGTCATTGTATATTGGCTGGTACACTTTCAGCAACTCACAACTCCCCTGCTGGTACATCAGCGTAAACGGCGGCCAACAATACGCCTGGGGCAACAGCATATACCTATACCTCGGCACATCACCAACACTGATCGACTTCTACTTCTACTAAACCAACAACAACCCCCCTTTTCTTTAACAAAAACTGTGCAAAAAGGGGCATGGCAAACGTTCACATGGTAATCCATGCTGTAAAGCTTAGTAGACTGAAACTTTTGCGACACCAGAAATCTTTAACAGTTCAGAGATTAATTCACCGGGAATTTTTTTCTCCACGATCAACGTGAGTTTCGGTTCTGGTGAGAGTTCAGGGTCGTCCACAATTGCCTGTCTGATGCTCAAGCCGGCTTCAGCGAGTAGCGTGGCAGAGTTGGCTAAGATGCCCGCTGTTTTCGCGTCAACAGGGGTTATTTCCACAACGCCCAAGTTCAGGGGTTTCGCTATTTCTTTCAGCGAGTGCCCAGCAGACCTCATTTCCTCAAAAATCACTCTAAGTTCGCGGTTGGCTTTGATTGCCTTTAATGTCTCGTTTACTGTGCGCCTGTCCACTCCGGCGACTCTTGCGATGCGCACTGGTGGGACTTCGATTTGGTTAAGGTAAACTTTTCCGTCTCTTGCGCTTAGCCCGTTTTCTACTAAGACGCGCGCTACTTTGAGTCTTTCTGGGTATTCTTCAAGGTGTTTTTTGAGGTTGTTCCACATGAGCCTGTGCCTCCATGTGCATTTGTGTACAGTAAAGTATAAATGTGCTGGTCAATTTCCTAATCGAAACACAAAACGGAAGAGAACATCATGACAACTAGAAAAATACTTCTAGACGAAGATCAGATACCAAAACAATGGTACAATATCACTCCCGACTTGCCTAAACCGCTCCCTCCATTTATCGACCATGAGACAAAGGAGCCAGGAGCAGGCATTGTTCCGAGAATATTTCCCAAAGCTATCCTTGGTCAGGAAATGAGTAAAGACCGCTGGATAGACATCCCTGAAGAAGTGCGAGAAGTCTACAGAATGTGGCGACCATCACCCCTCTTTAGAGCCATCGGACTTGAAAAGGCTCTGAAGACTCCCGCGAAAATCTACTACAAGTACGAGGGTGTCAGCCCAGCGGGAAGCCACAAAACCAACACTGCCGTTGCCCAAGCTTACTACAATTTGAAAGAAGGCACTGAACGGTTGACCACAGAAACAGGTGCTGGTCAATGGGGGTCCGCTTTGTCTTTCGCTGCCGCCATGTTTAACCTAAAAGCAACCGTCTACATGGTCAGAGCGAGCTTCGACCAGAAACCCTACAGGAAAATGTTTATGCAAGCTTTTGGAGCGCAATGTTACGCAAGCCCCAGCAAAGAAACTGAGAGCGGCAGGAAAATCCTCGCAGAAGACCCCGACAGCACTGGTAGTTTAGGAATCGCGATTAGCGAAGCCGTTGAAGATGCTCTTGTTAACGAAAAAGAAGCTAAATACACCATAGGCAGCGTTTTCAACCACGTTCTCTTACATCAAACCGTTATAGGCTTAGAGACTCAACAGCAGATGAAACTCGTGGAAGATTACCCTGATGTGATATACGGCTGTATAGGAGGCGGAAGCAGCTTCTCTGGGCTGTTCTGGCCGTTCTACTACGACAAAGTTTCTGGAAAAGCACCGAAAAACACGCGCTTTGTAGCCACAGAAGCTACGGCTTGCCCAAAAGTCACTAAGGGCGAATACAAATACGATCACGGCGACACAGCAAGAATAACTCCGCTGGTTCCGATGCACACTCTGGGTCACGATTTCATCCCAGCGCCGATACATGCGGGTGGTCTACGCTACCACGGAATAGCCCCCACCATAAGCGTACTCGCGTCAGAAAACCAGCTGCAAACGCAAGCCTACAACCAAATAGAGGTTTTCGACGCGGCAAAACTCTTCCTCCGCACCGAGGGCATAATACCTGCGCCCGAACCGTCTCATGCTATAAAAGCAGCAATTGATGAAGCTGTAAGATGCAAGGAGACAGGAGAAGAAAAAACCATTCTCTTCTTGCTGTGCGGTCACGGCTTCTTTGACATGCAAGCGTACGATGAATACTTCAACGGCAGACTGAAACCTTACGAGTACCCAACGCAGAAAGTAGCAGAATCAATGGAGAAGCTCCGCAAGCTCTATCCTTGGCTGGAAGACACCAACAAGAAATACATAAGCTGCGAACCCCTCTAAAACGCCCAAAACTGGTGAGAGCAGCAACCTCTCATCCCATCCTATTTTTCTTAAATTACGCTTTCTAACCTAACAATCAAAGTTTTATAATCCTGTTTTTATCATTAACTTTTATTCGTATTTATCGTTTAGATAAGAATCGTCTGGTGACGCTAATGAGTACCGAAAACAAGTCACAGTCTGACGGGCAAAGTGTTCTTCAGGTGAAGACAATAGGCTTAATCGTTAATCCTGTGGCTGGAATGGGCGGAGCCGTAGGGCTCAAAGGAACAGATGGGAAAGCAATTGTTGACCGCGCCAGGTCTCTAGGCGCAAAGCCTATCGCGCCAGTAAGGGCGCAAGCCTTCCTCTCCGAGTTGAAACCCGCAAAGCAGGGCGTACGGCTTGTTGTGGGGGCTGGAAGCATGGGTGAAGACGAAGCCAAAAGTTCTGGTTTCACCTTTGAAGTTCTTGGGGAGAGTAAGAAAGAAACAAGCGGTGAAGATACCGCAGCTATTGCGAAGAAAATGATGGATGCAGGCGTTGCTCTTCTGGTTTTTTGCGGAGGAGACGGAACCGCCAGAGACATACTGAAGGCGGTTGATATGACTCTGCCTGTGCTGGGTGTTCCAACAGGCGTCAAGATGCACAGTGCTGTTTTTGCAGTGACCCCTCAAGCGGCAGCTCGCGTAGTGATGCGTTTTCTATATGAGACCCTGCCCATCAGGGAAGCCGAGGTGATGGATGTTGACGAGAAAGCTTTCAGAGAAGGCAGCGTTTCAGCCGAACTCTATGGGTACGTGCTGGCTCCTTACGAGCCTCACTTGATCCAAGTAAATAAGGTGGCAAGTCCGATGACGGAGAGTGAACTGCGTAACCACGCCGCTATCGGCGTATACATCATTGAAAACATGAAACCTGATGTGATCTACATTATTGGGCCGGGGACCACAACCCGCACTATCGGGGACCTGATGGACGCGAAAAAAACTCTCTTAGGCGTGGACCTCTTCTGCAACAAGAAAATAGTGGCTAATGACGTGAACGAGAAGCAGATTTTAGAGGCAATAGCAGGAAAGCCCGTACAGATTATCGTCACGCCGATTGGGGGTCAAGGGTTCATTTTTGGAAGGGGGAACCAGCAGATAAGCTCAGAGGTAATTCGCCGCGTAGGTTTAGACAACATAATCGTGGTTGCGACAGAAGGCAAGTTGAGAAGCTTGAAGGCTCTGAGGGTTGACACTGGTGATCCAAAGTTGGATGCTGCTTTCCGAGAGCGCAAAATAAAAGTTGTAGCCGACTACAAAGCAGAATACGAACTGCAAGTTGAGTAAGCTGCAGTTCAGTGGTAAATTGAAATATAGACCTTTATGACAGTAATCTGTTGTTAACTTGAGGCTGAAAACT
>JAFGNM010000120.1 GCA_016927015.1 Candidatus Bathyarchaeota archaeon | reverse complement strand
GGTCTTAGAGAAACCCGTAGGGACAGACAAGCGCTGTTTCCGGGTAAAGGTCGTCGGTTCAAATCCGGCCAGCCCCACCGCCTTCTGTACTATTGAAAAGCAAATTGACCACTTTTAGTGATTTTAAGTAATTTCATGTGTATAGTGTAAATTGAAAAAGCTTGTTTTGCAAGAATATTATGAGGAAAGAAAAAAAAGGACGGTTTGAACCGTCTTTCAGTTTTTTGGCGGTTTTGTTGGTTTCGTGTCGTTAGTGGTTTGCTGAGTGGGCTTAACTCGTCTGTAGCTGAGATTTTCTTTGTCGTCAGGGTGGTTATTGCAAGTGTTGTGAGCCATGTGGCGGATACAACTAGAGCCATTGATGTGCCGACGGTAGCCATCTCAGACAGCATTATGGCGGTGTCGGCGGGGGTAGCCATAGCGGTTAGGTATGGTGGCCAAGCGGTTATTTCGCCGTGCCAGACGTGTTCTACAGCGAGCAAGATTACGCCTCCCCACAGTAGTGCATTCAGTAGGCTTAGTTTTAGTTTTTGAGCTAGACTGCGTGCGGATATTTGTATGCCTGTTGTTGCGATTGCGAGAACCATTGGGACTATGAAACAAGCCATTCCATCTTCCTCCAGTAACACTAAATTTAAATATAGTAACACTGGCTAATAAGCATGACGGAGGTAAACGGAGATGTGGCTGGTAATTCTTGCATTTGCCGCAACAATCGCTACTGCAATATGGTACACCCAAGCCGAGAACGACAAGTACCTGCTAAAGTTTCTTAGCTTAATGCTCTGGGGCACAACAATAATGGTGCTGGTTGATCATGCCCTACCCTTCTTAATGGAAGGCGGCGGAGAATTCTTCGAAATAACAACAGAGGCAATGGTTCTCGGCGGCGTCATGCTGATTGCGGCACTTGGAGTATGGGAAGGCGCTTTACTAATTAAAGACCCTAAAGGCGTAATATACAAAAGAAAGCACGCATAAACGCGTTAGGCGCCCAACACCAACCCCAATTATTTTTTCTCTTTCTTTTTCGTGTTATTCTCCACTCATTTGTGTCTAAAATGCATGTTATTTTACTTTCCAACCTGAGAAAATGTGGATTCTGGATTCATATGTTTTTTATTTATTACCTGTTAAAAGTAGTACTGTGAGCGTCGGAAAATCCTGCTTCAAAGAATCCGGTTCCGTTTGAATCCCTCCCCTTCTCTCTTTCTCCTTTATTGAAGCAGGACCCGCCTCCCCCAATAACCTGAATTCACTTTAACTACACTTTGCATACTGCAATGCAAAGGCGCCAACATGGAAAAAGAGGCAATGCTCAATTTTCCAATGAACGCATTAATCAATATCGTATCTGCTCTGGTTGTTTAACGAAGGCGTTTGAGGGTTTTCCCGAAAATTAAATATGTACTATGTGATTTACCTAAAAAGGGAGATTACCCTATTGATAACGCATGTTTATGCTTTGAAAGAGATGCGGCGAAGAAAGTACCGAACAGCCACAAACATTGCGGGTTTCGTCATCGTCGTCGCCACCTTAGTCGCGCTTGTAACAACTGCTAGAGGCTGGGAAGCCGTCACCGCAGCACCTCTTAAGGAAATCGGCACGGACTTAATTATGATTTATTCAGCTCCTGTTGTGCCTTCAGGCTATGGTTGCTATATAGCTAATCATCTTTTCTCGTACCCTTTTAACCAAAATAACCTCGTGGAAATGGCTAACGTTGCCGGGGTTGACCGCGCGGTTCCCGTGTTGATGCATCGAATGGGCGCCATCGTGTTTACAGGCATAGACCCATGTGAAACTGAAACGAATGCCGTCTTACCTAAAAATGTCGTTGAAGGGCGCTACTTGGCTCCTGATGACGGTGCGGTGGCGCTTGTAGACCGCGAGTACGCTCGATTAAACAACTTAACCGTCGGATCCAATGTAGTGTACATGGAAGTCGAGTACGAGGTTGTCGGTTTAGTAAATGTTGACGCGGCGAATATTTTGGAGTCTCACATTTACGTAACCCTTCCAGTATGCCAGAAAGCTCTTCCAGAGGACAGCACGGGTTTGGCTAACATAGCTCTCATTAGCGTTAGCGACCCTAGAAAGGTGGATGAGGTATCTGAAGAGTTGGTGAGCCGATGGCCACGTGCAACGCCGATAACAGCTTCTGATCTGGCGGCAACAACTTCTGGGGTGCTCACAATCGGAGAGGAAACGGCGTGGAACATTTCAATTGCTCTTGCTGTCGTTGCTGTGTTGTTTACGATCAGGTCGCAGCTTGCTGCTGTGTCGGAGCGTACCCGGGAGATTGGTATTTTGAAGGCTATTGGGTGGAGCAGGTCTGACGTAGTGAGCCAAATATTCATTGAGTCAACGCTGCAGGGAGCCATAGGCGGCATATTGGGCGGTGCTGTTGGCTACGGCTTCGCCTGGTATTTTCTTTCAACTATGGGTGGCTTCCTTGCTGTTGACCCTGTTGTTCTGGCTGCGGGGTTCGGGATTGCATTAATAAGCGGTGTAGCAGCGGGCATTTATCCGTCATGGAGGGCAGCGAGGCTTACTCCCGCTGAAGCTTTAAGGGCTGTTTAGGAGAACGCGTAAAAATGAATGTGATTGAAGCACAGAATCTTTCGCGGATTTACCGTTTGAAGAACGGTGGTGAAGTAAAGGCAGTTGACAATGTTAACTTGCTTGTTCCTGAAGGCCAGTTCCTCACTATAATCGGTGCCTCTGGAAGCGGTAAGACGACACTTCTTAACTTGCTGGGTGGTCTTGATAAGCCTACGGCGGGGCGGATTGTTGTAGAAGGAGTGGATCTTTCCGATTTGGGCGAAGAGGCGCTTGTTAGATTTAGGCGGAAGAAAGTGGGTTTCGTCTTTCAAGCTTTCAATCTGATACCCACGTTAACGGCTGTTGAAAACGTGGAGGCTGCGTTGGCTCCAACGGGAATGCCTAAGGCTGAGCGGTTTGAGCGATCCATGAGTCTTTTAGAGTTAGTTGGGTTAAAAGGACAGGTTGATCGGTTGCCTGTTGCGCTGAGCGCGGGCGAGCAGCAGAGAGTGGCAATCGCAAGGGCTTTTGCTAATGAGCCCCAGGTTCTGCTCTTGGATGAGCCTACTGGCAACTTAGACACGGTGACTGGAAAAGAGATTATGAGGCTGTGTCACAAAGCCAGTAAGGAGCGGGGGCAAACAGTAGTTGCAGTCACACACGCTGGATACGTCAAAGAATACACAGATCGCTTGCTCTACATGAAGGACGGGAAATTTTCCAATACGGTGCCAGAGGGCGAGTTAGAAGAACCAGTTTCTTAGAGGTTTTTGGAAAAACTTTGCGTTTTAGGTTTGGATAGAAGCTGATAATTGGCTGTTCGCTTTCACATAATCGGGAAAATAATTGCGTTTACTAAAGTGACAGCGCCGAGCACTACAAGTATCCCCCCGCCTGCTATGGCGATCCATTTCCTAAATAAGGGTGCTTTGTTGAGAAGCCAACCCGTGACTCCACCTAACAATAGCATTGGAGACAGCGCAGTTCCTAAACCAAACAAAACTGCCACGACAAAGCTGTCAATCGGAGCCGCGAAGGGTATAGAGTACAAGAGAAGTATTGCCACCAAGTATGGGCACACGATTAATCCTCTGCTAAAGCCCAGTGAGAAAGCGCGCACGTCAAATCTTGTGGAAATTTTCTTTGGACCCAAGTTTTTGTTGCACTCCGGATTGCAACCGTGAAGGGTTGATCTGCTCTTCAAAAGTATACTTACACCAATGATTATAGTCACTATGCCAAAGCCATATGCAGAGTATTGTTGAAAAACGGAAAAGGAGGATTCACTCACCACAAACCTGAACACGCCGCTAAATATGCCTACCAAGCCTCCAATCAAAGCATAGGCGATTACGCGACCCATATTGTAGATAAGAGTGGCAATTACTCCTTTGCGGAAGTCTGCCCCAATACCCGCGATGTAGCTTGCGATGTATGGAAGGCATGTTGAAGTGCAAAACACTGTCCCATATAGCAGTCCAACAGCAAACGCCCCAACATACGGATTGGAAATTTCAGGTAACAACGACATTTCCAAGTTCTCAATGTTCTTTTGATTCTAAAGCTTTTTTCTTTTTTCTTCTATAAGCAACCACTACGGCGACTATGATTATCGGCACCGCAATAGCTGTGACTAATGTCTCAACAGGCATTTTCGGAGCTGCAGTTGGCGGAGTAGCTACACTTTGCATTAGCGGGTAGCGGTCTTGGTTCTGGCTGTCGATTACGTATGGTGTGTCGCCTATTCCGTCGCCATCAGCGTCTGTGCCTTTATAGTCGCTCCAGTAATTGCCTTCTTCGCCGTCATCCCACGTGTGCTGGCATTCAGTCGTGTTATAGCCCTCACATATGCAACCGCTGAAATGCGCATCGTTATCGATAAAGCTGTTTTGCGTGAGAACTATGTTCAATGGCTCATCTCCAGGCTGGTTTACGCCGAAAAATATGCCTTCTTCGTTACGGGCTATGTAATTTTTGGTTAGGGTATTAGAGTTTCCTGAAAGCATTATGCCAACTATGTTATCTGAGACAGCGCATCCCGCTATGACGTTATTTGACGTCCAAAGATACATGCCTATGTAAAAATTTCTGATGTTCAGGTTCTTAACTGTCAGATTATACCTGTCTTTGTTTGCCAAGTCTATGCCTATCGTCCAAGGGGGCGCCGTTTCATTATATTCTTGTTCTGGTCCTTGACCTATCACCCACGAGTCTGTCCGTGTTCCATTATAGGTTCCTTGAAGAGTGTAGCCTGCACCATCAATTACAATGTTATCCTTATCCACAATAATCTGCGCGTAAACGTTGTCGGTGAAAGTGTACACGTCGCCGTTACGTTGAATTGGCACATTAGCAGGGAACATGCTGCCGTCGAATAGAATGCGAATTGCAGGCACTGTTGATGCTGGGCTCACTATTCCTGTCATCAGCGCTATCGAAAGAAGAATCAAAGTAAACGCAATTGTTGCTGTCTTTTTCATGCTTATTCAGCCATTTTACTATAGTTCTCGTTTAATTAGTTTTATTCTAGCCAGTTGCGTGATTTCAACACGGTTTTTCCCGCTAATTTCACTCTTAAAGCATCTTCGTATGGGCACATTTCAACACATCGCATACATAATAAGCAGTTGGAAGTGGTCACGTCACCGCCCTTCTCTTCGTACACTTCATTTACTTGCGTGGGACAGACTCTCTTGCAAACCCCGCATTTAGTGCACTTCTCTTCCACCTTCTCTAAGCGGATACCAGAAAACCGTTTGAATGGCGGAAAGCGGTTGAACAAGGCGATTAAAGCGCCTAGGGGACAGAGTCTGCACCATGCCCTGCGGTAGAAGAAGGCGGCTACGGTTACTAAGCCAAGCACAAACAGGTTCAGTGAAGTTAAGTAGAAACCTAACTGGTAGAAGTCGCCGGTTGTTGATTCAACGAGCCATTCTGGCTTCATAAGCCCTACTGAAGCCTGCAGCATCACGCATAGCGGCTTCATGGGACAGACCTGGCAGAAAGGCACTGAAAAGTAAGTGTAGACAAAGCCGCCTTCTTCTGTTCCAGGAACCAGTTGGGTGCCAGCTATGGCTTGCGAGCCGAAGATGACACTTAGGATTATGATGAGGGCTAGGATCACGTAGCCAAGCTGATGAAACTTCTCGTTAAAGCTGTCTGAAAAATTTCGGTGTTCTATCTTTAACGCTTTTCTGAGTCGGCTAATTAAGTCCTGGTACAAGCCGAAGGGGCAGATCCAGCCGCAGAAGAATTTGCCGAGAAGAACGGAGAGCAGAATTACGGAGCCGAAGACAACCGCTAATCTCATTATGCCTGAAGATACGTAGTCTACTCCCCAGCCGCGTCCAGT
>JAFGNM010000119.1 GCA_016927015.1 Candidatus Bathyarchaeota archaeon | reverse complement strand
TTCAAAAGCGCCGAGGGAAGCACCACATTTTACAGTGTTGACGCGTGCCGCACCATACCTGCGCTGCTGAAAGCCTACGAGCTTACGAGTAATGCAGCGTACTTGAACAGTGCCAAGCTAGCGGGCGCCACGTTCCTTTACAACATGCAGCACAAGCCAAGTCCGCTCGGCGTGCATGACCGCTACTACGGCGGCTTCGCGAGAGCTGTAACCCTCTCGGATGAGTGGCAAGGGCAGATGGATGTTGAATGCCTCTACGCGCTTATTGCGTTGAAAACGCTTTGTGAATCAGACCCCTCCAACAAAGACAAGTACGAACCCATGATGCTGGACGCGATAGGCTTCTACCGTGAAGGACTCGAAGGCTTCTACGTTTATTATGACCCGCCGCCCAGCGGAGACAACCAGTGGCACCGCACAGGCTTGGACGACAGCACAGTTTTTGACGACTCTTTAGCCTACGCGCTTATAGGCGTTTACGACAACGGAGGCTGGAGCCCCACCGTGCAGAAAGCTTACGCTTTTCTCAACGCCATCAGCGCTTCAACTCAGTATCCCGCGTACAACCCCGCGGTCTGCTGGGCAGGATACATCAACGTTGCCGCGAGGGCTCCTGCTTGCGACTACTATGACAACGTAACCTCAGGAATCCTCTCGCAAATACGCCGAGACCACGACAAATCCGCCTACGAGTTCAGCGTCAAAATTATCAGCGAACACGCAGGCGAGTTCATGTTTTGGGGCGCAAAACACGCGGATTACAGCTTCGTAGAGAACAAGCAGGCTATGGCTACGGTCTGCTGGATAGCGCAGCTACTTCTAAGCTACGAGGCGCCTGTCACGCGGTTCACGCAGATACTGAACAGCAAGGGCGAAAACCTGACGCTTCACCCAATTAAGGAGGCAGGCGAGAGAACCGCTTACGGCGAGCCTGTAGACGTGAAAGCGATTGTTTTGCCCGCTAAAACCGAAGAACTACTGTTGGAGCCAGGCTACGTCACTGGCGATTACTTGTCGCTTCACGTTTTTGCGCCGCTGCGGCGTCGCGACAAGGTCCGTAGAAACGGCGAAGACTACGAAATCCTCAGCGTGCAGGAATTCACGTTCAAAGGCGAAACTGCCTTTCGCAAAGTCGCTTGCAGGAGACTCATAACACAATGAGCGAAACGGAAGACGCCGCCACCACCGTGGTAAGACTGCTCAGGACGGAAATGCGCGTGGCCAAGGACGATGGTGCGCTAGCCACCATAATCGTGACGAGCGAGTGGCAGAACACTGACGCGTTCAAAGGCTGTGACGGGCAAGTAACCGTGGGTTTGGCGGAAAGCACCGACCAGAAAATCGAGTTAAGCGGCAAAACTCGCAGGCGCCTTTCATTTCTGAGGGTTACCGTTTGGGTGTCAGACGCGCCTCGCGTAAACGAAGCAGGCAGGGTTATGCGCGGCAAAATCGTTGAGGAAGTCAACCGCGTGGTGCGACAGAACCGCACTAAACCGAACGAGACGCTTTACGACTTCTTCAACGCGGGTCCTACCACGCAAGCGCACAAGGCGTATAGCAGCAACAGCGAAGCTGCGCCCGACTCTTCTGGGTGGATTGAACTGTCAAGCGAGCAGTATCAGCAACTGTGGTACAGCGACGACGACCGTTGCCAAATAATCCAAGGCGAAAGCGGCGACTATGCAGTGGCACTGTTCCGCTTCAAGATTGCAAGCCGAGAAAAAACCGTCAAGAAAATGGTTTTATCTTTTGAGGGCTACGGCACAGCGCCAGGCGGCAACGGCGTCTCCGTCAAAGTGTGGAACCGTGAGGCTGGTGCTTGGCAGAACGCGCAGACAGGCGGAGCAGGCGGAACCGACGAGACGATTACCGTAACGTTGGCATCAAACCTGCCAAACTACATTAACCAAGGAGGGTACGTGTGGTTCCTTGCCAGAACCCTGAACGCCAGCGACGGCTCAACCCCCGCAGTACTATACTGCAACTACGCCTGCTGTGTGGTCACTGTTAACGGCATAACCTACTGTGACGTCGCAGGTTTCCGCAACTTGGACCGCGTGGACGTTAAGCCGTTTGTTTTCCGCACGGAATTCACCGTGAAATCATGGTTTTTCGAGAACATAGGAGTGTGAAAAAACAGAATGCCAGAAACATATAGTGCCCATGAAAGCCGAGTTTACTACGTGGACGAAACGGAGTATGGGCAGACACCCGCGAACCCGTCGATGCTAAGCGTCCCAGCGGAGAGCATTGAGCCAACCGTGAACCCCAACAACATCAAGCTTCGCGGAGTAGGCTCCATTGACCTGCAAGCAATAAAGAAAGGCCTGCGGGCGCCAACCCTGAAAATCAGTTATCCCTTGCCCAGCGAAGCACCCATAAACTTTCTTCAGTACGCAAAAGCGGAGTTAAACAAGTCCCTGAGCGTTCAAGTGCTTTATTACAAAGGCGTTTTCGCCGCCGCCACGGACATTATCTCGTTGCTGCACATGGGCTGCAAGTTCCAAAGAGCCACTGTCGAGTGCAGCGTCGAAGACGTTGTGAAAGCAAGCGTTGAGCTTCTCGCCCAAGACTTCGCAGCGGGAATCGCAAAGATAACAGGCGCATCGTACGCTGACCATGCTGGAGCTGTGCCGTTCTATGAAAGCTACATCAAAAAAGACGCTGCAACGCTGGAGCGCGTAACCGACTGGAAATGGACCATCGAAAACAACCTCAAACAAGTCCCCGTGATCCGCACGCCAAACGGAAACGTCCTCAAGTACCTGCCGCACAGGCACCGCGACTTAACGGGCGAAGTGGTTTTCGAGTTTGAAAGCAAAGAAGAATTCGACGACGTCGTCAACGACGCCGAGTTCAGCTTGGAGTTTGGTTTAGGCGGAACCTGCAAAGCTGTTTTCACCGGCTGCAAATGGGAAAACGCTGCGTCGCCCACGCGCATCGAGGAGCTTGTCAGCTTGAAAGCCGCGTTCGTTGCCAAAACAGTCACGATAAGCTAGGCGGGTGAAGGGCATGAGTGATGTGAAAGTTAAGGTTTTAGAGGATTTCGGCAGAGAAGCCGAGCTCCGCAAGAAGTGGATTCGTACGTGGGAGAAGCTCGGCGAACGCATCTTGAAACTGCCCAAGTGGATGCAGAACATTATCCTTGAAGACGTGAACACCGCCATAACCAACCGCATAGCCACCATGGAGATGATTCAGAATGCGCAAAGAAACCATTAACCTCGGCAGTGAGTACGGCGAGGAGTACGCTGGCAAATACGTTTTCCAAGAGCTCACGTGGGCGAAGCGTAGCCGCATAATCCAGAAGCACACACGATACCACCCAGTTTCAGGTCAAGTTGCCAGCAGCGACTTCATCGCGATACAGGCTGAGACCATTTGGGCAGCGCTTAAAGAGCAGCCGCCTCATGAGCCGTTAACGCTGGAAAAGCTGTTAGGCGAAGAAGTCGGCGTTCCCATAGCGCTCGGCGAGTTGCTCTCCCGAATCGTCAACGGCTTGTGCGCCATGACACGTGACGAAACGGCTTTTTTATCCGAGCAGTCAGACGCCAACAGCCACACCCCGCAGTCACAGACTTCCGCCTCTGCAAAGAATTCGGCTGGACCCCAACCCAGCTCGCACGGCAACCAGCCCGAGCCATCCACCAGTTCACCGTCATCCTCAATGAAATAGACCGACAAACAGAGGAAGAACGAAGAAAAGCGGAGAAAGAGGCAAAAAAAGCATGAGCGTTGAAATCACCCTTGACCTGGCGGGCGCCGCGGAGTTTACGCAAGCGATGAACCGTTTTGATGCGGAAATGCAGAGGCAAGTGCATGGGCAACTGGTTAAGTGGGCTGAAAACGTCAAAACCGAAGCCAAGCGCCTCGTGCCCGTGAGGACTGGCTACTTGCGAAGCACCATTTTCGCGCGAATCCAAGAGTGGAACGCTGAAGTGGGCGCTGAAGCTGCTTACGCGGCTAACGTTGAATTCGGCACTCGCTATGCAATGGCTCAACCTTTCCTGAACCCTGCGGTTCAAGCGCGTCTGCCAGAGCTTGAGCGCGTGCTGTTGACGGCGGTGGATTTGGCTAAGGTGGAGGCGGGATTGTGAGCTTCAGAGAGATAGCCGTCACGATAAGGGCTGTTAACCGTGCGAGCGCCGAGTTTAGCAGGGTTCAAACGGACGCTGAGGTTCTTGCGGCTCGAGTTAAAAGCTTGGGCGCTGCCGTAGCGGGTTTAGGTGCCACGGGCGCGGCAGTCGGGTACATCGCTAACCAGTTTGGCTTGCTGAACGATGCGCAAGCGCGGACTTTCAACTCCGCCATGATGGTGGTTTCGGTTATGGGCATGTTCATGCGAACGAGCGCTGGCGTTGCTGTGGCTCAGAAGGTTTATGCTGCCGCGACGGCCTTTGCCACCATGGTGCAGAACAGCTTAAACATAAGCTTCGCCACGTTTTTGGCTTTAACGGGCGTGGGCATAGCGGTTATCGTGGCTGCTGCCGCTGCGATGTGGAGCTTCGCGAACAGCATGAACTCGGCAACCGCCAGCGTCCAGAGCTTTAATGAGGCTTCTGCAGCGTCGCCTTCGCATGTACGTAGTATTCAGCGTGCTGGCGAGGCTGAGTTGTACAGGCGTGGAGTGGAGTAAACGGTGAGCGTTGACGCGCCTGTCGTGGCAATCGTGTTTGGCGGTGTGACTCCGCCGCAGGGCGACGTGGTTGAGCTCCGTGTGCATTGGGGTTGCACGCGGGAAGTGAGCAGTTTCGAGGCGTTGCTGCAGAACTGGGGCGGCAAATACAGCCCGAACGGTGCGACGCCTGTAAGCGTGGGCGTGGACGGCAGCATAAGCGTGGGCAGAGGCGCCAGTTGCCCGTTGCTGATGACGTGCAGGGTGGAAAGTGTCAAGTACGAATCCACGCCCGTGGAGAGTTACGTGCGCGTTTCTGGTCGGTGTTGGGGCGAACGGTTGTTCCGCCGCGTGGTGACGAAGACTTACGAGAACAAGAAAGGCGAGGAAATCGTCAAGGACCTGCTGGATTACTATGTGGGTTTAAGCCACGTTCGCGACAGCACCGAGTTGGTTGAGGATACGGATACCACGTACACAAGCTTAGCGTACGAGAACACGCCCGTCATCGATGTGTTGCAGTACGTAGCGGAGAGCGCTGACAAGGCAGGCGTCATCGGCTACGATTTTCGCGTGGCGCCCGACGGCAAATTCGAGTTTTTCCCCCGAAACAGCAAAACCAGCAGCGTAAGCCTAAGCGAGAAGATTGAGCAGAGCGAGTACGGCAGGGACATCCACCGCGTGCGCAACTGCATAACGGTTTACGGGGTGGCTGACAAGAGCGTGCCCTTGGACAAGGACTCGTGGACTGAAAGCTTAACGCCCGCAGACGGCGCCTGGACCAGCACTTCTGGAAACGTCAGCTTTGACAGCGCCGTGAAGGTGAAAGGTTCGGGGAGCATTAAAACGTACGCGCAGAACTTGAACTATGGCGGCTGCTTGTTCACGCTGGACGCGGGCAAGGAAGTGGACGCTGCGCTTTTTCCCGTGTTGAACCTGTGGCTCAGCAGGGAGAGCGCTTTTAATGGCAACGTGACTTTGACGCTTTTTGATTCGGCAGACCGCGCTGCGGGACACGAGTTCACAGTTGGCCACGAGAAGTGGTTCCAGACCCAGATGCGGGTTGGCGCTGCTAACGCTGATGTGTGGCAGGTGGAAAGCGGCTTCGTTTGGACACAAGTGAAGAAGGTGCGTGTGGTGTGCTGGTTTGACGGCGCGGGCACGGGCAGTTTCTGGGTGGACGGCTTGTTTTTTGGCGGTCGCCGCTACAGCACCGTGCAGGAAGACGCTGGCAGCCAAAGCGGCTACGGGCTTAGGGAGCTTGTTGAAGTGGATGAGGAGCTCTGGAGCGACGGCGAGTGCACTTCGCGGGCAAAAGCTTTGCTGGCGAGTTTGAAGGACCCAGCGGAGCAGCTTACGCTTAGAAGCACCGTCATGGATTACGGGGCTGCGCCGTTGCTGGCTGGCGACAAAGTGCATGTTGCGCTGCCTAACGAAGGCGTTGACAGCGATTTCCGCATCCTAAACGTCGAGTACAATGTTGACGCCAAAACGCAGACGCTGGAGACGGCGCTGGAGTTGGGGCGGGAGCAGCCGTTGCTTGCGGACTACATGTTTAGGCTGAAAAGCAAGACGGACAGTCTCAGCCGGTATAAGCTTGCGAGGGCGTAACCAGTGGACAAGCATAGAAGAACAGTTGTTGAGGTTCGGGCTGATTTGCACCAGCAGATTAGGAAGCTTGCTTTGTTGAATGACTTGAGGATTTACGTGCTTGCAAACGCCATAATTGAGGAAACGCTGAGGGATGAAGAAAAGACTCAAACGTTGATTAAACGGTTAAGCCTTTGAGGAGTGCATCTTTTTTAATGCTGGAATCAGGATGAGAATCCCACCGACTAAAGCAGCAAAAGCCAAGGAAAACAGTATAATCAGCCACGTAATATTTCTCCAATATAGGAAAAATTCTACGCCTTGGGCCTTCGACAGAAAGTGGAGGGGCATACACAACTCAAGGCAGCCTAGCACTATAAATAATACTCCCGTAGCGATTCTGGAACGTAATTCTTCTGAGTAATTTAACACTGCCATGACCCCGAAACAGGTCAATGTTATAAATCCAATGAACACACCTTCCACCCAAACTTGGTGGAACGTGTAAAATTCAAAAATTGCAAGGAGAAGCATACAGGGTAGCACATACTGTCTTGAAGAGGGATATTTAACAAATAATACCATACTGATGATCAGGGCGGCTGTAATTAGGGGCGCAAAGATGGCGGCATATGGATACACATATTCTTCCATTGCAGATGGAAACATTTCTGCACCAATTAAGAAGTGATGTGGAAACGCATAAAAGGTTTTTCAACTATGACGACTTGTCAGAACGGCGCTACGCTTGGTTAGAAGGGAACGATATAGGTGTTGTCAGCTTCTTTTTTGCCTTTAATCAGTTCAAGGTGCCTCAGTATTGCGAGTTGGTTCTGTGCTCGCACTGGCGACAGATTGAATTCGGCGCATATTTCTTGGAGGGTGACTTTGCCCTTGTCCGTTACAAACTTGTACAGGGCTTTTTGCAGGTCATCTAAGCTGTCTTTCCCGCTTGGTCTGTCTGATTGGCTTAGTACTTTGGCTGAACGGACGGCTTTCGGGTCGCAGGTTATGACCGGGTGAGTTTCTTCCATGTGGCAGTCCTCGCAAAGTACTGCGCCTTTAAACACGTAGCTGTTTTCTTCCGAGATTTCGCATCCGCAGATTTGGCATTTTGTTTTTCCAGACTCAGTCATCGGTCTCCACTCTTCCGGTTGCTACTGCATATACAAAGAGGTGTTTAGGCTTAAAATGATTTTTAGAAGTGCCTTGAACAGTATGAAGCTTAGTAAATCTTGAGTGGGTACAAATTTTGCGTGTGCTTGCGCTGTTTTTTGGTGTTGGAATGGATTAGTAATTCATAAAATCTAATAGTGCAAGTGTTCAAGGGAAAAACATGTGCATCTTACCGAACTTTGAAGCGACGGATCTTGAGGCGCTTAGGCGAAACGAGAAAAGAGGAAAAAAGAAAGCCGAAACAGTGGAAATGGTTATCCCTGAACAATTGTTGGAGAATCAGATTTAGCGCATGTTTTTCTGAGAATCAAACGAGTCTATGCTTCAGGCTTAACTTGTACAACAGTTTGTCCGAAAAAAGGGCAAGTTTTTATTTGACACCCGTGAAACTGCACAACAGAACTACACTAACCTTCCAAGAAACTGTTGTATAGAGCTGCTGTTTTCCAAGCGCGTTATTCGACAGCCATGGTCATTTGCCATGGTTTCCCTTACCATTGGACAAATCTCAAATAGTTTTTCAGTATACTGCTAAGCAATGTCTAATCCTGAAGAGATAAACAGCAACGAGAAAAGAGGGCTAACTCCCATTTTCCTGTTCTTCTTGCTTACTTTTGTGGTGTCGTGGGGCTGGGCGTTTGTAATTTTCTTTCTTCCAGACCTTTACTACGCGCAAAGCTACGAGAGTGTTATCGGCGTTTTAGCTACGTTGCTTGTTTCGGTTCAGGCTTTCGGACCGACAATATCTGCTTTGGTTGTGACAGGGTATTTCGAAGGAAAAAAAGGGTTGAAACAGTTTGCTGAAAGCTTGATTAAATTCAAAGTTAAGTATTATTGGTATTTGCTGGTTTTCCTGCTCCCAATTTTCGTGTATTCCTTGCCGATAGCTTTCAATCTGGCGCTGGGAAATCCTTCAAATCACGACTACTTTAACGTAAGCTTATGGGGTATTACATTAGCCACTGTCATTTCCAACATTTTCTTTGCAGCATTAGCTGAAGAGCCCGGCTGGAGAGGATATGCTCTTCCGAAAATGAACCAGCATTTTAGACCTATTACTTCAGGAATAGTCATTGGCGTTATCTGGGCTTTTTGGCATTTGCTGTTCTACGTTTTGGGTAGCAGAGACTGGAGCACTTTTCCACAGTTCATATTTACCGTGACTGTCATCTCTTGCATATACACTTGGATTTACCTGAAAACAAAAAGCATTCCGCTAATGATAATCTTTCATGTAATGCATAACCTTTCCAATACTGTTTTCATTAACTACCACAACCCCCTTTGGGGCGGCATCATATACTTTACTGTTTTAATCGTTATACTATTCTGGGACTCTGGGACATTGCTGAAGAAATCCAAACCTTAACCCACAATTGTAATTTGAAAAAAATTAATTTGGGTTGGGCTTTTGGATTAAAATTTAATGCTGCTGTGCTGCTGGTTCCGCGTGGTGTGAGGGGGCAATGAGGTGCTTTGGGCTTGGTCAAGAAAAATTGAGTCAAAGATTCTTTACAGAAACGCTTTAATCACAACTATGGGTTATCCTAGTTGGAGGATTGCACTGTGAACAAGAAGTCACCCCAGAGTGCGTTCTTCAGCCTGATTCTATTATCCATGCTATTGTTCCATCTTCTCCCAGTGATAGCTGGGTCTGCCTTATCATGGAACATTCAAACGGTCGATGAAAGCGCCCACACTTATCAAAGCCGCTGTCCTATTGCTCTGGACTCCAAAGGCTTACCCCACATTGCCTACAACGATCTCCGCGTTGAACCCAATAGGCGCCAAACGGGTTTAGTGATGTACGCAAACTGGAACGGCACCAACTGGAAAACCCAACAAATAGCCAAAGGCATCACCCTAAGCCTTGTATTGGACGATAACGACCAGCCACACATACTCTACAAAGGTTCTCTGGAACCCTTAATGTACGCTAGTTGGACAGGGTCAGAGTGGGACATTCAAATAGTTGACCCCAACTTTACGAGTTATGGCTCGGGGGTTGTCGCTTTAGATTCGCAGGGCAACCCGCATGTCGCCTATACCGACGGAATAACAGTCAAGTACGCCGTCTTGAACGGGGAAGAGTGGACGGTTCAAACAGTAGCCCAATACGAGGATGTAGAAATACCACCCAAGCTTTCTTTTGTTTTAGACAAAAACGACACGCCATACATAATGCACAGTCCCTCGTCCTACGTGTATTTCCCTCAAGACGTAGGCATTCAAGCAATAAACGTCACGCTCGCCACGTACCAAAACTCAAGCTGGAAAATACAACCACTCTCCCTGCCCCCTCCAACAGGCGAATACGGAAGCTTGGTGGTGGATTCCAAGGGCGGTCTACACTCTATCTTCACAAAGCACCACTATGTAAGTTCGGAAAGTAAGACTGTTCTAAGCACAATACTGTATGCCAGTTGGAATGGAACTGGCTGGGATATGCAGACAGTGGTTTCAGACATTAGGTTACCTTACTCAATGAGTCTCGCGTTGGATTCGCGTGATTACCCGCACATCATCTGCTCTAGTAATGAACCAGTGTATGCTAGTTGGACGGGTACAGCTTGGGATATGCAAGCTACAGATGTCTCTGGTTACTTGGCAGTAGACGCTGACGGCAATTTACATGTGAGCTACCTTGCTGGATCTCCAATGGTTGTCACCAGTCTCATGTACGCCACAGCAACTCCGCCAACACCAACACCGACACCTTACAGTGAGCCTCAATCAACAGAACAAGAAATAATCATAGGTGTGGCTTTAGTATTGGCAGTAATAGCTTTGGGTTTAGGCTTGCTGCTTTACCTCATAAAAAGAAAATAAATTAAAGCCCAAATCAAAGTGTATCCTTAAAGAACTGAATGTCTACTTCAAGAAACGCAAACACTAAACCTTAATTGTCTCTCCAGCCTTTTGAATAATCGGAGTGGATAGCAGGTAAAACGAGCTTTTGTCCCCTTTGGGGGACTACACCCAAGAAGGGTGTGCCCGTGTCTCTAACCTTCAATTGGAGAAACCTGCTTTATGCTCCTATTTTGAAAAAGAAACCCAAATTAGGTAGTTTTTCCTTCTGGATAGGATTAAATTTTAATCCCGAGTTACCATCGGTCTGGCTGTTGATACTTGAAAACGGGATTATTCTTTTTTGAATTTTCGACTTCTGACATCATCTGTAAATACTCGTTTTTCTTCTCAGCAATGAGTTTTCTTATCATTTCCAAGAGTTCTTGTGGGTCGAAAGGCTTTGATATGAATCCGTCAGATTTTTCGTTGAGCGCCTTCACGGCGTTTTCAATTGAAGGGTGTCCCGTGACGATTATCTTGACCATTTTGGGTTGTATCTGTTTTAATTTATGGAGCAGTTCAGTTCCTTTTATGTCTGGCAGGTTAATATCGACAAGGGCAACATCAAAAGGCAGTTTTTCACAGGTTTTGATAGCTTGCTGGCCATTGTCAACAGTTTCAACTGAATAGCCCTCATCTTCCAGAATTGAAGAGAGCATATCTCTCACTCCTGCATCATCGTCAATAATTAAGATACTTGCTATCAAAATTGACCCCTCTTTTCCCTTAATGTTGCTGCAACAGCATTATAGTGAGGGAGACAATATGTCTTTTATGAATTTGAAATATAATTCAACCATGCTGTGCCTAGGTGCTATTCTGTTCATATTTCTGCGCAATTTAATAGTTCCCTTTTCCGTTTTTGTTATCTGATGAGTTTTGCAGGTGTACTTCGCGCGCGTTATCCAAGGGACTGCGCATGTTCAATTATTTCTTTGTGAAGCCAGATATTGATCTGTATGTGGCGATGGTTTTTGCCATTTTGAATCCCAGTATGTTAAGATTATGATAAGTGCGGAGATAACGATTTTTTTCAAGCCTGTGTGTTCGGGTGTGGTGTTTGGGGTTCTAGTTGTTTACAAACTACTTTGCAATACAAAGCTTTATATCTTACAAAGTAGTCTGTGTATTCAGGTTGAAAACCGTGACAAAACAGAACACCCTGAGAGAAATCGAGAGAAAAACATACATGTCCTATCACCAAGACGGCCTAATAGACATAGTCATCGGCCTCTACGCTTTAGCGTTCGGCTTAGGAATAGTCATAGACCGCCTATTTGACCTCAGCTTCGCATCCATAATGCCCGCCATTCTAATTGCAATAGTGCTGCCCATTTGGATTCAAGCAAAAAGAAAAATCACAATGCCTAGAATTGGCTACGTAAACATCGGAACGAAAGGGTCAAGCAAGCTCTTTGCGCTCTTGCTGGGTTTGATGGTGGCGGGTTTCGGCGTTCTCTTTCTGTTCACTATGGCAACAGCTCAAAACGGCAGACCAGTCTGGATTGACACAATATTCGAGTACGGCATGATTGTGGTGGGCTTGGGAAGCGCCGTCATAGGGAGCCTGTTCGCTTACACAATGGGGTTGAAACGGCTTCACGGGTACGGTTTGCTCACGCTTGCCTTGTTCGTCAGCGGCCACTTCCTCAGCGTTCCCTTTGAATATCTCTTGTTAGTCATAGGCAGCGTAATCATTGCCAGCGGAGCAGCGCTACTGGTGCAGTTCACGCGTCGTTATCCTCTGCAGAAAGGTGCCCCGGACAATGGCGCCCAGTGACGAAGGCATACAAAACATCGACAGGCTAATACACGAGCCCTCCAGGCTAACCATAATGATGCACCTTTACGTGGTTGAAAGCGCCGACTTCCAGTTTCTCCAGCACCAGACGGCAATGACGCCTGGCAACTTGTCCTCGCACCTGCGGAAGCTGGAAGACGCTGGCTACGTTGAGGTAACAAAAGAGTTCGTGGACAGGACGCCGCACACTGCGTTGAAGCTGACGCGGAAGGGCAGAGACGCCTTCAAACAGTACCGAAGAAACGTGAAGCAGTTCATCGACAAGTTACCCGAGTAAACGGCTCGGCGCGCAAAGCAATTTGATAGCCTCGCACTTAGCCACAAAATCTTCCGAGTTTCTCAATAAAAAATAGGGTTTCAAAGAAGCATAGTCTGGACATTAGTCAATGTGTCTCTAAGGTTCACCTGTCAGGTATGTCTTAGCGCGCACTAACAAACACCTATAATTGTAAGCATTTTAGAGTCAATAAAGAAATCTTGCAGCTTTCAAAAATGGGACTCTAAAACTAAGTAAATTGATGTGTAAACGTATTTCCACTGTGACTATCCTAATATAGTCGGCTACGTACTACATATTAACTATTAGAGTTCTTTAGAGGAAGAGTCAGATCGGCTAAACGCGCAGATCAAGTGTGCTTGGTATTTCCTTTTTCTCCAGATTGTTCTAATTGGCAAATGTTCGGTGAGATGGTTGAGATGAGAAATAAGGAAATGCGTTTGTGTAACATCCAACAAGTCTTAGATGAATACGTGCCGCCCGTCGAATCAGAAAATTGCGCCAGATAGAAATTAAAAACTTAATGGAAGGATACGCAAAATGTTGTTGGGTTCTCGAACTTCAAAAAAAGTATGTTATCTTAGCACCTACCCTCCGAGGAAGTGTGGGATAGGCGTCTTCACCAAAGATTTGGTCGATGCCATGGATCTTTATAGTGATTCTGTTTCATCCACCGTGATTGCTGTAAATGAAAACAGAGCTTGTCACCGCTATGATGAACGAGTTAAATGGCGGATAAGGCACGACAACGAAGAGGATTACATCAAGGTAGCCGAAGAAGTAAATTCTTCAGATATTGATGTAGTCAATATTCAACACGAGTTCGGCATTTTTGGCGGAGAATGGGGCAGTCATGTTCTTTCTTTTCTCGAAACCCTGAAGAAGCCAGTGGTAACAACTCTGCATACGTTGCAGCCGGACCTTGACCCGAAGGGGCAAAGAGTTCTGAAGGAAATTCTATCTCGAAGCAACGCGGTTGTAGTCATGACTAACATAGCAATAGGGATTTTAGCACAACTCGGAATCCATTTTAAAAAAATTAATGTCATACCCCATGGTTGCCCAAACATACCTTTCGTTTCCAGCGACTACATCAAACCCTCACTAGGGTTAAAGAACCGAGTAGTATTGTGCACTTTTGGGTTAATAAGTAGCGGCAAAGGCATCGAGTACGCAATTCAAGCACTTCCCCAGGTTGTAGCCAAGCATCCAGAAGTTATTTACTTGATTATTGGGGAAACTCATCCCATGGTAAAGAGGATTGAAGGTGAGAAATATCGCAATATGCTCTTTGAGCAGGTTAAAGAACTGGGGCTCACGAATCACGTTGTATTCCAGAATCGCTTTCTAAGCAAAATGGAATTAATTAGATACCTTCAAGCCACAGACATTTACATAACTCCCTACCCTGGCGCGAATCAGATAAGCAGTGGAACACTGATTAATGCCCTCGCAGCCGGAAGGGCTGTGGTATCTACTCCATATCTCCATGCCAAAGAGGTTTTGAACAATGGGCGAGGGGTTTTATGTGATTTCAAGAATTCAGCTTCAATAGCTGATGCGATGGAAACCCTCCTATCCAATGAAAGCTTGAAAATGGAGACTGAGACAAAAGCCTATGAATACAGTCGGAGTTTCATTTGGTCCAGAGTTGCCAAAAAATACGC
>JAFGNM010000118.1 GCA_016927015.1 Candidatus Bathyarchaeota archaeon | reverse complement strand
GGAATGAAACAGAAAATCGCTTTGATCTCGGCGTTTCTGCACAGGCCGAAGCTGCTGATCCTAGACGAACCGTTAAGCGCTTTGGACCCGCGGTCGGCACGCATAGTTAAAGATTTTTTGCATCAACTGAAAAACCAAGGCGTAACCACCATAATGTCCACTCACGTGCTTGAAATAGCGCAAGCAGTATGCGACCGCATAGGCATAATGTACCAAGGAAAAATCTTGGCGTTAGGCAACATGAAAGAATTGAGGGCGATGGCGAAGCTGCCCGATTCAGGACTAGAAGACATTTTCTTGAAGTTAACTGGCACGGACGACATAAGAGCCGTGGTTGAGGAACTCGCGAAATGAATTGGAAGAACGTCTTCAGCCTGATGCAAGTTGAAAGAAAATCTAGCAGGCTCATCAGAGGACGGAAACTGACAAGGTACCGTGAAAACCGTTTTCTAGCATACTGGCCTTACTGGGTTGCTTTAGGCATTGGCTTAGCAAGCGGTGTGCTGGCGGGCGTAATCTACAATTTCGCCACAACGGCTGCACCTGACCTAGTTAACCTGTTCCAAGAGGGCGCACTGAGCCTTTTCTTCGCGCTTCCAACCCTTGTTCTTGTTTACAGTTTGGTCTTCACTATGATGCAGCAAATTCGCCTCAGCGGCATTAAAACCTCCACTCAGGTGCCGTATTGGCTGCCTGTAACTTGGCAAGAACACACTATGGCATCCATATTAGCCAGCTTAATGGGCTTCCCGCTGGCGTCAGTTGTGCTCATCACCTCAATCATAACCGTGTTCTCATTGTTCATTGGTCAATTTTTTATCGCTGCGCTGACCTCTCTCGCCGTGTTTGCCGCTGCGTTCATGGCAAGCGCCGCCACGGAAATCCTAAGAGTCTTGCAGGTCAGGTTCATCGGCGCCGTCTACAAGTCATCGGGTCGAGCCGCAGTGTGGGTGAGGTTCATCGGCTCACTAATGTTCTTCCTGATATTCTACATCATTTATTTCTACGTGACTTCGGGAGGAGCTTTAACAATCATCGACACTATTGCGACAGCTCAAACTGCAGCTTGGTTCGTACCTTTCGTGTGGCTAGGCATAGCGCTTTACTCCTTCACAACATCTGGTCTCTTGCTGCAGGGCTTAATATTCATGGGTCTTTCCCTCTTGTTCATCTTTGGCTTGTTTTTCCTCGCCACCTCGCTGAACAGGCGATTTGGACTTTACGAGCCGCCAGCAATAACGATTTCGCGTGGAACTTACGCTCCAAGAACTGGTTTCTTAGGTAAACTTGGGTTTTCTACTGTTGAAGCAGCATTAATCAGAAAAGACTTAAAGGCGTTTACGCGCCGACGCGAGTTGATGACAATATTCATAGTTCCAATAGTTGTCATTTTAGTTCCCCTAATGCAATCGATGCCGTCAACGCAATCAGTTCCTTCCTCCGCGTCCGTTCTTATGCTTGTCACGCCTTTTCTTTTTCCAGCTGTTATAATGGCCATGAGTTTAGGCAGTTTCATGATAGGTGAAGAAGGTCAAGTTGTTTGGCGAATTTATGCTTCTCCGATTTCTGCTAAGGCTTTGGTTAAGAGCAAGTACTTTTTCATAGTTTTCTTTTCGAGTATAGTCTTGGCGATTACTGGCGTTTTCGGGTTCGTAGTATATAACCCGTCATTACGAGCCACAATCGTGGCTTACTGTGAGGCAGTTTTTCTAGTAATCGCCATAGCAGCAATTTCATTATCAAATGGGATAAAGGGTGCTGATTTCACCGAAGTTCCTAGAGCTAGAATGATACGGCTGTCGTGGAGCTTGATTAACTTAGTTTTCTGCCTTATAGCAGGCATAGCGATATTGGTGCCCTTTTTACCCTATGTCTTATCCTCTGTGATGTCAGAATTCTTGCCTAGTTTAGCAGGAATAGGCGTTTTAGACCCTTTTTTGGCGCTTGTTGTGAGCGCAGTCATCGCGGTCGTTTTAACTGTGGTTTTCTATCGAATCGCTGTCAAGAACGCAAGAGAACTTTTAACAAAAGCAGAAATGTAAGCTTCCGCATCCCTGTACATTTTTTCATGCTGAAGTTATTCTTGCGCCGTCTTTCTTGTAAGCAACTACTGCAAAAATTGTTGTTGTATTGGATAAAGGCAGAATGAGGGTTAACGTGAACTATGAGATGGTCCAAACGTTTGTATCTCTGAGTTTCCATGTGATGGTCAGCGTCTGTTGTGGACTGGAATATACTGACCTGTCAAGTAAGTCAACAAGCATCCCTGTCTTCCTGTCAAAGTTGATGTTAATGTATTCGGTCTTAGTGGAGGTAGGGTCATCAGCGTCGTAGTATTCGCGGATTAGTGAAATACGATTTGTTTCTCTTGTGCCGCCCGCACCATAGTTACTAGTTACGGTCTCGTTAACAATGGCTCGGTCTGGTCCTAAAGGACGAATTCGGTCATTTGCCTTAAGATTGGCACCGTAAATCGCCCAAAACCCCTCAGTAGGATTATATATTCCTGTTTCCACATTCACAGTACCCGTTCCCTTATATTCAGTTCCGTTTTTAAAACGCCAAATAGCCTCAATTGAGACTTCTGGGTCAGATACTTCTGTCACGGTAATTTTGTACAATTCCGTCATATTTAATTGCGAAAAAGCCTCAGGCATTTGTGTACTTGAATCAGTGGCACTCCAGAAACCCCTGATGTCATAAACGAACTCATCTCCCACATTAACTCCTGGTGTCGCACCTTGATTGGGCTGTGATCCTGCGAAGAAGATTATGAAAGCCAGAACAACAATCACAACTACTAAAATGGCTATAAATATCTTGCCCGAATGTCTCTTTGCCATTGTGAATCACTGCACTTAATCGTGGTATTAGTATTTAGTTTTTATGTTTTGTGGGATTCCAGATTGAAGGTTACCTGTGAAGCGTTAGCGAGTTTTTTTGGCTATTTTTTCTGGTTTCTTGCGTCCGTCAATAACGTGCTGTATCGCTAGAAGTGGATGATGCAAAAGCATGCGCGGCCCTGAGTGCTTCATAACTTTCTTTACTTTTTCTCTCATTTGAGGTTGGTAGCAATGTATTAAACACTTACCGCATGTGGATTTATTCTCTTGGAAGGGGCATTTATCCAGCCGCGTCTTTGCGTACTCAAGTAACTCGCTGCATTCTGGGCAAAGTTCACCTTTGCTTTCATGATGATTCTTGCAGTATATGCGGATCATCGCTTCAATGGTATTTTTCTCTCGCCTGACTCTTGGACCCTCAGCAGCCATCTTAAAATCACCTAATTCTTCTATTCAAAGTAAATCATAAAAACGTACGAAGATAAGCATTACCATTAAACGCGCTTTTGAACGGGCGCAAAGGCACGACTACACTTGACGCTGTTAGGAAGACGAGAACAAGCAGCAGCGCGACGCTTTTACTCATGCGTACCCCCATAATACCCCGTTGCGTCCGCAATTAAAGCGTTCTTGTCAAGATTCCTTGACCAAACGGCTCAGCGTTAGTCAGCATTTCTTGACAAGCCATCATATTTGGAGCCTAATAGAAATAGAATGCAGAAACCTATAGGGGGTAGGTCCGTATTGGCGTTTTTCACAACCAAAAGCATGATGAAACACCAAGCCCAAAACCATCTGCCGCCTAATAACCAAAAAGCAGAGACCAGCAGCGCGCGTTTCTTCAGCGGTATTTAAAGTTTCTTTATATAAAGGGGGTATAGACTGTTCCGAGCACAACAGAACCGCAAAACTCAAAAGACCACACAGATTGCCTTTTTAAGCTAGATGAACTAAAGCAGTACCAAGAAAAAAATCAATGTCGCCCACACATTACACAAGAAGGGAAAAATGAGTGACTTCAAGATTAGTGGTGGTGAAAGTCGGCACCAGCGGCATAACCACAAGCCAAGGCAAACTCGACGAAGAAGAAATGCACAGGCTAACCGCTCAGATAGCAGCCGCACACAAGCAAAGCGACAAAATAGTCCTAGTCACATCTGGCGCAGTAGCCGCAGGCATAGCCGAACTGGGCATACCTCCGAAGCCCAACGACATCGTTTTCCAGCAAGCCGCAGCCGCCACAGGACAAAGCGTGCTGATGGCTAAGTACCGTGAACTTTTCAAGGAACACGGGTTAAAAGTCGCCCAAATCCTGCTAACCGCGGAAGACCTCTCCAACAGAGGCTCCTACCTGCACACATGCAACGTCTTAGAAATGCTCCTGAAAACGGGCGTCATACCCATAATAAACGAAAACGACGTAACATCCGTTGACGAGCTCATCCCGTTAACTGAAGGCTACAGAGTGAACTTCAGCGACAACGACATACTTTCAGTGCTCGTAGCTAACGCCGTAAGAGCAAACCTCGTCGTCATACTCTCGGACGTGGACGGCATATACACGACTGACCCGCAGAAACCTGGGGCACAGATGATAAAAACCGTTGAAAACATCACCGCGGAACTGAAAAGCGCGCTTAACGGAAAAAGCAAGTGGGGCAGAGGCGGAATCCAAAGCAAAGTGAAAGCCGCTGAAATCGCCACGACATGCGGCATACCCGTAGTAGTAGCTAACAGCCGAAGAGAAAACGTTCTCACAGACATCCTCGCAGGCAAAGAAGTAGGCACATACTTTAAACCGCAATGCCAAATGCCCGCGGTGAAACGGTGGATAGCATACGGCGCTTCAGTTAAAGGGCAAATCCACGTTAACGAAGGCGCCAAAAAAGCGATACTTGAAGGCTCAAGCCTGCTGCCTGTGGGCGTAAGCAAGATAATCGGGCACTTCAACGCAGGCGACGTAGTGGGCATCGTTGACCCAGGCAACGTTGAGTTTGCAAAGGGAAACCCGAACTACAACAGCGGCGAATTAAACCTGATAAAAGGCTTACAAATCAACGAAGTCAAGAAAAAACTCGGCTACATCCGCCAAAAAGAAGTTATTGAACGTAAACACATACAGCTTGTAAGGGAAGAAAAATGATGCTGGAAATCTGTAAAAAAGCGCAGGCAGCCTCAGTTCAGCTGGCTAAACTTTCCACTGAAGAGAAAAACTTGACGGTCTGCAAAATGGCTGAGGCGCTTGAAGCAAACGCGGACCAGATTCTTTCAGCAAACAAGAAAGACGCTGAAGCAGCCAAAGCCAAAGGCTTGAAAACCGCATTACTGGACAGGCTGGCGCTGGATAACCGCAAAATAGCGAACATGGCACGTTGCTTGCGGGAGGTCGCTGAAATTGATGACCCCGTGGGCGAGATAATTAAAACGTGGACCCGCCCCAACGGCTTAATGATTGGGCAGATGCGTGTGCCCTTAGGCGTAGTAGGCATAATTTACGAGTCCAGACCCGACGTTACATCGGACGCGTCGGGAATCTGCATAAAATCCGGCAACGCAGTGGTTCTCAGAGGCGGTTCAGACGCCATAAACTCCAACATCGCAATAGGCGAAGTGCTACGCGACGCGTTGGCAAACACTGCCGTGCCCGTTGACGCCGTGCAAGTTGTCAGCTCAACCGATCGAAGCGTGGCTGAGGAATTTATGCGAATGCGCAAGTACGTGGACGTGTTGATTCCCCGCGGAGGCGCTGACCTAATCCGAACCGTGGTGGAGAAAGCGTCCATCCCAGTTATCGAGACAGGAACAGGCAACTGCCACATTTACGTTGAAGAAGACGCAGACTTGGACAGGGCGATGCCCATAATCATAAACGCCAAGTGCCAAAGACCGGGAACATGCAACGCCGCAGAGAAACTCCTCGTGCATCAAAACATAGTGGAGCAGTTTCTGCCCGTGGCAATAGCGGCGCTCCGAAAGGAAGGCGTTGAAGTCCGAGGCTGCAAGAAAACAGCGGCGATAGTTGCGGACGTGAAGCTTGCCACTGAAGAAGACTGGTACACTGAATACTTGGACTTCATAATCGGCGTGAAAGTCGTGAAAGACCTTGACGAAGCTATAGCGCACATAAACAAGTACGGCACCAAACATTCCGAGTCCATCCTAACAGCGAACTTTGACAAAGCATTACGTTTCATTAGAGAAGTGGATTCTGCGGCTGTTTACTGGAACGCGTCTACACGGTTCACAGACGGCAACCAATTCGGCTTAGGCGCGGAAATCGGAATCAGCACCCAAAAACTGCATGCAAGAGGACCAATGAGCGTTCAACACTTGACTACCACGAAGTACTTCATTCTCGGCAGCGGACAAATCAGAAAATAACCGCACACCACTTTCTCCTTCAATTTTTCGGATATGTAACAAAAAGCCTATTTGCTATGCCGCTCTTTCCTTACGGAATACGTGTTAAGGTGGAAAAACGTGGCGAAAGCTCATTTTAAGTACGAGCCGAAAAAGCTGGATAGAGGCTACAACAACAGAACACTGCATGTTAATCTGTCAGAAATGAAAATCACAAGCAAACCCGTTTCGGAGAAAATGAAGAACACGTTCACTGGCGGACGCGGCTTCAACGTTTGGCTGCTCTGGAACGCTTTGCCCAAAGAACGCATCGTGAAGTGGAGTGACCCTGAAAACGAGTTGTGCTTAGCCGCAGGCCCGTTAGGCGGCATCCCAGTTTATCCTGGCGGCGGAAAAAGCATCGCGGTAGCCATTTCGCCTTTAACGGGCATTGTCGTGGACTCTAACGTAGGCGGCTATTTTGGTCCTTACCTGAAGTTCGCGGGGTGGGACGCTCTTGAAGTGCAAGGCAAACCCAAGTCTGAAGTTGTTGTATTCATTGACGGCGACGCCCGTCGGGTTCAGGTTGAAGATGCAACTGGATTGCCTTCGGAGACCCATTTGATAGCGGACATCTTGGCGCAGAAGTACGGCGGCTACAATCCGCGCAGCATTTCTGTGGTTTCTGCGGGTCCAGGCGCAGAGCACACTTTGATGGGGTGCCTTAACTTTTCATGGTACGACGCGGCACGGCGGATTCACCGGTTCAAGCAGGCTGGCAGAGGCGGCATAGGCACGGTGCTCCGCAACAAGAAAATCAAGGCTATCGTCGTCAAGTATTCAGGAAAAATAACAGTAGACAGCAATGGTCCAGCTGATCCTGAACTTGTGAAGCATGTGGGCACGGAGTATAATAAGGAGTTGAGGACGCTTGACCCGAAGCAAAACGAGATGTCAATCGTGGGAACCTCACATCTCGTGCCTATAATGAACAATTTTGACCTGCTGCCCGTGGAAAATTTCAGGTACGGTTGCCATGCCGACGCTGAAAAGCTGGGCAGAGAAGTATACAGAAAGAAGTTCCACGCGGGATTTGACGGTTGCTGGGTCGGCTGTTCCCTATCTTGTGCTCACGGAGTGAAAGATTTTAAGCTTAAAACAGGACCGTACAAGGGACAGAAAGTTTTCGTGACTGGCCCAGAATACGAGACCATCGCGGGTGTGGGCAGCAACTGCGGCATTTTCGATGCGGACTACGTGGTTGAAATGAACTTTTACTGTGACGTTTACGGTTTGGACACGATTAGCGTGGGAACCGCAACCGCCTTCGCCATGGAATGCTACACCATGGGCTTGATTGACAAGAAAGCCACTGACGGCTTAGACGTGAGTTTTGGCAACAAAGACGCGGCGTTGGAGCTTGTGCATCAGATGGCGCGTGGAAAGGGTTTTGGCACCGTGGTGGGTCAAGGCATCCGCAACATGAAGAGACTGTTTGCTGAGAATTACGGCGCTGACGCAGATGTCATGCAGGACATAGGCATGGAATCGAAAGGCTTAGAGTTCTCGGAGTACGTGACTAAGGAGTCGCTGGCGCAGCAGGGAGGTTACGGCTTGACGCTTAAAGGTCCGCAACATGACGAGGCATGGCTGATTTTCCTTGATATGGTACACAACATGATGCCTACTTTCGAGCAGAAGGCTGAAAATCTGCATTGGTTTCCGATGTGGCGCACATGGTTCGGGCTTAATGGCTTATGCAAGCTTCCATGGAACGACGTTATGCCGGAAGGCAACAAGCAGACGAAGGAACCAGCCAAATTCATGTCGCACGTTGAAAATTACGTTAAACTGTTCTATGCTGTCACAGGCAGAAAACTTGCAGTAGACGAACTGATATTGATGAGTGAGAAAGTTTACAATTTCCAGCGCATCTTCAACTTGCGCATGGGCTGCGGAACACGAGAGTATGATACAGTTCCGTACCGAGCGGTTGGACCTGTGACAAAAGAGGAGTACGAAAGCCGCAGAGAACGCTACGACGCGCAACTCAAGGAAAAACTCGGCATCGACCCAACTGGCAGATCAACCGAAGAGAAGATGGCAGCTCTGAGAAAATATCGTAAGGCTGAATATGAGAAGCTGAAGGACGCAGTGTACAAACGGCGCGGCTGGACCCCGAACGGAGTGCCGACAATAGAGAAAGCGAAAGCGTTAGGCATCGACTTCCCAGAGGTAATAGAACTTCTCAAACGCCATACCTGATGTATTCAACACAGTTCGCGTTCGCTTTTACCTCTTGCGCGCTCAATTTGCTTGTTATTGATAAAAACTTTGTTGCCCATTTTTACGCCGTGGTTAAGAGGATTTTGACCCGTCGAAGGTTGCTGGGGAAATCAGCAAGCGATTGGAGCGTCAATAGTGAAGCTGGAAGTTGCCTTGTACTTCGAAACTTCGAAGGGGTAAATGAACGCGTCGAAGAGGTTCGTCTGTCCATGCTGCGTCTCATCAACAACGTGGTTCCGTGCTGATTGGCGGAAGTTGCTTAAGACGGCTAAAAAAAAGAGAAAACGCCAAGTGCATGGGAAAGGTGGCTGTTCTTACTTTTTTGAATATAAGAGGAGAAAGTTTATATCTGTTGGTTCTTTATCCGTGGGAAATTCATCAAGGTAAGAGCACACGAGTAAAGTTTCGTCATTTAGGCTGTTTGGAGGCTTTGACTTGGAATACTTAATCACCGCAACATGCGCTGTTTCTTTCAGTTTGAGCAGTTTGTTAAAGAAATACTTGTTCACCCAGCTTCGAGCCTTATCAATAGGCAAACTCCCATGAAAAATTCCAAAAAAATGGCAAACTACCGCTGTTTGAAAGCAGAGATGAAACACAAAATGGCGCATTTTAGGGAAAACAAAAAAGACATGAATCTCATAGTTGGAGCAGTCTTGCTTATCGCAGTTATGGTCGTGGTCATCATAGTTGTAGACGCATGGGCCGGAAAAGCATCTCAGGTTTCCCAGATAGAATACTTTACAGTATCTAGTTATACCTTCTCAAACGGCAATACGATTACTGTAGTTGTGGAAAATAATGGAACGGTGTCTTCTGAAATAGCGGAGGTATGGATAAACGACGAAATGCAAACGTTCACAGTGGATTCGACGAATGGAGTAATTTCTCCCAAAGAGCGCATTGATGTTTCAATATTCTACACGTATTCGAATGGTACAGGTTACAATTTTAAAATGGTGTCTGAAAGAGGAAACACTTGTTTGTTCAATGCAACAGCGCCATAGCGAGCATGCATAGCAAGCGTTACGGGAAAATAGACTTCAGGAAGTTAGCTTTGTATTGCGTCTTTGAAGGTTACGAGTTCAACGTTTAACGCTGGCTTTACGGCTTCCGAAATGCGAGAGGCAACTATTCGTTTTATGTTCTTTTCTCCAGCCACGTCAACGATTCTCTGGGTTATTATGCCGTCGAAGATTACCGTGTCGACACCGCTTGTTTGCTGCAGTTTTTCAGCCAACTGGCTAACTGGCAATCGTTCAGTCTGCTTAAGCTTCGCGTCAAGGAGAATCGCTTCAAGCGTGCCCTGCAAAGCTTTTGCTGCTTGGCTGATCTCGTCTGGAACCTCGACTTTTGGTCGTTCCCTCTTCGGCGGCTGCTTGTAGACTTCTTTCACTGGAACACGGTTCTCTAAAGCTTCAGTGATTTCGTGGCAGTTGCATTCTTCGATTTCTTTGCCTCTTGGTGCTCGACCGACATAGCGTACGTTTGTAACTTGTAGAAGTTCTTTGAGGATTAAATCTCCTCCACGGTCACCGTCCAAGAGGGCTGTGGCTTCTTTTTCTTTGGTTAGCTTCTTTATTGATTCTGGAACTTTTGCTCCTTCAAGTGCAACTGTGTTCTGGATTCCGCAGCGCATGAGGTTGATTATGTCTGCTCTTCCTTCCACGACTATTATTTCTTTGGACTTGTCGAGTTCTGGTCCTGCAGGCAGGTCTTCTGGTCCGTATTTTTCGACTTTGCCGAGTTTTACTGTGTTGGAGATTTGTTTGTAGACTTCGTCTACGTTGGGCATTGATTCGATGTTCCATTTGTGTAGGATTTCTTTGGCGCGGTCGATGATTACTTTTCGCCTTGCTTCGCGGATGTCTTCTATTTTGTCTAGAAAAACTTTGGCTGAACATGGGCCAACGCGGTTTATGCTTTCTATGCTGGCGGCGATTAGGGCGGTGGAAACGCGGTCTAGGCTGGTTGGGATCATTATGGTACCTGTGGTTCGGTCGTTTTTTGAGTGTAAATCGATTTCTATTCTTCCGATGCGGCCTGTTTTCTGGAGTTCTCTGAGGTCGAGTTCGGGTCCGAAAAGTCCTTCTGTTTGTCCGAAAACTGCACCTATCACGTCTGGTTTTTCTACGACGCCTTCAATTTCAAATCTAGCTTGTATAACATACTTTATGGTAAATGTTTGGGATGT
>JAFGNM010000117.1 GCA_016927015.1 Candidatus Bathyarchaeota archaeon | reverse complement strand
TTTTACGAATGCTGAATGTTAGGCGCTGTTATAAAGTTTTTCATAATCAGCCCGAATTTCGTTACAAAACTAAATTTACTGTAAGAAAAGTGTACTAATGAATCACGCCTTAAAATAATGGGGCACCTTTAACCTTTTTAACTCGAAAAGCCCAAATCACCTATGAACCTGAAGGTGAGACTACGCCCATAAAATACTACGACGCTCCAGACATCAAAAAGCAAGTAGATGCAATCGCTTCTGACTTGGACCTTTTCCATGTGGTGCCCCAGTTTGTTTTCTGCGTCCGAAGCAAAGGCTCCAAAGCCAAACGCACAATCGCCCGCATCCATGGCTTAGGCAAAATCTGGCAGGGAGTTCTGAACATTCCACCCTCATACACAATTGAGGTTATCTCGGAGATTTACGACAAGATGCCCAAGGAAGACAAGGAGAAAACCCTGATTCATGAGCTCATGCACATCCCAGGTGGCTTCTCAGGCGGTTTCCGCCCTCACAAAGGCTACGTTGAACGTAAACAGGTGGAGCAGCTCTACAGGAAGCTGCAGCAGACAAGGGCTTTCAGAAAATCTGAGCCCTGCGTATAAGCGGATAATTGGAGTTAATTGTTAAAGTTTTTAAGTGACGGAAAGACTGAAAAATGAAAAAGCTATGGAGATGGACCCCAACGCGTTCCGAGAGGGTGAACAAATGAAGCAAGTTATGAAAAGCCTGAAGCACAACGGAATATACGTTCCATCTTATGATTACAAAGGTTTCAGCGTTAAAATTCAGGGGCACAACGTAAAGCTGACGCCGAAAAGCGAGCAGATGGCTATCGCGTGGATACGTAAAAAACAGTCAACCCTGTCGCCGCCAGACGAAGTTTTCGAAAAGAACTTCATGCAAGAATTCTTGGAGCAGCTGAAACAGGAGAGCCCGTCGCTGGATTTCTTGGAAAAGAAGCAAGCAGACCTTCTGGTTGATTTTTCAGAAGTTTCAAATTACTTAGAGGCGGAGAAACAGAAAAAGCTGAACATGAGCCAAGCCGAGAAGAAGAAGCAGACTGCGGAACGTAAGGCTGTCCGGTTAGAACTGAAGGAAAAATTCGGTTACGCAGAAGTTAATGGTGAAAAACTGGAGATAGCCAACTGGACCGCTGAGCCTTCGTGTCTTTTTGCTGGTCGCGGTGACCACCCACGACGTGGAAAATGGAAAGAAGGGCCACGAGAGGAAGACATCATACTCAATTGGCCCCTAAACGAACAAGGCAAACCTGTGTTGCCCGTGCCTTCTGGTAACTGGAAAGGCGTCGTTTGGGAGCCTAACAAGATGTACGTTGCCAAGTGGGACGACAAACTTACTGGAAAAATCAAGTACGTCTGGTTCAGCGACTCGGCGTTCCTCAAGCAAAACCGCGAAAAAGAGAAGTTTCAGAAAGCTGAAAAACTCGGCAAGCAAATCGCGGCGATTGAACAGCACATCGTCAAGAACCTTGACGCTAAAGACGAAACGAAACGCAAAGTTGCCACAGTGTGCTGGCTTATCCTCAAGCCTAACATGAGGGTTGGCGACGAAAAAGACCCAGATGAAGCAGACACAGTTGGCGCAATCACGCTGAGAGCTGAGCACATCAAGATAGACGGTGACACTTTACACTTTGACTTTTTAGGAAAAGACTGCGTCAGATGGGAAAAAAGCGTGCAGGCTCCCGCCGCAGTCATCAGAAACGTCAAGCACTACGCAGAAAACAGCAAGGAATACCTTTTCGAGGGCGTTGACTCCAAAAAGGTTTCAAGGTTTCTTTCCCAGAAAATGCCGGGGTTAACCGCCAAAGTTTTCCGCACTTGGAGATGCACAAAAACCGTTAAGGAAGAGCTTGCTAAGAGCGGAACGACAAAGGAAGACCCGGTTTACCTGAAGAAGTTCAATGCGAAAATGGCTAACTTGAAAGTGGCTGAGGTGGCTAACCACAAGCGCAAGATTTCGCCTAGCTTTGACGAGCGCTTAGCCAAAAAGGAAGACAAACTCAAAGAAATGGAAGCACAGGTGGAGCAGAAGAAAGCGGAAGGCAAAAAAACCGCTTCTCTCGAAACCAGAATTGAAAAAGCACGGCTTGACATCAAATTAACAAAGCTCACGAAAGAGTACAATTTGGGCACCTCGCTGAAGTCTTACATTGACCCTACAGCGTACGTGCAGTGGGCGCGAAAAGTGGATTTCGACTTGGAAAAGTTTTATCCTGCCACGCTGCGTAAGAAGTTCAGCTGGGCTTTAGAGCATGAAGCTGAAACCGAGTGCGCAACCGCATGAAAATCACCGAAACAAAAAACGGCGTAGTAATCGAGGTTTTCGTGAAAACCAAATCGGAGCGGTTCGAAGTGTTCCTCGAAGGGGATGAGGTGATTGTTCTATGTACCGAAGAACCTGTCAAGGGCAAAGTCAACAAGGAACTGTTGAAAGCCCTTTCAAGATTCTTCCACACAAATGTTGAACTGGTTTCGGGTGCCACTTCAAGACAAAAACGGCTACTTGTAAAAAACGTAAGTAAAAAGCAAGTTGAAACACTTCTGCATACATGCTGCCAGAGCAATTAGGACAATTTGTTGTAATAGAAAATGATTGCCACGGTGGAATCATTTGTCGGGCTTACATGGGTGAGATAGTAGAGCCCGTTTATTTCGTGGTCAATATAGATGTGTGTCACTTTTTCTTGTTTAGCATAGGTGCGAAAGTCGCCAAACCAGTACCAGTCCTGCGTGAAATTTACATTGAACTCTGTCAAAGGTTTTTCTTCAACAATGAAACCGTCATCCTCAAGCCTTGCAGAATACCCTTTCAGGTTTTCTAATATTTGTTCAGAATACCACCAAAAAACATACGCGCCGCCAGCAACCAAGACAAAACAAGTGAGGGAAACAGAAAGAAAGATGAGTACACGTTTGTTTACCAAGCGGTGTCGACCTATCGTACGCTTGGTGCTGTGGCGGTTGGGTTCTTTTGGCAGCCACCCGCGAATGCGTTTTTCTATAGATTTCTTTAGGTTCAGGCTTTCAAGTCCTCATATTTGATTCTGCAAAATTCTGTAACTTCAAAGCTGGACTTGTACCCTCTGGAGAAACTTCAACGTTATCTAAGTAAAGCCTCGGCTCAGTCAATTTGACAGATATGCCTTCTCCTTTAACGGCTTTTAACAAGTATTGGAGTTGGTAGCTTCCGCCATAACCGCTGGATTCGTAAACATTGCCTTCATTTATGAGAATGAAGTTGCTTTCGGGAAATGAGTCAACAATTTTCACGTCCCGTTTAAACTCTGGAAATACATAACCGTGCCAATACACCTGAACGTTAACTTCAACAATATCGCCTACGCTTGCGGTGGAACAGTTCACAGTTTTCTCGTAATAACACGTTGTAGTGTCCATAGCTGGGTTGCTGTAACGTAAATATGTGTTTACGCCTAGAAAAGTAAAACCTGCTAGAGCAACAACGCTAACCAAGGTAAGAGCTATCCAGCAGGGTTTGCGCCAACGAGACTTCGATGACTTGTGCATATATGCTAGACTCTTCTCTTCAGGAAGCCAGCCCCGAAAGCGATTCTCCAAGTATTTCTTTATATTCATGTGTTCAAGCAACCTTCCATGTTTTCAGGGTGAAAGGGGCAGGTGGTAGTTTCTTCGTTTGCCTATCCAATCGCCTATCAAAGCGCCTATGCTGAAACACACTACCCAACCTATGATAAGAGAAGGAAAAGCGCCAACCATGTTGGTTAACCATCTGCCGAGCCCACTAAGAGCCAAAACCATCCATAGAGAAAATCCGATGGGTGTTATTCCCAAGAGAACGTATAGGCCTCTATTCATTTTCATTGAAGGCCTGACGCGGATGTAGTATGCGAAGCTTACACAAAGTAAGGATAGAACCAGTCCCAGAATCGCCCTTTCTACGGGAACATGAAAGATAAGGAAGGAGAAGAGTGTAGAAACAATGATTCCCACTATTGTGACTGCCCAAAGAGGCTTCCACCAACGAGGCTTTGACATTTTATCTGCGAGCGTAAAGTTGTATCCTTTGGGAAGCCAACCGCGAATACGGTTCATAAATGCTCTCTTTAAACTCATAATTTCTCCTCCATAGACGGCGTTGCTTGCTTACGCAGGTTCCTAAGAAGTAAACGGTTAACCAAAAACCATACAGCAAGTAAAGCTATCACAATAACCAACGCAAGTTCAGCATTACTTATGATCGGCAAAATCCCGAAGTAGAGTGCTAAGTAAAGCCCAAAAATGGCCACGTTAAATATTAAAATCGAATTCATCACTTTTCTTTGAACTACAGTCCTAACTTCCTTGGCGCCCCGTTGACGAGGGTTCAAATGTCTATCAGCCACTGCTATAACAAGAGCTGTAGCGACACCAATTACGATTGCTGCACACAATCCATAACCCATGCCTGAGAAAATACCTAATAAAACCCCGCCAACTCCAAGAATGACATAAAGTACTTGTTTAATTTTTGCTTCATTTTGTTTTTCATTTTCTTTTTGCGCCGCCATTTTCATGCTTTGAGTGCTTGGAAGAGCAGGCTCTTTAGGAAACCAGCCGCGAATTTGTTTCTCTAGGTTCTTCTTTACACCCATTTCTCATCTATCCTTTTCTGGCTGCTTCATTTGGCTAATAGTGCTGCAAATCTTATCTGGGTTGTTTGAAGAAAAGACGAAGGGTCTTCCTCTTAACTGATTAATTTTTATCGCATTGCTAAAGGACGTTGAATATGCCCAAGAGCCATCAGTCCCATATCTTATTCCAACACCCAAATATTTTCCAAAATTTGCTTTAGTATGCTCGCATGAAACTATGTCAGAAATAGCAATACGTTTGCGATTCAAGATGCCATAACTAACTATGAGCTCCTTTGAAGTTATTATTATCTGAACACCTCGATAGTTTACATACAAAATTAGCAAAAAAATCAGAGGAAACGCAAATATGACTGCAAAGAGAGGATTCTGTATAGAGATGCTAACCCAGATGGATATTGTCAGCACAAATAGAGCAAGCACTGAAATAGATCCTACAATAGCCCTTACGAATTTTCCAACCGAGACCCACTCAGAATATAGGATATCAGCTTGGAAACTAACTCTAAGAGGTTCTTTAGGAAACCAGCCTCTGATACGATTTTCTAAACTTCTTTTGGTTGTCATGTTTTCAACTCTGGGATGAGCTTACAAAAAATTATGTGTGCTAGCTTGGCTGGGTGAATCTTGTCTGCGTTTTCGATTTCTATTCCTCTTTCTTTGGCTGTGTCAAGCAGGTACTCTCGGGTCTGGCGTAGGAATTCTTCGTTGGTAACTTCCTCGGGGTTGTCGTGCCAGTACCAGACTTTTATCCCGTGGTTTGTGCTGTAGGTCACGATGGCTTTGCGCTTGAGCGCTGGATGATAGCCGAGAAGTACGGCTTGTTTAGGGTATAATCTTGTCACTTGAAGGTCGTTGGCTTGTGCAACTTCCAGAAGCGTTGTTGAAAGTTTGGCTTCAGCCGCCAGTTTTGTCTGGTTGACAAATTGCCTCGTGGTTCTCAGCTTGTCAGCGATTGAAGCCACGGACAAGCCTCTGCTTATCAGCGACCACACTGCTTTTTGTTTCCGGCTTAGTGGTGAAGATAAAGAATAGCCTGGACTCAAACCCTCACCTGTAAACAGAAATATATTTACAAATATTTAACACTTACGCGTCTTCCAGCATATTTGGATCCTAATAGAAATAGAATGCAGAAACCTATAGAGGGGTCTATCCACCGCGCTTTTCTTCAGAACTATTTATAGTATAAATAAGGGGGTATAAGTCAAAAATTGCACAGCAGTCCTTCTGAAAGCACCGCTGCATCCAGATTAGGTTATTAAGTGCGAGTTCGAAAGTAAACCCTCAAAGCCAGAAGAGGATAAACCGCATGCCCAAACCGAAGATTGGTGTTTCAATGCTTTATTGCCTAAGCGAACCCTTCAGCAAGATGCTTAAACGCTTAGCCAAAGTTGAAGTCCAGCTCGTTGAAGTTGTCGATGAAGGGTTACACGAACTCAACAAAAAAAGAGTTTCCAAACTTAACGCGATTGCCAAGTCCAAAGGCATAAGATACACGGTGCACGCGCCTTTCGCAGACATAAACATAGCGTCACCGTCAAAACCCATGCTGAACGCCAGCATCAAAAGACTCGAACAGTCAATGGCTTACGCCAACGACTTAAACGCGCAGCTCTGGGTTTTCCATCCAGGCGCAAAAACAGGCATCAGCACGTTCTATCCAAACGAAGACTGGAAGCAAAACATCCAAACCATACGCCAACTGCACGAAACCGCAGAAAACCACGGCTTAAACACAGCCATAGAAAACCTGCCCGAAAAATACGGCTTCATAATGAAACAACCAGAAGACTTCCAAAAATTCTACAAAGAAACCAGCCTAAACGATGTAGGCATTGTTTTAGACGTTGGACACGCAAACCTCGAAGGCCAAACAGAACAATTCCTGAAAAAGCTGCCAGACAAAATCGTGCACATGCACATCAGCGACAACATGGGCGAAAACGACCAGCACCTAGGAATAGGCTACGGAAAAATCAACTGGCAACAATTCGCAGAAACCCTCCGCGAAATAGACTACGACAAAACCATAATGATCGAAGCAGTGGAACACGTGGAAGAAAGCCTACAAAAACTACGGCAACTGCTGGCTTAACTGTCCGGAAGCGGCAACTCCAACACCATAAAATCCTCAGCTACCACCGTGTCCTTGAAAACCTTCTGCGCCTGCTCCAAAAGCAACCCTGCATCAGCGTACCTAGCGCTAATATGCGTTAAAACAAGCTTCTTTGCCTTCGCCTTCTTAGCCTGCAACCCAGCCTGACTAGGAGTTGAATGACCATCCACCTCAGCCTTTTCACAAAGAGCATCGTCAAAAGTGGCTTCGTGAACAACCAAGTCCGCACCAGCCGCAAACTCCACAAACCCCTCAAAAGGCCTCGTGTCGCCCGAATACACGATTTTCCGCCCCTTCCTCAACGAACCCAAAACCTCTTCAGGACTCACAACACGCCCATTCTCCAGCTTAACAGCATCACCGTGCTGAAGCTTCGACCACAACTCACCCTCAGGAACACCCAACGCCTTGGCTTTCTCAGGATAAAACTTCCCCGGACGCAGTTTTTCCACAAACGCATACGCCAAACCCTGAACCACATGATTTGACCTCACAGCCTCAACAACGTAATCCTCTTCCTCGCACACAACGCCAGCACCGCAAACCTCGCGGATTTCAACCGGAAACGTCAAACCAAACTGCAAACTCTCACGGACACACTCCAAAAACTGCTTTATCCCCTCTGGACCATAAACCTCAAGCTTCCTCGCCCTGCCCAGCAAAGCCATAGTCTGCAGCAGCCCAGGCAAACCCAAAACGTGATCACCATGCATGTGCGAAACAAAAATCTTCATTTTCCTGTGAAAACCCACCTTCGCCTTTATCATCTGCCTCTGCACCCCTTCACCGCAATCGAACATCAACTGTTCGCTTTGACGTTTTATGAGCACAGCTGGCAAACTCCTCATAGGAGTTGGAACGCTGCCGCCTGTACCAAGGAAGATCACACGTATACTCACCCGTTTACACCTCACGTTTTTTCGAACACCGCTATCTCTCGCGTCAGAGTCCTGTGAACGTAAGTGAAATGGGACTCCAAATGCTTATAGCCTGACTCTGCGCCTACACGCGAGATGTTTAATGTCTTTGGCGAAGCTATACAAATCAGTTGCCCTACACTAAGCAAAGGCCACGCTGAACTGAGCACGCCTTCAACAAGCTGCTTCGTAGTAGACTTCATAGTTGTCGCAGACTTGCCATAAGGAGGATCAGTGACAACATGATCAATCCGTATCAAAGGCAACTTTCGGGAGTCAGCAATCACCAAACCCTCAGCATCCACACCAAAATACCTAAGGTTTCTTCGAGTGCCTTCCGCCATGCGCCTTTGAACATCAAAACCCAAAACCCTGCAGCCGACAAAAGCCGCTTCAATCAGAGCGCTTCCAGTGCCGCAGAAAGGGTCCAACACCAGCTCACCAGACCTTGCACGCGCCAAGTTAACCATGCACCGTGCAAGCTTTGAAGGCATAGCTGACGGATGAAAAAAAGGTTTTTTTCTTGGACGCCGTTCAGAAAACGTTTTAATTTCCATTTCCGCGAGTCTAAGACCGAAAACCAGTTTGCCGCTGGTTAAGACGCCGAAAAAGGTCTTGTCAGGTTTTCTCAGGTTAACCCTTGTTTTCGTTGTGCTGTGAAGTACGTGTTTGCCGAGTTTTCCTTCAAGAGGAACAGTTCCAATTTTTCCCGCGTACTCTTTCACGCGCCTTACGCGAACCGCGAAGCTCTCACCCTCACCTAAAACACTTCTGAAATCCACGGATTCCGCTGACTTCATAATCGCGGTTTCTTCAGCTTCACACGCAAACAACTCAAGCACGCATGTTCTGGTGTAAGCCGATCTGCGGTGAACCGCTTTCACGCTGTCTTTGGCTGCGTCCAGCCTCACTACTTGGTCTAGTTGCTCTTTAACTTCGAAAGCGAAGCCTTCAGCTTCAAGAATGGCTTTTAACTCGGCAGCAGGCAAAGTTTCGTTTTCGCCTGACAGCAGAAAGAAGAGTTTAGCCACTTTTCTGCGCCTTCAAAGCTTTGGCGATTAACGGTGCAAGCGAGACTTTGCTGACGTGGCTGGGAACGCTGTCGGTGCCCACAATTTCTTCAACTCCTGCGTCGAGAATGCGTTTTTCTGCGTCACCTATCAGAAGCGGATGAACGCAAGCCGTAAAGATTCTTGCTGCGCCTTGTTCTTGGAGGATTTCTGCTGCGCCAACGATTGTTCCGCCTGTGCTGATGATGTCATCGAAAATTATGACAGTTTGCCCCTTCACGTTCAAGCCTTTGCCTGTTTGGCTTGTTTGTCCTGTGTGTCTGTCGCGTTGCTTGTCGAGGTGTCCAGCTTCGCCACCTAAAACGGCTTGTGCCTGTTCTGCGATGTACATTGCGCCTTTGTCTGGTGCCAGAGCAAACGCTTTCTTACAGCCTTTCTGGACAAAATATTCAGCCAGCAGCGGAATTGCGGATAAGGTTTTGGCTGGGAACGGGAACTTTTTCAGCGCGTTTTCCGCGTGGATGTTTACTGTGACTAAAGCGTCAACTCCTGCCGCGTTTAGCATGCGAGCCACGGTTTCGATGCTTATTCCTTCGCCTTGCAGGAACGTTTTGTCTTGACGCGCGTAACCCAAGTAAGGCACCACAGCGGTGACTTTGCTAGCGCCGTTTCGTTTTGCAGCGTCTGCCAAGAAGGCTAACTGCATGATTTTGCTGTCCTGTGGTGGACTAGTGGTTTGCACTATTGCCACGTGGTCGTTTTGAACCGTGCTTTCCAGTCGGATGTAGGATTCTCCGTCTGGGAACGTTTTATGGACAACAGGCACTGTTTCCAAATTCGCTAACTTTGCGGTTTTTTCGCCTAACTCTTTCGAGGCAGGACCGAGAATTATCTTCATATTAGCTTTCCTTCGCAGCTTTAGATGTATCTTGTTTGATTTTTAGCTTTATTCCAGCGAACTCTATTTAACTTTACCATAAATAACCTTGGAGTACACTGTAATACTGAGGCTCTGCTGGATAGACCCCCTCTATAGGTTTCTGCATAGATCCACTATTAGGATCCAAATATGACAGGGAGAGGTCTGCAGAACGGGCATTTAAGCGAAACTGTTTTTTCGTGCCTGCACATAAGTTAAGGCTGGTTGTTCTGTGAAAGGTTGCGAGGCGGGGTTGTGCGAGACTTCACTAAACCGCGTGTAGTTGTGAGTAAATGCATCGAGTTTGAACCAGTCCGTTACAACGGGCAGATGATGCCGAGCGATTTGGTAAGGAGCCTCAAGCCGCTTGTGCAGTTCATTCCCGTGTGCCCTGAAGTCGAGGTTGGGCTGAGAGTGCCTAGAGAAACCGTCAGAATAGTCAAAACAGGCGACGCTTTGAAGCTGATTCAGCCGGCAACAGGCTTGGATTTAACGGATAGGATGAAACGTTTCTCAAACGATTTTCTGGACGCGCTGCCGGAAGTCGACGGCTTCATACTGAAGAGCGGGTCGCCGAGCAGCGCCATGAAGGACGCAAAAATATACCCCAGCACCGAGAAAGTCTCGCCGTTGGGAAAGGGACCTGGCTTCTTCGGAGGCGCCGTGGTTGACAGGTTTGGGCATCTGGCGGTTGAAGATGAACGACGCCTGTTGAATTCGCGGATAAAAGAGCATTTCCTTACGAAACTTTACACTTTAGCGGATTTCAGGGCGGTTAAAAACTCGGGCGCAGTAAACATGCTAATTGATTTTCAGGCACGCAACAAGTTGTTGTTCACGGCTTACAGCCAAACAGAACTCCACGCCATGGGCAGGATTGTAGCGCAGCCGAAAGGCAGACTGTTCCAAGAGACAATCGCGGAGTATCAAGGTCACTTGTGGAAAGCTCTGAAACAGCCGCCGCGGCGAGGCGCAAACGAAAACGTGCTCACCAAGGCAGCAGGCTACTTCACAAGCAAACTATCAAAAAGCGAAAAAGCATTCTTCCTTGACGCCGTGGCAAAGTACAGGGCAGGCAAATTCCCCTTAAGCGCACCCCTCAACGTGCTGAAAGCGTGGATAATCAGGTTCAACGAAGAATACCTCATGCAACAGACGTTCTTTGAACCATACCCTGAAGCTCTCATGGAAACCGACGCAACCGCACAAGACAGAGAAAAAGACTACTGGAAATAACCACGCGTGTTTTGTTTCACCGAGACCAACAGTCAGGGCGACTTGAGCCCAACAATTTCTGCAACGTCAACAAGTTTAACAACGACAAGGGGTTTCTCCGCTTTCAAAGCAGACCAATCAGCTTCTTTCGGGAGCCCGTGAGCGGGAAGAAAATTCGTAGACAAACCCTTCGCCTTAGCGTCTTCAACCATCCGCGCTACGGCTTTAGCCTTCTCTTGAACATCCGTGACGACATGCAACTTGCCAACCAGCGTCACAAAACAGTACTCACCGAGGTCTTGCGTGTACCGCTCGATTTCCACGCAAACTGGTTTGCCCTCTTCAAGCAAACCCATTTTCCTGCCGTAATCCGTAAAATGAAAATAGAGGCTGCCGCCGACGGAAACGTATTGAAACGGAGCAATGTACGGAGCCTGTTTTCCTCCGAAAGCAATACGGCACAGAAACTGCTCACTTAGCAGCTGATCAATTTCGGCTTTGCTCATTCTCGGCAATTTCACGCGCACCAAAAAACAGCACACCCTACACTGGATATCTTCCTAACCAAGAAATATATGTAATTATCTCTTCAGCAAACACGAAAAACCTGGATAAAGGAAAAGATGGCTTAAGGACAGAAATGAACTATCTTGATCATATTGGCGAGTTTTTCTTGGTTTAAACATTTAAAGTCCTTGTACGTGCTCGGAAAAACTTGCAAATTAAAGATTCTGGGAAATTCTTATTTTGAGGGTGCTGCTTATATTTATTGTGAAAATGAAAACTAAATGTTTGGTTGTTTTCCTGATTTCTCTCCTCACATTTCAAGTTTTCTTAAACTTCAGTTTTCCAGTCTATGCTCAAACGGAGACTCAGCCGCCCGACGTATTCTTTGGCGTGGACGTAGCTTATGAAAATCTAACTGAAATCAAAGTGCTCATCGACGAAATAAGCTCGTACACAAATCTTTTAGGGATAGGCTGCACCGGCATAACATACAACGTCACGAGACTTGACGAGGTTTGCCAGTATGTTTACGACAAAGGCTTATCGTTTTTAGTTTACACCGAAAGGTTTCTTAACCGCCAGTGGCTGGAAGACGCAAAAAACAGGTGGGGCGAACGCTTTTTGGGATTCTATGTCTGGGATGAGATCGGTGGAAAACAACTGGACCTCTATGAATACAAAGCTGTTGACAAGGCAGATAACTACACAGATGCAAGCAACCAATTCTTTGACATAATGGCACACAGCTTGAACTTCGTGGGTTACAATGATCCAGCAGTTCCCGCCGTGTTCACTTCGGATTACGCGCTTTACTGGTTCGATTACAAGATAGGATACGATGTGGTGCTTGCACAGCTGGGCTGGAACTACAGCAGGCAATTAAATATTGCACTGTGCAGAGGCGCAGCAACGATGCATGAAAAGGAGTGGGGAGTCATAGTTGCGTGGACGTACACCGAGCCGCCGTACATCGAATCAGGAGAAGAACTCTACAAAGACTTGGTTTTAGCTTACGAAAACGGAGCGAAATACATATTGATCTTTGACTCAAACAAGAATTACACTCAAGGAATCTTGGAAAAAGAGCATCTGACAGCTTTAAAACAATTCTGGCAATACATGCAAAACAATCCTAGAGAAAACAGCTCAATTAGCGATAGAGTTGCTTACGTCCTACCCAACCACTACGGGTATGGTTTTCGCGGTCCAAGCGACAAGATTTGGGGACTGTGGGAAGCAGACAATCTTACTGACCAAATCTGTAAAGCAGTCGGCAATCTTCTGGAAGAATATGGACCAAAGCTGGACATAATTTACGATGAAGAGCTGGAGCCAGACAACACTTATGGATATAGCAAACTGTTTTTTTGGAATGCAAGTTTATCACCTTTTTCCACACCGCAACCCAATCCTTTTTTAGACTTACCAACCGAATTAGTTTACACATTATCTGCTGTAACATCAGTAGCTGTCGTTGGCACATGTCTCATTGTCTATTTTTGGAAAAGAAAAAAAACTAAACTGCGCAAGACCCCTCTAAACTATTTATCTTAGAATCATGTTTACGAATTTTTCTGGGTTAAACAATTCCAAATCCTTGTACGTCTGCCCCACGCCAATGAACAATATGGGCTTCTGCGTCACGTATGTTACGCTTAAAGCGGAGCCGCCCTTGACATCGGCGTCCACCTTCGTCAGTATCGTAGCGTCTACGCCTATGGACTTGTGAAATTCTTCAGCCTGCATAACCGCGTCGTTCCCGATCAGCGAATCCAAAGTTAAAACCGTCAAGTCAGGCTGGACAACCCGCTTCACTTTGACAAGCTCGTTCATCAAGTTCTGGTTCGTCTGCATCCGCCCTGCCGTGTCAATCAAAACAACGTTTACGCCGTGCGCTTTAGCGTGGCTTATCGCGTCATACGCCACAGCCGCAGGGTCTGCACCGTACTTGTGCGTTATCATGCGCATGCCCAAGCGTCGAGCGTGCTCTTCCAACTGCTCAATCGAGCCGGCGCGGTAAGTGTCGCTGCCAGCAAGCACCACTGAGTAGCCCTTATCGCGAAGGAAATGCGCGACCTTGGCTATAGTCGTCGTTTTCCCCGTGCCGTTTATGCCTACAAAAAGCAGAACAAACGGCTCACCTGTTTCGCGTTTCTCCTCCACTTTCTTCAGCAAGTCGATTTTGTTGTTTGTAAGCATCACGTCTAAAAGCACTTGCCGCAGGTTTTCTTCAACAAGTTTCTTGCGGTCTTCCAGACGCTTAACCTGCACGCCAGTTAAACGTTTTTCAAGCTCATCGCATATGCGGTCTGCCACTGGAAACGCAACATCGTTTTCCGCGAGGCTCATTTTAAAATCAGAAAGGATAGGACTCAGGTTTTCAGCTTTAAGCTCAGTTGTTGTAACCTTGGTTACTAGTCCCTTAAAGCCTGACTTGAGCTTCTCAAACATCTCGTTAAGTTGTCCCTTCTCTCACTTTAGCAAGTAAACTTTCGAGCCTGCTTCTGCCCGCGTTAATTCTCTGGGCAACCTGTGCAAACTGCTGCTGCGCGGACATCATGGTTTTCTCCAGATCATCTAACCGCTCTTTGACGATTGCCTTTGCCTCTGGCAGCGTTTTCTCAACGGATACGCCTGCGCCCATTCCAACAATCACCTTGCCAGTGTTCGCAAGCTTCACTTTTATGTAGGAGCTGCCGCCTATTGGAACAAGAAGTTCCGCATCATCTTTTTCCGTTTCCATGCCTTCCAAAGTCATATTAGCGTAATTCAAGTCATTGATAGCCGCGTTAATCATGCCAATCCGCTGCTGCAAGGTTTCGGCTGTCTGCTCTAAAAAGCGCATTTCAATGCTGAGCCTGTTAAGTTCCTCTTCCGCTGTGCTTCTGTTCGCCATGTTTGCCACGTCTTACTCACCAGTGACTATTTTCTTCAAAATGGGATTCTCGATTTCTTCAGGCGAAACCTCTTCAACATTCAATATTTTGATGTGGAACCTTTTAACGCGGTGTTTGCTGCCGATTTCGGCATAAACCTTCTCAACCGCATGCGCAGGTTTATCCACTATCACTTCTTTCGCAAACGACGTCTTCAACTTAGGCTTGTTAATCTCGCCTGTTACTCTGAAAACCTTCATTTTATTCATCTTCCTGCACAACATCCAGTGCATTCCCAATTATAAACATCTCGGGTCCAGTTGTCATAGAACCAGCAATAGCAGCGTGCGTGTTGCCTAGTAAGCCAGTGCCCACGTAAGGTATTCCACAGTTAATTGTGCCTACGTCAACGGGAACCTTGAAAACGTTTTCCAAAATTTTCCTTTCCTCATCCTTCAACAACGGATGAGCCAAAACGCCTTTGTTTGTAGCCACAGCCAACGACCCGACATAAGGCAACCCGGCAATCTCGCTTGGAACCGCCTCAACGCCCAATGTATCGGCGATTTGCCTTATTTCACGCTCCTTGAAAAGCGGGTCAACAACCGCGCCATTGTCGTTGGCTAAGACCAAGTTACCGTAAGCTGTCTTTTTCGTCTCCATAACCGTGATGTTGCCTTCAAACGACGCTTTGATTGCAGCTAGTTCTTCGTCTCTGACTAAGCTAGGAAGCAGAATTCCATTGGAGTTTGCGCAAGCCAACGCGCCAGCCAGCACGGAACCGCTTATGGAAGTGTAAACGAGTTTCACCTGCAACCATTCAGCTGTTTTCTCGGCTTTTTCCAGCGGAACCATCGTCGGAATTATAACAATCTTGTCATTGGCAAGCGAGTAAACGCCTATGCTTGCGCTTCCAACGATGCTCCATAAGTAAACGGCCAAGGATTATTCTCCTTCAGCCAAGAAAACGGTAACATTACCTTCCTTGTCTTTAGCGGCGCGCACCCGGATCTTCCGCGGAGGCTTCTCGATGCTTCGGCTCCAAACTTTCTCGTTAACATCATTGCTTATTATAAGCCTAGGTAATTCTTCTTTTTCCTCTTCCTCTTCAACGCGCATTTCCAGTTTCATGTGCTTAGTTACGAAGTCTTTAATCAGCTGCATAGCCCGAGGAGCTCTCTTCTTCGGCGGTCTAACCCATGCTTTCCCCAACGGAATCGTGTAAACTCTTTCCTCAACGAACTCTTCTTCCTCTTCCTTCTTTTTCCCTCGCCGAGGTTTGGCTTCCTCTTCTTCCGCCGGTGCAGCTTCCTCTTCAGCCTCAAGCGGTTCCTCTGCGGGTTCGTCTTCCGCTAAGAGTTCTTCGATTTCGTCAGCAGTTTTCTCTTCGCTAACCGCTTCTTCCGCTTTTACTACTTTCTCTTCGACTTGCACTTCTTCAGAAACTTGCTCTTTGGCTTCTTTACTCATTGGTTCCTAACTCTCCTAGGGCTTTATTTTCCCTGTTCTCCAGTTTCTTCTTCGCTTAGGGTTTGTCCTAACTTTTCCATCAGTCCGCACTATTACCCAGGTTGGAACAGCCTTTTTCTCTTTGTTAGCTTTAGCCAACCTACGTTTTTTAGCTGGAGGTTTAACTCGCGCCATCTTTCATATCCTTCTTATTTTTGTTTCTCGCTTCCGAGATTGAAGCTGGATTAATATTTGTTTCAGTTGCGCATCCGATAACGGGATGGGCAATTTGCCTGCTTGCGCCAACTGTATTAGTTGAAGTTCCAACTGTTCCGTGAACTCCGGCTTAACCATGTTCAAGTTCGTCAGCCTTTGCCTAGCCTCAGGCGAAAGTATCTGTCTCAGCAGCGCCTGCTTCTGCGCTTCCAACTGCCGCTCTGCTTGACCTTGCCTTTGATCATTAGTCGTTCGTTGCTGCATGGCTAAAAGTTTTCTTCTGCGAATATCATCAAGCTCTTCATCTGACATCTCATTCGCCTTGATATTTCTTGAGCTCAGGAACTGCTTTCACCATATCTTTATGCAGGTCCTCAGCCACTTCCTGCAGAAGTTTTCGTCCTTTCGGAGCCATGATTCTTCCCCGAGAGCTTGCCTTTTGAATCAACTCTGCTGCTTCTAGCTGCTGCAGAATTTTCCTGATGTTGCTTCCGCCTGCTTTCACTGCGTGCTCTGGTTTGACGCCGAAGTCTTTTCTTCCTCCGTAGTCAGCGCGCAGTTTCTCTATGCCTATGGGACCGTGAACGTATATCTTGCGAAGTATTGAAGCGCCGCGTATGTACCACCAGTTGGGGTTCTGAGGCGGCTTTTCCACGTGGGAGCCAGTTTTAGCCACACTTGCCCATGCGGGAGGTTGCACTTCATCAACATTATCCTTTAGATACTTGGATAGTTTTTCTATGAATTTGTATGCTGGAACGTCGTAAGGAGTTGTCAATGTGCCTTGTTCCTTTTGATTTTTCCTTGCAGTAAAACAGGGAAGCCAAATATAAAGGCTTTCACTTTTCTGGAACGATTCTGCTCGAAAAAGACCATAGCCGCCTTATGTAAAGCACAGAAACTCTGTGAGCAGACCCCCTATAGGTTTCTGCATACTATTTCTATTAGGATCCAAATATTGGGGCTTACCTACGCGTTGGGCTTAATGGAATAAACCGAAAGTGGCGAACAAGTTTGAAGTTTTCATATCCAAACGGTCTTGATTTCTTTGATGCTGTTAAAATGCGGGTCGTCTGAAACGCAGGCAGCCTTTAAGCTGGAGGCTGTTGCCGCAATCATGCTATCCGCCATTGAGAGTTTGTATTTATGCCTCAGTTCAGCAGAGATTTTTGCAATCTCAGCGGTCACGGAGACTACTTTGAAGTCCTGTTTCAACAGCGTTGCTCTCAGCGCCGCGGTTTCTCGGCCTTCACGTGTAAGTGTAAGCCTGTAAACTTCATGAATCACGACGGTTGAGATGAACTTCTCTCGCTGCTTTTTTTCCTCTTTCATTCTCTGGAGCGTTTCGTCGTCTTTGGAATAATAAAACTCAACAAAGAACCGCGTATCGTAAACTGCTCTAGACATCTTCTTCCCTGAGCTTGTCCAAAAGTTTCTTCATTTCTTCGGGAGTGGCAAATTTTGCGCCTGAGCCTGCGAGGTCCCATGTTGACATTTTGGGCTTGAAGAGTATTCCTTCTTCGGTTTCAACAACCTCAAGCCGGGTTCCTTCTTCAATCTTGAACTTTTTGCGAAGCCTTGCTGGAATGGTTGTTTGTCCTTTTCTAGTCACTACAACCTCATTTTCCATACTTAGCACAAGTAGTACATGTAGCAAGGTAGTACATTTAGGTTTTCCTACCTAATCTCATCTTCACGCGGGTTTCCACCTCAAACTCATAGTACTTTGCGGGTTGAGGATGCAGTGCATTGATGCTAAGGCGGTGGTTTCTTGTGGCGTCTGTAAAGAATGAAAACGTGACCTCTAACCTCAACTAACGCCGCGCCAGCATCTGCAGCAGCCTTCGTCGCGATGGCCTTCGCGGTTTCCTGTTGCAACGCGCTTTTCAAGATTTTCACTTTAAGCATCCTGCTTTTATTCAGTTGTTTCTCAATCTCAATCGAAAGCTGAGGAGTCAAGCCGTCTTTGCCGATCCATATGGTTGGCTTTTCGTCCTTCAGCTTATGCCTAACATGACGTTTCATTCTGGTAGTTATCTCGCTCAAGTTTTGTTTTCTCCCTCTTCTTTTTCAAAGGTATACGCGTTTTGCAGCCGCAGCTTAGACACGTAATAACTACGTGAGGCTCCCTTTTCTGCCTTATTCGCACGCGGCAATTTTCACCCTGCACAAGCAACGTGTTACAGTTTTTGCAGGCCTGGCGCTTGTGCACTGTTGGTAAGGGTATTCTTGCTGCCATAGCTATTTTTCTGGCAGTTGCAACGTAGCGGCTAGAGAGCTGAGGATTATCACGGTAGACAGTTTTAGCTTGCTGAAACAGAAGCTGTATTCGCTGCCTAGCTATTTGTTTTGCGGCGGATTTCATTTTGATGTCTCTCTTTGCAGCATGTAATATCTACTTTGCAACTAACAGTTAAGAAAGCTTCTTGGTTCATATTGCTTTTGTTTACGCCCGCAATTTCTTGAGATATGTATGAGGTTGAGGTTCAATCTCTCCAAATTAAACCTTTTTTGTACGCGGATTTAGTTATATGGAATGTGCTTCTTTAAAATTTTCAGATTTAACAGAAGTTACGCGTTAGATTTGAAGGCGTTGTTTTCAACCTTGAAACAGACTATTTTTATATCTCAGCGTTTTGCACTTCGTCTTTTCGGATAGTTCTTATCCTGTATATCTGAAAGGCTATTGCTGCTATTATGTTGATCCAGGCCATAACAAAAACGATTGAAATTGTATTCCAATACGGTATCGCCCAACCATAGTTAAACTGAAGCCCATACGAGGGAAGGTCTTGACTGACTATGCTGTTTAAACTAAGAACAGCTATCATTGAAATAACTGAAGCTGTAGCCATAATCACTAGAATCCAATTACCTATTCCATCTATGCCGCGCATTTCGATTCCAAAAACAAGTTAGAATAAAATCAACTTAACCATTATGGTTTAAAAATAATTATTACAGAACCAGTTCGCGTAGTAATGCCAATGTGTGTTTGCTATATGAAGGGAAAATATTGTATATTAATTAATAAGATTTAATTTAACCTCCTTCCTTACTCCATGCCTGTAAACATCGAGGGTATGCAGAGTGGTAGTTGAAATTAAAGAATTTAATTCAACCGAAGAAATAGAAGAAACCTTAGATAAGCAAATTTCCCACACGAAAAGCACTCTGGGCGAATACCTACGTCGACTAGACGAAATCCGTTCGTTAGCAGAAAAGTCGAAGAGAATCCGCCAAGTAGTCATGAAACTAGCAGGCAAAAAAGCCGATAGCGAAAGCCTGGGCGAAATCAGCGTAGGCAGCATCAAAATTGTGTTAGAAGCCACCCCGTTAGATGAACTGACAGCCATAGAATCTGTAGTGCGCAGTCATCAAGAGCTTCTGCTAACGTTGCAAAAAGCCCGTGAAGCACTGAAACCACTTGATCAACTCGGCGAAACTGAGGGCATGAAACTCTTAGTTGTTGAAAATCAAGGCGTTCCAGAACGTATCCTATTGAAGATCTCTTAAAATCTACGCTGTTCTAATTGTTTACTACAAGAACCCAGTTATTTGCGACCCTTATCAAATTCTTACGTGAAGTTCTTATAGACTGACTCAATCTGAGCATTATCTGGTAACGGTGAGCCTCTAACAAGTCATCTGTTGAAACTTTTCGTTCTTCAGCCGCGTTTTCCAGAGTTTTTTGTGTTATTCCAGTTACTGTTTTGTGTGTATGCACTTTCTAAGTGACTTCAGTTTTGCTATTAAATTTTATACTGTTTTGGGTTAATTTGGCAAGGGGGGTACGTATGATTCTTGCTTTAAACTTGAATTTACGATTTTTATGAGTTTTTCGCAGGGTTTATTTTGGACATTTTAGAGGCAATTCTGTAACAAGACTACTTATTGAAAATCAGCAAGTCTTTTATGATGTTGAGATTAAAGTATGTGTTCGTATTCGGATATAGAATAAGAATTCCGATTTAAGAAATGAGAAGGAATAAACCCGATATGCCTAACATGCTTCATGATGCAGATTCCGGCTTTCTGGAAAAAGCGCAACTAATGAAACTGAAGTTGAAGGCCATGCGCTCCGGCGTGTGGTTCAAAGCTCTGCCTAGAATTGACCGAGTACTTGTTGATTTAACGATAAAAGTCGCCGGCACTGTTCGCAGCTTCACCTTGGCAAAGAACATCCTTACCGTTATTAGAAAACTGGAAAGCATCATGGAAAGCAGGTTTCAGCGCGCCGTCAAAGAAGTAGGGTTCCCAATTGCCCGCAGGCTTGGCTTGATCGCCCAAAAATGGGGCAACGAGTCTGCAGGAAAATGGGCGTCTGATGAAGTTTTTGCGAGATACTTGGCGGCTTTTTCTCTTAATGAACCTAAGCTGTTCAGCGGATGATGCGGAGCGACAAACCATTGATGTTTAGAGACGGTCTGTAACGCATCTTCAACGGATTTACTATTTAAGCCAATTCAGTTACTTTATTCTATGCGCTTTGTCACTGTTAAGGCGGTTTGAAAAATAAACATAGTCTTTATGATTTTCACTGCGATACTTTTGACGTTTTTTGCTTTTACACTTTATAACATTCCCGTCGTCGTCACGGGCTTCTGGAAGCTTTGGCGAACCCGCAAGAAAGAGACAAAGCCTGTTGAAAATGCGGGACATGAGCTTCCGATGGTTTCCATAATTATTCCCGTGAAAAACGAGGAGAAAGTTGTTGCCAGATTGTTAAACGCGTTGACGAGCTTGAATTATCCCTCAGGTAAGAAAGAAATCATCGTGGTTAATGATGCTTCAACTGACAGAACTGGCGAAATTTGTCGTCAGTATTCCGTGTCTCATCCTGAAGTCAGAGTCTTGGAAAGGGCTAGTTCGACAACTAAGGCAGGCGCTCTTAACTTTGGAGTGAATTACGCTCATGGTGAGGTAGTTGCCACTTTTGATGGTGACAGTGTTCCAGAACCTGATGCTCTCTTGAAGGCGGCTGGATACTTTGAGGAGCCGTTGGTGGCTGGGGTGCAGGGGAGGATATGCTCGATTAATTCGGAGCAGAACATGTTGACGCGTTTCATCTCTTACGAGTGTGCGGTTCAGTATGAGCTTTATTTGCAGGGGAAAGATGCGCTTGACTTGTATGTTGGTTTGGCTGGGACGTGCCAGTTCATCCGGAAGTCGGCTTTGGATGCGGTTGGCGGGTGGAATGAGGATTGCCTTGGTGAAGACACGGAACTTTCGGTGAGGTTAATTGAACAGGGCAACGTTATTCGTTATGCTTCTGAAGTGCGAACTTTTGAGGAGAGCCCCTTTAACGTTAAGAGCCTGCTGGCTCAGAGGTCGCGGTGGTTTAGAGGAAACATTGAGGTTGGGTTAAGGTTTGGCAGGTTAATGAAGAAGCCGAGTCTGAGACGCTTTGACGCGGAAATGACGCTTTTTGGCACTTTCATGATACTATTATGTGTGGTAAACTATTTTGCGCCTTTCTGGGCTTTCTCAGTGCCCTCCACTTTGGTTACTACTGTGATCGCTCAGTTCACCTGTGTTTTCACTCTGTTCATTTTAGGCTTGGTCGGGGTGGCTCTCGCGTGCATGGCGAAACCTTTCAGGTTGAGAAACGTGTTGTGGCTTCCCTTCATCTACGTTTACTGGGGATTCCAGAGCTTCATAGCCATGTACGCGTTGCTTGAGATCGCACTACGAAGAAAGCGGCGTTGGCGGAAAACGGAACATTCAGGTCAAGTCACTGGCAGGCCAGAAGAGCGGCTTGCGGCTGGTTTACGTTAGTTGAACAGTAGAGTGCTTGTGACGGGCGGCGCTGGCTTCATCGGAAGTCATGTGGTGGACCGGCTGGTGGATGAGGGTTGCTGCGTTGGTGTGGTTGATAACCTTTCCACTGGCAACTTTGCTAATATCAGCGCGCATGTCAATCGTGGGTCAGTTGATTTTGTCAAGGCGGATGTTCAAGACCGCGAAACAATCGGTAAGCTGGTTCATGATGTGGACGCGGTTGTCCATTTAGCCGCGATTGTTAGCGTGCCGTTTTCGGTGGAGAACCCTCGTCTCACTTACGAAGTCAACGTTGAGGGCACGCGTGGTCTGCTTGAGGCATGCGTTCGGAGCGGCGTGAAGAAGTTCATTTTCGTTTCTTCGTGTTCCGTTTATGGAGCGCCCCGGTACCTGCCTGTTGACGAGGCTCACCCGACTTGTCCTATTTCGCCTTATGCGGCTTCCAAGCTTGAGGGCGAAGGCTGTTGCCAAGCGCTCTTTGGGCGGTCAGGTTTAGATGTGGTTGTTCTGCGCTTGTTCAACGTGTACGGTCCACGGCAAACCTCGGGCGAATACAGCGGCGTCATAACAAAGTTTATGGAACGCGCCGAAAAAGGTCAGCCTCTTGTGATTTACGGTGATGGTTCGCAAACCCGAGACTTCGTTCACGTTACGGACGTAGCTAACGCGGTTCTGACGCTGATGAAAGATGACTGTGCCGGAGAAATCTTTAACGTTGGTTACGGCAAAGCGGTTTCGATTAGTGATTTAGCTAAGACGGTTTTGAGCCTTTCAGGCAGAGACTGCGGCCTCATACATGAACCTTCAAGAGAAGGCGATATACCGCACAGCGTTGCCGACCCCTCGAAAGCGCGGAAAGCCTTTGCCTACGCGCCCAAAGTGGCGTTGGAAGAGGGCTTGCAGGGCTTGCTGCTTGACCGAAGAGGTACTGCACGGTGAAAACCCTGAACTTCCATCCGTTCTTAAGCTTAAACCGCTTGTTTGCTTGGTTTGGTGCTTTTTCAGGCGCTAAGGCTTTAGGCTTAGTATTCATGGCGGGATTCCTTGTTCGTTTGGTGCCTGAGCTGTTGGCGGGTGCTGTTCCAATCGGTTTCGACACGGTTTATTACGCTGCAGTGATGAAGAGTGGCGTGGTGTGGGCTAACTGGAGTTCCTTTTTCACGTCAACATGGCTGTTGCACGCGTTCACTGTGCCGCTGTACAGCGTTTTCCAGATTGACCCGTTTCTGCTGTTGAAGGTGGTGGCGCCTGCGCTTTACGGTTTAAACGTGGCTGGCGTTTACTGGGTTGGAAAAAAAATGTTAGGCTGGGATGTAAAACTATGTTTGGCGGCTGCTGGGCTTTTCGCGTTTCAACTGGCGGCGCTCAGGATTTCGTGGGACCTGCTGCGGAACACGCTGGGCATGGGTCTGCTGCTGTTTGCTTTGCCTTTCGTTGGCAAGCTCGGTTCAAAACGAGACTTCGCAGTGTTCGCTTTGCTTTCGCTGCTTACTGTTTTTGCGCATGAGTACGCGGGCGTGGCGTTAGTGACGATTGTTTTGGGAGTGTGTAGCTGGCGTTTTGCACGAAAGCGGTTTGGCAGAGCAGAGAAGTTGACGGTTCTGGCGTTTGTTCCAGCGCTGTCGGTTTTCTTGACTGGGTTGTTTTTGCGGTTTTTCCCCGTAAACTACAACGTGACAACGACTTCTCTAAGCACGGGGGAGGCGTCTGTGGGGCGTTTTACGTTTTTCGCCAACTACTTGGTTACCAACGACCAGGTTTTTCAGTATGCTGGTTACACTGATTTGTTAATTGATGTTGTTTTGCTTTTCGCCTTTTTGTACCTGTCTTATCTGCTTTTGGTATGGAAGGGTTTCTTCAGGAATGGAGTTTTAAACATTTGGACGGGGTTGCTGCTGGTTGGTTCTTTCGGCTGTTTAGTCTGGCCGTTTTTTGCGTTGGATTTTTGGAGCCGGTGGATGTTCATGCTTGTTTATCCTTTTACGTTTTTTGCGGTTAATGGGCTGCATAAGTTACTCAGCGGCTTTAACGGCTCGAAAGCTAAGATTGCTGGGATTTCCAAGAAGATTGTTTTCGGAGGGTTAGGCGCAACGGTTCTTCTTGGTTCTGTTTATTTAGCTACGCCTCTGTTGATGAATACTGTTCAAGTTGGTGTATTCACTCTGCCGAGTGTGTCTGCGCACTTCTGCTCGGCACCTGCAGTTCCATATCAAGATGTAGAAATGGTGTCTCAGGCTATAATGTGGTTGGAAGAGAATTCGGACGACAATTCTTGTGTGCTTGTTAATCGTATTTTCCTTTATTGGGACAGATTGTATAGTGACAATTCGCACGTTACACTTCAGTTTTGGAATGATGCGGGCTTGGCTTTGGGCGATGCTGTGAATCGCGGTTTTGGTTCTGTGTATTTTGTCTGGTGGAATAGGGATATTGGTTGGTATAACGTGTCGGTTCCGAGCCAGTTTGTTTCTTTGAGGGATTTCGGCAGGATTTCAGTTTATGAGTTCACGGGTTCTGTTCCTGTTTGACGGCTTCGGTGGTCGAAAAATTGATGGAGATAGTTGTTGTTGGTTGAGATAGAAGTTAGCCAGTTAGGAAAGTCTGCTGAGTCGTTTGTTGTGGTAGGTATACCTGCGTTTAATGAGGAGAACAGTATTGCTCGGGTTGTGTTGGAGGCTCAGAAGCACGCTGATGCGGTGGTGGTCTGTGATGATGGTTCATCCGATTTAACATGTGAGATTGCTAAGCGTTTAGGTGCAGATGTGGTCAAGCATGAGCGGAATTTGGGTTATGGAGCTGCTATTAAGAGCTTGTTTGAGCGGGCTCGTGAGTTGAATGCGGATGTTTTGGTTACTCTGGATGCTGATGGTCAGCATGATCCTCGGGAGATTCCCAGTGTTCTAGTCCCTATCACTGAAGGTGTAGCAGATGTGGTGATCGGTAGCAGGTTTATTGATGGATGTGGAACGGCGGAGATGCCGGTGTACAGGCGGCTTGGTGCTAAGCTGATTACAAAGATGGTTAACGGTTCCGCGAAGAACGGTGTTAGCGACGCTCAGAGCGGATTCAGAGCGTACAATCGTCAGGCGATAGAGCGCCTCAGCCTCGTTGAAGCCGGCATGGGTGCTAGCGTGGAAATTCTATTAGAAGCCAGCAAACATGATTTGAAGATCTGTGAAGTGCCAAGCACATGCAAATATCAAAATTGTGAAGTGCCCACTTCCACGGAGCACCCTGTGACTCATGGCGTAGGCGTTGTCATGTCCATCATTCGGCTTATTGTTGAGGAAAAGCCGTTAATGGTTCTGGGTGTTCCTTCCCTGTTGTTTTTGTTTGCTGGAGTATCGTTCGGCGTTTGGATGCTGCAAGTTTATGCAATAGAACATCGAATAGTGACTAATCTTGCTTTGGCTTCCCTGTCTTTCGTGGTAATTGGCGTCTTCATGTTGTCAACAGCCATAACGCTGTACGCTATTTCAAGAATTTCTAAAAAAATGAGTGAGAAAAGATAAGGTTTGCATGAGAATAGCACCAAGATTACACTACCTGCCTCTGAGAGTTGTCGGGAAAACTGCATTTTCAACGAATCGTATATAAATTTGAGAGATAAGACCGAACTGCCTAAAGTAAGTGTAATAATACCTGTCAAAGATGAGCAGGATCCTAACATTAGCCGTTGCTTAGCAAGCCTTAAGACGCAAGATTACTCTGGCAAATTTGAAGTCATTGTGATTAAAGGTGGAAATCGCGCACAGGCGCGAAATCTTGGAATTAAGAGAGCTAACGGGGAAATAATAGCTTTCATTGACTCGGACTGTGTGGCATCGGAAACGTGGCTCTCTGCTCTCATTAACGAGTTGATACAGGACAAGGCATTAGGAGGGGTTGGTGGAATTAATATTTCACCTAAAAAAGGGTCTTGTTTGGGTAAGGCGATAGATTTTGTTTTCTCAAGTTTCCTTGGTAGCTTAGGTTCGGCGAGTTTGTATAACCCGAAAAAACCACAAGTTGTAAGAGCTTTAGCTTGCATAAACAGTGCCTTTTGGCGCGATGCTTTGCAGGATATTGATGGTTTTGATGAGGAATTCGAATTATGTGAAGACACAAATCTCAGTTATAAAGTGTGCGAAACTGGAAGTAAACTTCTTTTTGTTCCCGATATTTTTGTCTGGCATTATCGAAGAGACACAATCAAAGGGTTTGCTAAGCAATTCTTTTTGTATGGAATGGGCCGAATGAGGTCAATATTAACAGATAAAAAATATGCCAGCAAGGGCGCAATAATACCCTTCATAATGGCGCTCATGTTTCCATTCATAGCCGTTTTTTTTCCCTTACTCGCTGCAGCCGTTGTCATTGTTTACTTAGCTGCAATCTTTGTGACAGCCTTTCGAAGCTTTGTTAAAACAAATTGCCCCCGTTATTTGTTGCTAATTCCCTCGCTTTTTGTAGTTGAACATTTTAGTTATCTTTTTGGAATGCTTTATGGAATTACAAAAGGAAAATGGAAAAGAACTACTGGAAACTCCCAAATTTTTTACCGTGAACTCGCAAAGGAAGTTTGAAGAACTACTTGGTCAGTTTTGAAAATTCCTGCGCGCTGCAATGGGATTTCATCCAGCCTGCCGGTTAAAATTAGCGTAACTGCATCAGTTTTTTACAGATAATTTGAGCCGGTAACCAGTTTTGCTTTATGAAGTTATGGCGCAGTATTTACATGATTAAACAAGCTTTGGTCTCAGTGATAATTGTTGGGCACGATAGTAAAAACGATTTAAGAGAATGTTTAACATCTCTTAAAGCATCAAGTTATCGTAATTTTGAGACCTTGTTTGTTGATAATTGTTCAACTGATGGCAGTGCAGGTTTTGTTAAGAGGGAGTTCCCTTGGGTTAAAGTAGTGCAAAATCGGGATAACATTGGGTATGGTGGAGGCTGCAATGTTGGGGCTAAATATGCACAAGGCGATTTTTTCGTCTTTTTGAATCCTGACACTAGAGTAGATCGCAATTGGCTAAAAGAGCTTCTTAAAGTGGCAACTGCCGACAAAAGAATTGGCGCTTGTGGAAGTACAGTCCTATTTTGGAATGGCAAAATTATTCAAAGCCTTGGTGGCGTGTACAATCGAGAAACAGGTTACAGTCTCGATTTAGGTTTTGGAAAAGACAGGACAGGATATCGACTTAACAGGTTAAAGTCTTTTTTTCACTGTTGCGGCGTTTCGCTTCTCGTTAGAGCCGAAGTTTTTAGAAAGGTTAATGGATTTGCAAATGACTACTTCTTGTATTTCGATGAAGTGGACTTATGTTGGAGAATACGCTTAATAGGATACCAAGTATTTTCTGTGCCTTCGTCTGTGGTCTATCACAAAATCAGTTTCAAAAGAGCACATTCAGCAAAATATCGCTATCTTATTGAGAAAAACTCCTTAGAGACTCTGATAAAAAATTATGAGCTGCTAAATTTGGTTAAATACGGATCACTAGTGATCTTTATTCGTCTAGTTGCTTGTGTTCTTTTAGCTATAAAAGGGAAAAACTCTTATTCCCTCGCTATCTTGAAAAGTTTCGTCTATGTTGTAAGGAACTTCCGAAAAATATGGTATAACCGTCAAAGAGTTCAGGAATACAGAGTCGTCACCGATAAGGACTCATTCAAAAGGCATTTTGTTTTTCCCTTTACCTCACTATTGCACATTTTTCGTACAGAGGTAATGTCTTTTCTCGACTAAAATTTCCTCAAAAGTTTACTTTGCAAAGAATTCATTTTCAATACAGTTACCCAATTCAATGATAGACAGTTGATGAAATGGTCACAAAGGTAGCTTTTGTACAAACGAATTCTGGAATTTCAGATAGCCGATTAACCAAAGAAACAACATCACTTGTTAAACATGGGTATCAAGTTTTTGTTATTGGTTGGGATCGTGAATGCACATCCACAGTGTTTGAGATTAAAAATTGTGTTGTTTTTAAAAGACTGCCTCTTCACTCAGCATACGGCAAGTTTCGTGTAGCCTTAATGCTACCTGTCTTCTGGCTTTGGGCTACTATAAATCTTCTTATTTTACGTCCCCAGATAGTGCATAGCTGCGGATTTGATTCTGCGATACCTCCTTTTGCCTACCGGTTGGTTCGACCCTCAGCACGCATAGTTTTCGACCTTTATGACCGTTATTCTATGGTATATCTCCCATTTTATCTAAGTTTCTTAAGTGGGATTGTCTGCTTCATAGAGGAGTTCTTGGCTTACAAAGCAGACCTTTTCATTACGGTTGCAAAAGACATGATGGATAGTCTAAATTGGTTTAAACCATTAAATGGTATAATTTTGCTGAATTGTGCAAATGAAATTGAGATCCCCCATGAAGAGAAGCGGGATAGCAAAGAAAAGGAGATTTTGATTTTAGCCTATGCAGGCCCAATCAAATTGGATAGAGGTCTTATTCAATTACTAAAGGTAGTGGACGAAATAGAAAACGTAGAATTAATAATAATGGGACCTTCACTGGAAGAAAACTTGCATAGCCTAATTTCAAAGAAACAGCGAGTAAGGTATTTAGGAGTTCTTCCGTATGAAAAAGCGTTGAGGGCGATGGCTAGTGGAGATGTAATAGTGGCGCTTTATAGTCCAATGGTGAAAAACTATCAGATTACTTACCCTAACAAACTATTTGAAGCAATGATGATCGGCAAACCCATAATCACAAACATCGCAAAAGATATAGTCCTCGAGACCAAGTGTGGCCTTTTAGTAGATTATTATAATCAAAAAGAGCTTATGGATGCGGTTTTCCTTTTGAAAGAAAATGAGGAAACCCGAAAAAGTCTTGGTTTAAATGGAAGACGATACTTTAAATTGAAGTACAATTGGGATAATATGGAATCACAGTTGACACGAGCTTATGATGCGCTCTTCTAAAATAGCTTTCAGCTAAATTGTTTCAGAATCTTGTTGGTGTTTAACAGTTTTATCATCAAAACAAATTAAAAACAGAAAAAAACCTGTATTGAACAAGATGCTTTATACCATGACTACTAAGCATGCATGTCTTGTTGCAAGCGGTGATGTGATAAGGGGTACAGGCGGAATAACCTCCTTCACTTCTTCCTACATTGATTGGTTGCTACACCAACATGTGAAAGTTACTCTATTGCACAGAAGATTACCTAAAGTTATTGAAGTGGTCGAGGCTGAACCTTCTGAAAACGTGGCCTTTCAAGAAGGAAACAGTGAGGTGTCTTATTCAGCTCCTTTTTTACTCTACCAAGCCTCTCTTCTTTTTTTTAGTTTGGCTGCTTGTCTGGGGATAATGGGGGTTAACAAAAAAAATAGGCTTTCAGTCATTCATGCTCAAGATACTATCTATGCGGGGTTGTCTGCGGGTATCGTTGGTAAGCTTTGCCGAATTCCTGTTGTAGTTCACTCCCATGGCGATAGAATCGAGCAAATTAGAAACCTATTTCCCAAAATGGGTGAAAAAAGTATAACAAAAGCCATAGTTGTAAGCGTGGAAGAGCTAATCCAAAAAATCGTGTTAAAATACTTTGCCAATAGGGTTATCGCCGTTGGAGAATTCACTGGCCAATCTTTAATCGAATATGGTTTATCCAGAAGTAAATTAGTTACGCTCGGTGGGGGAATAGACGTTAGGAAATTTGAACCAAAATCATTTTCTAAAACAGAAGCCCGTAATGTATTAGGCATAGATTCCAAGTCGTTTGTTGTGGGATATGCAGGCCGCCTTTCACCTGAAAAGAACATTTCATCACTGGCAACAGCGGTTGCAGAGCTCGTTCATACAAAAAACTGCCCAAATATCTGTTTATTAATAATAGGCGGGGGTAGTGAAGAAGAAGAACTTAAAGCGTTAGTTGAAAAACTTGGAATTGTTCAGGTTACCATCTTAACAGGATATCGGCGAGATATTTCGAGAATTCTGCACGCAATAGACGTTTTTGTTTTACCATCATTCACAGAAGGCTTGCCGATGGCATTATTAGAAGCCATGTCTGCCAGAATAGCAATTATTGCCAGTGACATTCCAAATATTAGGAAAATCATCAAAAACGACGAGACAGGACTTTTAATAGATCCTAGAAATACTAATACTATAAAGGAAGCTATTTTAAATTTTTATACAAACCCAAGTCTCAGAGACTTGTTTGCAGCTAGAGCGGCGAGCAGTGTTCAAGAATTCGATCAAACAGTAGTTTTTCAGAAAATATCTGAGGTATACACTAGCATTGCCTAGCAACTCTCCAAAAAATCTATCTAAAGAAATTCAACTTGCGGCCAAATATGCCTATCCGTTTGAGAAAATAGAATTTGACATCAAAGACTTTGCGAACATAAAACAGGATAAGCTATTGAATATTTTGTCCCAAAATGGTGTACTCTTGACTTTTCAAAAAAACTTATCAACGCAGTACTCGGAAAATCGAAGCATTAGACAAATAGTGGTTCTCATAGATCAGATAATCTTCAAAAGGAGGCATCTAATAGCTGATTTTAACCAAGAACTGTTAGACCACACTGACCTGTTTAACAAGTGTTTTAGAAGGTACTCAATTCCAAAGTTTTCTTTTTTCTACCGAGAACAAGGAGATATTGATGTGTTAGTACCTGAAGAAGACTTTAAACTGACCCTAAATTTTCTCGAAACTGAAGGTTACACAAAAGTGGTTGAAGAATGCTGTAAAGCTACAATGGCAAAATGGGAGGGGAAGCGAATAATCACAATTGATGTATATTCTATTTTGGCTTGGCAACCGTTTTACTTGGAACTTATATCTACAGAAGAAGTACTCAGCAACTCTGTCAGAATCTCCTTGGACGACCAAATATCGGTACCTGTACCTAACGGGGAGTACTGCATTTTAGTTTTGGCGGTTCACACTCTGTTCGGTGGACGAAAGGTCGCCCTTTCTGATATTTTTCAATTGATTGGAATAACGCGCAGTTTTCCAGAAATTAATTGGCACAAAATAACAAGTATTGCAGATGATGGCGGTTGGAGCCAAGATCTACTGTTTTTATTTCTAACAGTCAACCAATATTCCAAAACTTTCTACGGAAAAAAGGTTATTACTTCTGACGTCATAGACCTCATCTTAGATAAAATATCGATTCTTCAAAAACCTGTCCGCTATCTTTCACCAAAGGTTAATTTTCGTGAAATCCCATATCAAGATAGCCGACTCCAGACAATCCTCTCTTCGTTCAGGGTAGCACTCAAGAAGTATGGAGCACTTGGATTACAGAGATTATTTGAAACCTATTTTGCCACCCGCCCTAGAGGTCAAGGTTTTATCGAGAGCGAGTCCCTTCGAATACCATGGTTCTATGAAAAAATTGTAAAATGCCAATCACCACATGCCACTAGTTGCCCGTCTGAAGACTTATGAAAATCTTAATAGTTTGTCCCGGATTTACCGAAAGCTCGTTAATAGCTCAACCTTGGCGATATACATACGAAGTGGCCAAAATTTTAATCATCAATGGGCATGATGTGTCAATAGCTACTGACGGAAGCAATAAAAATAGGACGGAAACGAAAAAAATCAAAAACATAAAAACGTTCATTGTTCCAACAGCGGGTTTCTTTTTTAAGAGAATGAACCCAAGCAAGATCAAAGAGATACTCAGACGATTTTCATTTGATGCCATCTACTGGATCGGCTACCCACATATTGGATCTTATATTGAAAAATTCAAAGATGAAAAATGCAAAAATATTGTTCACATAAACTCAAACATTTACGCCTTCAAAGAATTACATTTGTCACTGAGAGAATATTTTCACCTTTCATATGGATTATACTACTATCTGAATACCGCACTAACTAAGCCAACAATACGGTTACTTAATCAAAATGTAATAGGAATTATCACAGTTCCGAATAACGCAATTAAGCAGTCATTGACCGTTAACGGTGTTATTGAAGAGAAAATCAGGGTAATACCACCTAGAATTTACGATAAGGCTTTACTTGATAGTTATGCGTCATTGGACCACAGTAGCACTAGAGAAGAACTCGGGTTCAAGGAAGATGATTTTGTGGTAACATATTTTGGTCCAGCAAACACCCTCAGAGGGACAGATATTATACTTAAAGCAGTTAACCGCCTTAAATCAAAACACGTCCAACTGAGGCTTTTAATGCTCATACGGCGCAATGATAAGGTAACGACTGCTGATGACTTGTATCTGGAAAGGCTTAGCGCGAAACTGAATTTGAATGATGTTGTGCGATTTGTGCCTGGAATCTTGAGCACTCAGGAATTGGCGAAATTCCTCAGAGTTTCCGATTTAGTTCTATTTCCGTTTAAAATTGTATTTAGTGAACCATTGTTATCTCTTGAAGAAGCCATGGCTATGGGCAAACCAGTAATTGGAACAAAGATTAGTGGAATTTCTGAAATAATTAGCGATGGTGGTCTAACCGTCGAATCAGGCAACGTACACGAATTAGCAGAAGCAATTCAGTCCATTATGAATGTTCCTACACTGTTAGAAACGTTGGGAAATAAAGCTAAAGAACAAGCCAAAATTTTTGGGGATATGTCAGCTGAAGCTGATTGCATAAACTCAATCTTTGGTTCATTGTGAAGAGCGTGTTAGAGTAATACTATGAGGAAAAAAATTTTCTGTTTCTCTGGAATTGATGGGTCAGGAAAAAGTACCCACATAGCCCTTTTGACTAAGAGAATCATTTCCTCGGAAGGTAAATTCAAATATGTGTGGTTCAGGCATCCAAAATTCTTCTCATACGTAATTTTGGGGTTGTGCCGTTTTATGGGTTTAACTAAAGTTATTAAACACCCTAGTGGAACGAAAATGTGGGAAACTGGCTTTTACATGAACAAAGCGGTTCGTACGTTATGGCCTCATTTTCAATTAATCGACGCATTTCTGTTTTGGATAAATAAGGTCTATTTGCCATATCTTCTTGGATACATTGTATTTTTGGATAGAAGCCCTGTTGACACGTTAGTTGATGTTGCATATGATGTGAGAAATGAAAGTCTAATCCGACGGTATATCGGCAAACTCTATCGATGCATTCTCCCTTCGTGCACATTTAGTCTAATCTTTGACGCTGAGCCAGGCACTGCAATTAACAGAAAGGATGATGAGCACGACATACAGCAATTAACGATTAAAAGAAGACTTTACCGAAGAGTCGCTGAAATCAATGGATTGCAGGTCATTAATACAAAGAGGCCAGTCGACGTAGTTCATAATGAAGTTGTGCAATATGTGGGCGTGCACATTGGAAACGTTGCAGGAGCAACTGTACAGTGAAAAAAGTTGCTGTGATAATATTGAACTATAACGGTGCTCACTTCATTAAGAAGCTGTTTACCTCATTAGCTGAACAGACGTTTAACGATTTTGAAATAATTTTTGTGGATAACGCATCCACAGATAACAGTCTTGATGTTTTAGCAAATACGTTGAAAACAATACGCGACTATCCAATTAGTGTAAAGGTTATTGTGAACAAAGAGAACACTGGGTTTTGTAGAGGTAACAATGTTGGATTAACACATACGACTTGTGAATATATTGTATTTTTGAACAATGACACTTTTGTTGATTCAAGGTGGTTAGAAGAACTTGTCAGGGTTCTTGATGCTTATAATGAAGTTGGCGCTTGTCAAAGCAAACTTGTTTCTGCGCATATAAATAACGTGCAAAACATAGGGCATTCATTTGATGCATACGGGTGGCCTTCACCAAAGTGTAATCTGTCAAATCATGATAACGTCACTAATGATATTTTGATTGATACTATGTTTTATCCTAGTGGAGCATCAGTGATTATCCGAAAGGAGATTCTACTTAGATGTAATGGATTTGATGAGAATTTGTTTTATGGAGATTATGATTTGGGGTGGCGCATACGTCTTCTTGGCTACAAGATTGCGGTAAATCTGAAATCGGTTTGCTTCCATTTCGGAAGTCACACTGTAAATTCATTATTTCCTCATCTTAAACTAACTTATCAAAGTTTCAGGGAAAGACTTTACGTGTTGTCCAAAAATTACTCATTATCGAGGGTAATGAAGAGACTTCCAATATCAATAACGCTTATGTTTTGTACCTGTATCTATTTGTCCTATAAATTTAGGAAAGCCTATCTTAATTCGTTGCTTAGAGCCGTTGTATGGAATATTGAACGGATTAAGATTATTATGATGGAAAGAACCAAAGTGCAATCAACAAGACTCGCATCTGATGTAGAAATCGAATCACATATGACTTCATTAATAACTACTCTTAGCTTTAATAAGTCCTAATAGTTTGGTAACTTTTAATCTACTCTAATAACGCGGTGCAAATTTGAAGATAATATTGGTACATCCTTCAGACCCTTCATCACCTTCGATAGGTGGGGATGCAAGACAAACGCTTAATTTTTTGGAATATTTTACAAAAAAAGGCGTGACAACAACTTTCTTTGGTGTTAAAATTCAAAATAATAATGGGTCCTCAAATGATTTCGACTTTATCCCCATATTGAACACTGGCACATTTTTTGGATTCAGATTCGCTTTGGGAATGATGCTCAGAATACCCTTCCTTAAACTACCTAGCTCAGCAACGATACTTTCCTATCGCTTGATGTACTTGCTTCCATTCATATTATTATGTCCCAAAAACCCGAAAGTCTTGAGAACCGGCTCAATGCCGCTTTTTTGGGTGAAATTACATTATCCACAATTTCTTAAGCCGTTTTCATTTTTTTATAAAAGATTCGAGTCAGTTTTGATAAGAAAGGTAGATCTACTTATGCCTGTAGACGAATCTACAAAACAGTACTATGTAAGCCAGTATCCAAATATAACGAAAAACGTCATTGTGATACCCGTAGGTATTGATTTAAGCAAATTCAAACCCATGGATAAAAAAACAACTCGCAAGAAATATGGATTTGATCCAGAGGATAAGATTATTTTGTTTGCGGGGCGAGTTGAGAGGATAAAAGGTCTTGATTTTCTTATTAAATCTTTTAAGTCAGTGAAGGAAATGGAGCCAAATGCAAAATTGGTTATTGTAGGTCGTGGTAGTGATGAAACCCGTTTAAGGAGATTGACCGAAGAATTTGAATTAACAGATGTTGTCTTTATGGGTTTTCAAAATCCACGAAAAATTCCGGAAATATTGAACTGTGCGGATGTAGTGGTTTTATGCTCTGTATCTGAAGCAAGTCCCAATATCGTACGAGAGGCTTTTGCTTGTGGGGTTCCTGTAGTATCTACGAATGTCGGTGATGTTCAAAAGATAATTACAAATGAGTGGATTGGGCGAATAGTGGAAAGAAACGAGGAAAGTTTTGCCATTGCAATAACCGACATACTAAATTTGGAACCAGAGAAAGTTAAAAAAGAATGTATAAAAATTTCAAAGAACTTCGATCTGAATCAGGTTAATAGAAGAATAATGATGATGTGTCAGAAAATGGAAGCGGCTAAACAAAACCAATTGCCCAAAGAGAGTTAATTTTACAAATGAGTAGCAAGTCATTGTTTTCGCAAATAATTTCTAGAGTAAGAGCAGATCATAGTAATGGAGTAAAGACGAGCAACGAACATTGGGATTCATGGCATAAAAAACACAAAATGTCGGAAAGCCAGAATCGCGCGATCAAAACAGTCAATAACAAACTACGCAGAATTATGAAATCACCCCTCAAGTATAGACTTGATCTGATTTTCAAAAGAATGATGCAAAAGGAGACAAATAAGATTCTAGATATTGGATGCGCCCCTGGTGACTGGTTGGTATATTTTCAACGAGAATTCGATTTTGAGGTTTATGGGGTTGATTATTCCAAAAAAGGATGTGAAGTTACCAAAGAGGCGCTAAGTAAAAACGGCGTCGAGGGAACAATTATCTGCGAAGACATATTCACTAAAGGATTTCAAACTAAATATCTTGAATATTTTAATGTAGTTTTTTCTGCAGGTGTTGTTGAACATTTTACAGATCCAACTGAGATAATTCGCATCCACTTAGAAATGATCATAAAAGGCGGATTTTTAATAATTATGATGCCGAATTATGCAAATGGATCATTGTATAGAAAATGGTATCAACGAAAAATGAGTGCTGAACGCGAATTATTAAAAACGCATAATACGGAGTTAATGGAAATACCAAAATTCAAAGAATATTTGGAAGAATTTAACCTTCAGGTTGACCTTTTAAATTACGTTGGGCCCATAAACCTCACAATGATGCTACCTTTTAGAAGTCGCTTTCTCACTTCTATTTTTAGCGCAATTAATGTATTCGTTGGTTACTTGACCATTTTTCTCAATTCAGATGTCTTTTCACCGTATATTGTTCTTATAGCAAGAAAGCTTGGATAACCCAATCATAGAGTCAAAAACATAGGCCTGCAAATGACTAAAAATAAGGAAATGCTAGTGTTCAGCGTATTCTTCATTGCTTCCTTATCTATTTTTTTAGCGGCATCTTTACTTTTTAACGAGTGGATTATTCTTTATGTTGGAATTCCGTTTTCATTATTGATTTCTTTATTATTCAGTTTTGTAAAACCTGAAAACGAGTTTTCTATCTCAAAAAGACTAAGCGTTAGGGCTGAAGCAATTTATCTCATCACAATTCTTGCAATAATCTTGGTCTTCATCCCACCGTTTAGTGGGTCAATGCTTGATTTCGCGGAAATTTCACCTTTAAATTGGTTAAGGTATTTATCCGCTCTGGCATTAACAAGTTTTCTTCCAGGCTATTTCTTACTAAAAATCTTTGACAGAAAGCGCGTTATTAATAGCAGCAGCATTACCATTGTTTTATCATACCTGTTAAGTCTCTTCATAACCTTTCTTGTTGGTTTTTTCATTTTACTATCAACGAATCCTTTAGAAGCATTAGTACTACCCATAGTAGCGGCAATTAATATAGCCCTAATTATTGCCAATTACCTTGTAAATCGGGAAAAACCACGAAATCACCTAATAAACTTACATTGGCGCGAAATCGGGCTTATATTATCAATGTTAGCTGTGGTAACAGTAGCCTCCGTTTTAGTAATGATCAACAACATGCCCTTAACATCGGGGGACATGGGACGTCATTACGGAACTGCATTAGACTTCTCCAATGGTTTCCCTGTTTATGGTGAAGATTTGGTAATTGGTACTGGGGGGTATTTGTTTGAAATTTACCTAAATGCTCTATTCGTTTTGTCTGGTATTCCTCCGGCAATAGCTATACAAGGTTTGTACATCCTAAGCTTCATGCCACTCTTGGCATTCTATTCATCAATTAAAGTTTGGCTCAGTAAGAACTCGGACAGAAGATTACCGTTGATAGTTGCTGTGCTTTCGCTTCTTCTAGGTTTTGGAGGATTATACGCCTTGTATCTAACATTGGTAAACCCCACCTATACCAGTATCGTTCAGCTTTTGAGTACAACAACTTCCAAAACATATGACATTTCCATGCGTATCCTCTACTTACCCGACATTGTTGCTCCGCTATGGCAAATAGGGTTACCTGTTTTATTCGCACTTCTCTATTTTCTAAAAAAAGAGGCCCCCCATTTTACAAAGGGCGCAATCATATCCATTCTGGTAATTCTCGGATACTTGGCCCATGCATCTGAAATTTTCTTTTTCATAATCCTTCTTTTTGTATATATTCTGGTTCTAAGGCAAAGAAACGAAATGAAAATAGGTCCATACTTAGTTCTAGGTTTAGTCGTAGTGGCCCTATTCGATTTTATCGCTCCAGCTCAGAGGTACGTTATAGGCGCAGGTAATGTTGTTTCTTCCACTTTTGTTGTTGTCTTAATGTTAGCTATTATAACAAATATTGCAGAGTTAGCGAAAGATAGGTGTGCACTTCTTTTTTCAAAGAATATTCAGGATTCTTTCTTGGAAAAGTTGGGAAAAAGCTGGATGTATTTAAGGTGGGTTTTATTATATGCCTACCTGCTCCTTTTTATAATTTGGCTCACAGTCGTAAACGATTTTAATCTTTGGGCATGGGGCGGTTTAACTTTCACACCGTTTTTTGTACTGCCTGTGCGGCTTGGCGCAGTGGGTCTATTAGCGGTCCTCTCCATCATCATTTATTTCAAGAAAATTATACAAAATAAAGCATTGCTTTTCTTCCTTATTTTAATTCCAACAGGTTTCTTGTTAGAGCAAACAGCTAATTACTACCCCTATTATCCTGCTTACAGATATGGAACCCTGATTTTTATCGGTGCTTGTATAATAGCGGCATACGGCTTTACAAAGATTATAGACAAAGTAAAGCAATCACCCAAAAGTAAGATAATTGCATCTGCACTTCTCGGCTTTCTCATACTTTCTGGAATGATCAGCACTACTTTATTCTACGCCAATGCGTCCTATTACTCCATAAATAACCAAATAACACAAGACGAATCTTCCGCTCTCGACTACATTAAACAAAATACTCCAACTAACGCAAGCGTTCTGACTTTCACCACCGAGTCAGCCAATAACCTCGAAAACTATGCAGGGTTGAACGCTGTACAAGACGCCCAACGCTGGTCTAAACTTCTACTCTCAACATCTAACCCATACATAATAAACTACATTCTAGGCTCATCTAACATTAAGTACATCTACATTGCACAAAGAGATGCTGACCTTCTGAACTCAAATACATTAGGCTACTTCTTTGAATATTTTCCAACAGTTATGAAAAACGATCATGTGACTATATACGAAGTTCCATCTTTAACCCCGCCATCACAAGAAGCATCCCTCGGCGTTTTAAATTTCGCTCCTTCAATTTCCAACCTTGAGAATACAACATGGATAGATGACTCCTTCACACAAGGGTGGAGCGCGTTTAAGCAATATGGAAACATTAGCGATTACGAACTAGAGGTTTCCAACGGAATCATGGCTACATCAGTAACTTCGAATCAAACAGGTAACATTTGGGCAGGTTGGTCCAGTTCAGGACTCTCTCTAAATACCACATTTTACCAAACGCTTTCCTTCAGATACCATGTGGAAAACAATCTAGCATGGTTTACCTTTCAGCTAAGGAATTCAACAGACCACGTATTCTTTTACTCTGGACACTTATCTGCCACCGACTTCACAACAAAAAGATTTACTCTTCCCGAAAACCAGACTATCACCAAAATCGAAGTTATTGTGGAAACCGTTAATGAAGCACCAATAGAGACAACCGCACAGGCGTATATGGATTTCATACAGTTTTCAGCTCCAACAACAACGTTTGACGATGATACTTTCATGAAAGATTGGGAATTCTACCAAAAATACGGAAATATATCCGAGTGTAACGCGTATTCTGACGGAAACGTTTACAACATAAACCTTCTTTCAAATCAGAGCGGAAACACATGGGTGAGTTATTCGTATCCTCTGAACCTGCAAACTAAAAATTCCATCTTATCCTTCCGATACAAAGTAGACAACGACAACACCTGGTTTACAATTATTATTCAAAACGCCTCTAAACGTTTCTTTTTCTACCAAGGACAATTAGCCGACACAACTTTCACAACAAAATCATACCCCTTACCTGATAACCAAATAATAACGAGAATAGAGGCCATAGTCGAGACACGCAACAATTCACCGTCCCAAACCTTTGCCTCCGCACAAATCGAAAACATAAAAATATCATCGGAACTCTATTTAGAAGAGGACGTTTTACCCTCACTATTTGTTTCTCTTCGTCACACAAATTATTCAGCTCTCTACGTAGATGAAACTTCTTTCAAAAATCTGGATGCGTACCTCAATCAATACACGCACATTATGCTACCATCTGACCCGTCAATTCCTGTTGAAAGCCTTTCAAAATGGGTTTCAGCTGGTAATACCTTAATTGTTTTCAACACTTATGGAAACGGTTTCTTCGCGAGTTTGACAGGCATAAACTACTCCTCACCTCTCCTGTCCGTGACCCAAATCGGCTTAGGACAGGTACTTTATGTAAACTCATTTCCTATGTTAGCTGCTGGAACCGAATCCGCAATATTGCAAACAGAATTTTTAGATAAAGTCAACGACCTCTTAGCTCTAAACTACTCTTACCCCCCGATAGACGCACTTCCAGTGTACAACTCAGCTTTTGGCTACATGCAGGTAACAGGTGACTTACAACTCGAGACGGATGTTTTAAAGTTGCAAGGTACAATAAACTTGACGAACTCGCCTTTTTCAGTCAACCAATTTACAGAAATTGAAATTTGCGGTAAAACCAATTTGGTGATTAAAAACGCAACGTTAATAGTTTCTCCCTCAGAATCATATCTGCTGATTAAACCCGAAAGTTATCCTATCGAAGGCGAAGTGCTCCTTGACAAGAACGCTTTAATAGTTGCAGATGACGAGGTCGTTTATAACTCTGATGTGCCAGTTTCCTTCACATTCAAAACCAGCGGGCTGTCCATATATGCCAGATTACCCTCAATAAACGCTTCTGGAACAATCATCTTTGACCAGCTTGATGTGCACTCTGCTCTTTACGTTCCGCTCGAAGGTATTGTCCAACAGAAAGCTGAAATTCGAGGTAACGTAAAATTCGACACTCTATACATCAGTTACCCCCTAACAATGTTTTCAAATTTTAAAGCTGAAGGAACTGTTCTGAACCTTGCTGATGAAACAACATCTAAGCCAACTATTAACTGGGTTGAAGTATTGAGTTCTTCTTACAATGTGGCATTCAACGTGATTTTTTTCCTTGGCGTGTCCGTGTACGCTGTTAAAAAAAGGCGTAAACGCGCTTAAGAGCAAGCCTTTACCTGTTGACTAGGCTTTGGCGCAATTGAGAGGCGAAATGCTTTAGCGCCTCTAAAAAACCTTGCAGCTTCATTTGAAAACCGCAGAAGGGTGAAGGCAACGTACTCCTGCTGCGTCGATAAGTCTTTAGTGCCTTTTAGGTTTTTTATGTGGGTTCAAGTGTTACTTCCATAGCCGCGCCCGTTAGGGTCTGCTGGCGTGCTCTGTTCTGCAGTAGGCTGAGCGTCAGTTTGGGTATGGTTATGCGTCCGCTCTTGTCCATTCGCCCATAAAAGGTTTCCCAGCTCATCCGCACATCCACTGGGCAGACCATCACTCGTAGAACCTGATTGGATTCCAGCCTGAACCGCCAGCGAACGGCTTTAGGCACCTGAACCCTATTACCCTTCTGCAAACACGCCTTGAACGTAACCTCCTCAGTCAACGGCACAACCCACAACCCCCACATAAACACTGACAAAACACGACAACACAAGACTCTCCACGACAAAAAACGACACCCAAAAAACCCACTCCAAACCCAGAACCAACAAACCAGCCCAAAACACAACCAGACAAAAAATAGAGAGAGCTGAAAAAGAAGTAGTCGGCGCTAAGCGCTACAGGACTACTACTTCTCGTTGAAAAGATAAAAACTATAGAGAATAATATGCGCTATTAAAACGGGAAAGATGCATACGCCAAACCGCATGCTTTAACCAAAACCGATAAACGCCACTTCGTTTACATCAGTTGAATCACAAGCTCACATTAAACAGGGAAAGATACAGAATGAGTAAGGCAGCAGACATGGCGAAGGTTTCAGTTAAGGGCGGTTTTCACGTCATGTGGGGTTTAGTCGCGTCCACCGTCATCTCGGCAGCGGGCACCATAATCATCGCTTTGCTCCTCGGCCCAGAAAACTACGGCTTATACGCCATCGCCCTAACCGCGCCAACGATGATCGCGCTGTTCCGCGACTGGGGCATAAACTTCGCTATAACACGCTACACAGCCCAGAGCAACACCAAAGATAAAACCGCCAACATACGAAGCATCTTCATGTCTGGACTAATTTTCGAAATCGCATTAGGCATAGCGCTCTCACTAATCGGCTTCCTTCTATCAGACGTTCTAGCTGTAACCGTTCTTAACCGCCCCACCATAACACCCCTCATCCAAATAGCCTCCCTAAGCATCCTAACAAACGCGCTATTGAGCACCGCAACAGCAGCCTTTACCGGTATCGAAAAAATGCACCTCAACAGCATCATGCTCGTAAGCCAATCCATCCTAAAAACAGCCCTCATCATCGCACTCGTACTCCTAGGCTTAGGCACATACGGAGCCATCACCGGCTTCACAGTCGCCACCCTCCTCACCGGACTAATCGGCGTATTGCTCATGTTCACAATCTACAAGAAGCTACCCAAACCAGAAGGAGGCAAACTGGAGATTGGGCAAAACGTAAAAGTCATGCTAAAATACGGTCTGCCACTCTCAATCGGCGTTATCCTAGCTGGCTTCCTCGCGCAGTACTACAACTTCCTCCTGTACATATACGTTCCAGACGACGCCCTCATTGGCAACTACGCCATGGCCCAAAACTTCGTCGTCCTCATCACCTTCTTCGCCATGCCCGTAACCACCATGCTCTTCCCAGCATTCTCAAAACTTGACCACCAAAGAGACTCTGAAACCCTCAAAAACGTCTTCCAAACATCAGTGAAATACGCCTCCCTCCTCGTCGTACCCGTCGCAGCCATGATCATGGCCCTCGCCCAACCCGCCATCTCCACACTATTCGGAAACACATACGCCGAAGCACCCCTATTCCTCGCGTTACTCGCCATCACCTACCTATACACAGCACTGGGCAACCTAAGCATCGGCAGCCTCATAAACGGCCAAGGCCAAACAACCTTCAACCTCATATTAACCGTAATCACCGCAGCCATAGGCTTCCCCCTCGGCTTCATCCTCATCTCAAACTACGGCGTCCTAGGCTTAATTATCACAACCTTAGCCACAAGCATCCCAGCCATCACCATAGCACTTATCTTCATAAAAAAACGCTACAACTTAACCGTACACTGGAAATCATCAACCAAAATCCTCCTATCCTCCGCCACAGCCGCAACACTAACCTACGCCATCCTCACCCAACTCAACTCCTTCACCAGCCTCACACGACTAATCATCGGCGTAGCCATCTTCACACCAACCTACCTCACAGCCGCAATACTCACAAAAACATTCAACAGAACAGACATAAGCAACCTCCGCGAAATGTTCACCGCACTCGGCCCACTCCGCCGCCTATTCAACATCATCCTAAACATCATCGAAAAACTAATGACAACCCTCAGAACAAACCACGAACAAGACAAAAAGCACACCCAGTGAAAAAAACTTCTCCTTATGCCTGCCTGTTGCTGTCTTCTTTGTTTTTCATGCAGGCTCAAGCGTTACCTCCATCACCGCACCCGTTAAGCTTTGTTGGTCGTGTGCTCTGCTCTGCATCGGGCTAAGGGTTAGTTTGGATATGGTTATGCGCCCGCTTTTGTCTATTCTCCCGTAGGAGTCTTCCCAGCATAAGCGTAAGTCCAGAGGGTGCAAATACCTCCCCGCCCGCCATAGAACTGGTTTTTTGGGAATGCTTTAGTAATAGTTCCTTATGCATAATATAATCTGGTGAGCATAGTGAAGTTTGGTGTAGTGGTTGAAAAAGATGAAGAGGGTTATTATGTTGCTTCTGTTCCTGAACTGCCAGGTTGCCACACGCAAGCCAAAACACTTGATGAAGTTATGAAAAGAATCAAGGAAGCAATCCAAGCTTATCTGGAAGCTGAAGACGTGAAAAGCGTACTCGTCAGGCAAGCGGGCAAACTGGATGACGATTATCTTGAAAAAAGAGCGGCAAATGCGGGAGTTCTTGCCATCCTAAAAACAATCCAAAAATCATAAACTAAATTCGGGACAACAAGCAAGCGTCCCCCTACAAGTCACAGCACAAAACAAGCCAAATTCTATAAACACTCTCTGGAATACTAATAGCGCACAAAGTTCTGTCACGAAAGAAGAAAGACTCACGGAATAGGGTTAAGGCGAAAGTCAAATTAGCGAGGGCTTACGAGAAAGTTGTGAATCAGCGGGACGACTTTCTGCATAAACTCTCAAGGTTCTACATCAACATTATATATTATCGTAGTTCACTAAGATAAGTTCTTATAGCCGCATCAAACTCTTATCCATGGTTGTGCAAATACATGGTTACTCGCAAGTTTACAGTTGTTTTGGAGCCTGCTGAAGAAGGCGGTTTCATAGTCAAGTGTCTTGAGCTACCGGTAGCAACACAAGGCGAAACAAAGGAAGAAGCATTAAAAAACATCAAGGAAGCAATAGAAGGCTACTTGGAAGTTAAAACAAAACTCTTAGGTCGCAGGGTCAAAGGGGAAAAGGCTGAAGTAATTGTCGAAGCTCCCTCTGCTCTCTTGGCGTAAAGTTGTAAAAGCTCTCATAAAAGCTGGTTTTCAAGTTGTTCGCCAAAAAGGAAGCCATCTAATTCTCACCAAAAACGAAAACATAATACCTGTTCCCAAACACAGAGAAATAAAAAGAGGATTACTAATGGAAATCATCGCGGAGGCAGGTTTGACAAAAGAGGAATTCCTGAAACTCATCAGAGAAAAATAAACAATCCGTCTAAAGTCGACCAAAAACATTTCCTGCACACCTTAAAAAATAACATATTTTAAAAAACTGTTATTAGAAAACTACTAGAAAATAACAATAATTCTTATAACGTCAACTGCCTTTAAGCTGATACTATACAACTTACACTCAAGGTACAATCACGTGAACATTATGAATAACAAAAATGAGGGAAAAAAAGATCAAATAAAAAAACTGTTAAGTCGTGAAGACCTGATCCTTATGGAAAGGGAAATCATAAACGAACTGCGAAAAATGCTGAAAGACCCAGACCTCACCTTGACTGAGCGGCTTCGCACGGCTAGCGTCCTCGCTTATCACGTGAACACTTTGAATAAGATGGTAACGCAGAACGGCGATAAAGAACAGTTTGAGGAACAAAACCTAGGCGACTACGTGAGAGGCGTGGAACCCAGAATCGCCACGCGTTTTAGGCGTGACTTCAGAGTATGGAAGAGGCGGCTTTCGTACAAAAAGTCCTAAGCGACTGGACATTCGCAGCCCAAGCATATAGCGGGCTAAAGCAGCGTCCCAAAGCCTTCAAACAGCTAATCGCCCACACGGAAGTAACACGCAAACTCGTTGAAGACCCCGTCTTCTTCGCAGTGCTGATGTGCGGCGACAAATGGCTAATCAACGCGCCAGACCACCAGAAACTTCTGCGAGACCCGCAACCAAGACAAGTAGCCGTTTGCGGAAGAGGCTGGGGAAAAAGCCTTGTTTTCAGCCGAAAGAACCTCTGGCTTCTCTACACCAAACCCGACATCGAAAGCCTCATCATAAGCAGCACCCAACGCCAAAGCATGATAATGTTTGACTACTGCTACACCACCGCTACAGTAAACCCGCTCATGCGCGAGATGCTCCAGCGACCAGGAACTTCACGCACCACGATCAAGCTTAAATCTCCATTAAACGGCAAACTCGTGGCGCTGCCGTGCTCTCCAAACAAGCTCAGGGGCTACCACCCGGACTACATATTCTTAGATGAAGCAAGCATCATCCCCAGCGAAATGATAACAAGCGAAATACTAATGATGCTTACAAAACCCAACGCTGCACTAATCATGAGCGGAACCCCGATGGCGTTCGAACACGTCTTCCACAAAGCCTTCCTAGACCAAAAACGCTACTCCGTACACCACTACCCAAGCAACACCAGCCCACTCGTAAGCGAGCAGCAACTTGCAGAATGGCGCGACATGATGACCCGAGAAGAATGGCAAAGAGAAGTCGAAGCACTATGGATAGAATCAACACAAACGTTCTTCCCACTGGACCTCATAGCAACCTGCATCGACCCAGAGCTTGATAATCCAGCTTCACCAAACCAGTACATCGAAGACATAGAACACGTAAAACCCACACAACTCCGTCGCAAGTACTTTGCTGGTTTAGACTTAGGCAAACAGGTAGACCACAGCGTCTTAGCCATAGCAGAGCTAACCGATAACAACTTGGTCCGCTTGGTGCATAAACGAGAGTTTCCTTTGGGTACGCCTTACCCAGAAGTCATCGCCTATGTAGCAAGAACTCACCAAACCCTTGACCTTGAAGGCATCTACGTAGACAAGACAGGAATAGGCGACGCTATAGTAGACGAGTTGGAAAACTTAGACATTCCAAACATTAAAGGCGTATTCTTCACCGACGCTGAGAAGGAAAACATGCTGAACTATATGAAACTGCTAATGGAGAAAAAACAGCTCCGCATCCGAGGCGAAGACAAACAGTTAATCGCTCAAATCAACGAGCAGCAATACGAGTATCTGAAGCCAAACACTGCTCAAGAGCGCATACACATAAAGTTTCGCCATCCACGGGGCAGGCATGATGATCAGCTTTTCGCTTTAGCCTTAGCGTGTTATGCAAGCAAAGAAGCAGAACCAGAACCATTCCTTGTCGTGGTCCCAAGATGATTGAACCAAATACAAACTTTAGCAAAGAGACAAGAAGTGGTCCTATAAGGGTTTTGCCCCTTGCACAGGGGTAAAGTTCTGAATTTTCACCCCTTTATAAAAGGAGCTTTTTAAAATACTGTCAAAATAGGCGCCAAATCATAGAGATTAGCTCCGGGGAAGGGATTCGAACCCCAATTTACTAGTAAAAATGAGGGAATTCGTGAGAGCCACATTTTCTTCTTCTGCTGATTTTGCATACATTCGATTTAGTAGGTTACAATATAGTACCTGTCTTACATGCTTTTTCCAGGTGAAGGTCGTCGGTTTAAATTCAAACGTCCCCTAAAGAAGTAGGAAGCGAAAATGATGAACTTTTCAGTTCACTGATTACGTTTCTTGAAGTATAGCCTGAGACCCATTGCAACCAAAGCTACTATTACTATACCCGCTACAATAAACAGCACAGAGAAAGGCTCCATGGTAAAAGGTTTTGATGGTGGCGCCGACGGCGAGATACTCGGAGAAGGAGAAGGCGAGGGACTTGGAGATGAAGTAGGAGAAGGTGATGGGGTAGGAGAGGGCGATGAACTTGGTGTAGGTGAAGGTGTTGGGGAAGGTTGAGGGGTGACTGTTAGGGTTGTTTGGCTGCTTGTCGCTGTGTTGTTAAGGTTGTCATATGCGATGAGTTTGTATTTCAGTTGTGTCTGAGAAGGGAGCGTGGTTATGTTTGCAGTGTAAGTGTTTCCTCCGCTCCACGTCATAGTGATGTTTTGCCATAATGTGTCATCACTGTGAGAGAGAATTACCATTTGGACCCCGCTCATGTCATCAATCACGTCCACATTTACTTGAACATCTTGTGTTGCTGTAGGATTTTGCGGCACATGGATAGGTGTGCCTATTGTTGGTGGCTGCGTGTCAATTGTGTAGTATAAGGGGGCGAATGCGGAGCTCCATCCACCATATCCTTCCAGCACTGAAACATACTTGTCACTCGTAATTTTATAAACTGTATGCGACGTCGGTCCTGTATATGACTCCATTCTATTCAATGTTCCATTCCAAAGCAAGGTAGACGTTGTTTGATCCGTCACGCTCACATTAGTGTCATTTGCGTAGGCTAAAATGCGGAGGTATCCGCCTCCTCTTGCTGTAGCAAAGAATTGGTTTCCAATAAAGTTTCCATTGACGTCTGATGCGTACAATGCTGCTTGATACATTATTGGCCAAGTTGGGTATGGATCAACTGTTACGGCAACGCTTTGGTTGCTCTCAACAGTCAGATAAGTGGGTTTTGCGAAAACTTCGCTGTGAACTTCTCCGGTGTGTAGGGTTCCGTTCCAGATTAGAGCCTGCGAAATCGTGTTGGTTATGGTAATCTCAGTGTTGTCATGGTACCCAATTACATTTAGGTCGTTGTTGCCGTTGGTAATGTTACTAGCGAAAGCGTAGAACAGATTCCCGGTAAAAAGTCCGGTAGATGAAGGCACGATAAAGCCTTGGTCAAGGTAGCACAGTGCTGAAACTGGCTTATTGCATTCTACGTGAACAGTTTTGTTCTGCCATGTAGAATTGTTTAGGTCTTGACTGAAGTGCTGGCTCTCGTTGAGAATTCCTTGCCACAGAACGGCGTCAGTATTTACATCTGTTACGGTAACATTAGTATCTTCTTCGTAAGAAAAAATAATGAACCTGTTGCCAGCATACAAAGGATCAGGAGGCGGTATGTACGAGTATAAATCTTTGCTCGTTCCTTTGCCATTTGCGTCAATTGCAAAATAGCCGACTACACTTTCTGTTTGGGGAGCACCAACAAGTAGCGTGTAAGGTTTAGAGGCGCTAACTGAGTAGATCCCAGCTTCGAGAGGTAATTGCATAATGGTTCCTTTGTCTAGTGTGCCGTTCCAAGAGATAACGCCGAGGGAGTCTTTAACAACAAAATATGTGTTATTGCTGTAACTGAGCAAAATAGTCCCATTTGGCGTGTAAAAAAGTGAGTTTAACCCTGTTGGAGGCGCGGTTTCACTTTGTGCAGACATTGCTGACACCAAAAGCAGAAGTAGAAGAGTAATCGATAGAATGCATATGCGTTTAATCTTTTTCATTTTTTAGCAGCCCTGCCCGATTTCCTTCCCCGCAATCGCATAGAAGGGAGGCAATTGCGTAACATAAGCCCATATGTAGCCTTCATACTGCGTGCCGTAAACCTCAACATTTGTAGAGTTGACTCCGATATCCATAACCCAATCCAAGTTCGTGCCAATTTTTGTCCATTTACCTAAATGCTCACTGAAGTAGTACAGCACCAAAGTAGTCTCGTCTAAATCTTCCGGATCATCTATGTCTCCGTCACCGTTTGTATCCAAGTCATCCTTTGTATAGTAGATTTGAATCAGAGCGGCTGTGAGATTGTCGTTGGTTGCGTTCTGAACGTTTTCACTTACTTTTATTTCCAGATACCTTCCAACAGCTTTTTCGGAGCATGATAATCCAGAACAATAGGTCAGAACATGTGATGTAGTTGTGTCGTTGTATCTGTTAATCTGAACACTAGGCTTTACTGACTCATCGAGGCCAACTGCTATTACAGAGTCTGTTGTCTTAACCATGTCCATTTCGTCTGTGATGAAGTAAATCGAGTAATTGCCCACGTCGCATCCGGGGGCAGCAAGAATTTGGTAGTCAACAGTCAGAGAGTCAGGCAGGATTGTTACGTTTTTGCTTTTTAGAATTTCAAGTACTCTGAAGTGATCTGCAAAATAGGGCTGTGAAAGAGTCAGTACAGTCTGTGTGTTGTTCCATACTCCATAACGGATGGCAAACCTATAAGCGTCTGATTCTGTCATGTTTGCGAGGACTTCTCCGGAATCCTGCAAGAGATTGTAAATTATGTTGCCAACTGTTCCGTTCTCGGTGTTGGGTCTGCCCACCAGGACAATGTATGGGGCACCTGAATAGTTTTCGAGCAACTCTTCAGGTGAAACAACGGTGACATTGGTGTACAATGAAAGGTTCGTTATGAATTCGGTGGGATCCGAGTTGTAGTCGAAGGCGAGGACAACCTGTTTCACATTTGGAACGTAAGTGTCAGGATCTTCAGAGTCAAGTAATCCGTCAAAGTCGGTGTCAGGGTTGCGGGGATCCGTGCCCAGTTGCAGTTCGATACCATCCAGGAGCTCGTCAACGTCGGTGTCATTCGACGTTGGATTCAGACCCCACTTGATCTCTTCTCCATCCAGAACGAGGTCGTTGTCGGAGTCATTGTTCAAGGGGTTAGTCTCATAAATAATTTCCCAACCGTCGAGAAGACCGTCGGTGTCGGAGTCATTACACGTTGGGTCAGTGCCTAAAATGAATTCTTGACTGTCGAACAATAAATCATCATCTGTATCAGGCAAAGTCGGATCAGACCCAAATAGGACCTCTTGTAAGTCATTGAGCTTGTCTGAATCGGTATCGTTATTTCCCAAGTCTGTGCCTAAATTGATTTCGTCAAGGTCAAGCAATCCGTCGCCGTCAGTATCGCTGCTTGTTGGGCTGCCATTTAAGGTTAGTTCAGTTCCATCATCGAGTCCGTCGCCGTCAGTATCAAATAAGGTAAGGTTTGTGCCTAATTCATTTTCAAAATAATCATTGAGTCCGTCGCCGTCTGTGTCTGGGGTTCTGGGGTTAGATGACATATTGTACTCTTGGTAATCTGTAAGACCATCAAAATCTGTGTCTTTCAGCAAAGGCTCACTCGTAACCGTAAGAGTGTAGGTGTCTGTTGCGTTAGTGAAGGCGATGTTCCAACCTACTTCCTCGGCGTTATCGTTCAACCCGTCCTCATCACTATCGACAAGATATGCGGGCAGGTCAGGAGGCGTTCGTTCTTGATCGATAATTCCGTCGCCGTCAGTATCTTTAGATTTCGGATTCAGTCTGCTTGAGCATTCGAGGTTGTCATTCAAACCATCGACGTCTGTGTCAAGCAGTAGCGGGTTAGAAGTTACATGTAAAACAACTTGGTTTCCTTCGTAGTCGAAGACACTTATCCAACCGGTAATTTCTGCGTAATCTGAAAGCCCGTCGCCGTCAGTATCGATGTCTGTTGCGTTTGTGCCGTAAACTAGCTCAAGCTTGTCGTTTAATCCATCCTGGTCTGTATCGAAGAGTTTTGGGTTAGTACCTGTGTCTAATTCGTATTTGTCATTCAAGCCATCTCCGTCAGTATCGTATAACAAAGGACTACTGGCAGTCTCTGCTGTATTTATTAGTCCATCGAAGTCTGTGTCGAGCCGCTTTATACTCTTCCACTTTACGAAATCAGAAAGACTAGCTGGAAGCACATCAAAATAGAACGTTTCACTACCCATTGGGGTCGTCTGCGACTTCATTATGCCTGCATTACGACCTTTATGATGGCACCAAAAGCCATAGAACACGAGGAAAACGAAGTGCTTCCACTTATATGCAAGCTCGTATTCTGCATATGTTTGAACAGTTACTGGGAAATTTGGCATAGCTATTCCAGGCTCTATCCATCCGCCCACGTCATATTCCTGCGCGCGCCATCCTGGACCTGAAGTAACGTTCCAAGTGCTCTTCGGCGGTATCGGAAGCCAAAGCCAAATATCGTTCCCCTTTTTTCCAAGATCTTTGGCCATAAAACCCCATAAGGTCTCAGAGAAAGGTTCCACTGTGGAGTTGGTTCCGGCTGGATTTACTATTTTAACATAAGGATGAATGTAGCTGCTGCTCAAACACCAGGAATCCCAACTGGAGACCTTACCAATCATGCGTGCATAGTATTCAATACGGTCGCCAACGTCCAGTCCATTTCCGTCTTTATCAATTATTGACAGCGAAGGTTCGCCTGCAAGGCTGATGCTTGGATCTACTTGAGCTGTGACTTTTGTCATTGCAGCTAAGATTGCGTTGAAAAGTTTCTCTGACCAGTTGCCTATAAGATCAGATAGCGCGATTGCTAAAGAGATTAGCCAGCCAACAACAGGAATAACGCCAATCATTGCAAGCGTCATCGAATAAAAATATGTCATTAGCAGTTTCAATAGAGCTGTGTTTAAGCCCATCGGGGTCAAGCCGCTGTCGAGGATCTGGAATAGCGAGTAGAGTGCTATCCCCGTCTCAAGGAGCGCTCCAACCATGTCTAAGACATAACCTATCCTCTTGAAAGCGGCAAATGTGCCAGTTTTAGCGGATCCAATTCTTTTGAAATTTGCTTTCCAAACTTTAAACATGCTGCTTAAAGTTTTTCCGCCGATGCTCCAACCTTGTTTGGTTAGTTTTGTTAATGTACTACTAACGATTCGGTATGCTTCATAACCGCGAAACGCCTGCGAATAAGCTTTGAAAGTCTTAAAGCCATATTTTGCTACATCCTTAAAGATATTCAAATAGTCGCCAAAAAAATCGAACTCCGTTTTATTTGAACCAACGCTTGTGATGAACTGCTCGCCAGCGTTCCAAGCTGCGATCATACTCATTAATTGGAAGGATGCTTCCTCGTCTTGTTCCCACTGCTCTACTTCGACCATTATTTCGTCTATTTCAAGGGCTTCGTAGCTGGTGGTGTTATACAAATCCACTTTCAAGCTCTTCGAAGTCACAACGGGTTCGTAATTCAGAGTCGCATTGCAATATGAGCCCATAACGTATGAGCCTGATATCAATTGTGCCATGTCAAGACTAGCAAAATGATCCTCCATTGATGTTATTATGGGCAGAATTTGCGAGCCTGCACCTGCGTGTAGTGAATTCAGAACGTTTGGCATTGCCTCAGTTGCAAGCGATATTAAAGCTTCATCCTTGTGTCCGAACCAATCGATTTGACTGAAAACTTCCGAATCGTATTCGGCAAGTATGGCGGGCATTTCTGATAATTGAGTTGTTGAATTTCTTAGAAAGTTATAGGCTAGTAAGATGTTGGCTGCTATTGTTTGGTTCTTGTCATGGCTGAAAAACAACCCGAAACTAGAGCCGTAGTTTTCTTCAACCGTAAGACCTGTGAGCATAAATGGCTCTTTGTAGGTAGCTAGAACCAAATTTTCTGAAAGCACATCTGTTTTAGCCATTTTAAAATCGGAATAAGACACCCATCGCTTGTAATAATAATTCCATTTTTTTCCGGTACCACTTGCCGCCAAAGTCCCGTCGCTGTTGACAGTCAAGTACTTTTTATTGTATGCCTTGAGAGCTGTTCTGCCGCCTGCATTATCACTTAACTCGAACATCTCGCGGTCGCCGATTTCGCTAGCGTTAGCAACTATCGCGCCGTTATCTGCGACCGACAAGTACAGTCCGTTGAAGGCTCTAAAAGCCGCCGTATTGGCGCCTAAATCCACCCACTGTAACGTTTCTCCGATACTGATTTCGCTACTATTAGCAACAACTGTTCCACTGCCAAATACGGAAATATATTTTCCATTTTGAGCTAGTAAAGCCGTAGTGTTCACGTCGGATTTGCCTATAACTTGCCAGATTAGCTCCGCGTTCATGGAGAGGTTTAGCGAAGGACCGAGTGGATAGAACATTTTGCCGCTGAAAGCCACAACATTTCCAAATTCAGCAACCGAGTATAATGGAACGTATGCTTGGTTTGATTCCGTAGTTATCCCATAATTTATTACCTCGGATTCTTCAGGGATAATATTTGCGCTTAGATTGAGCATTGGAACAACCTGCACGTCCTCCATGGAGTTGTCCAGATCTTTCATTATCCCTTCTTTGTCAGTCGGCCAGTTCCAAAACTGGTTCACAAGCTTCAGGTATTCCGGATTCTGTGGCCTCAATTGAAAGGTAATGTACGTGGGTAAACCATTTGTTGCGATGTCAAAATGGAAGCTTTTGTTTATAGTGGATTTGGCAAAAGGAGACAAGTCTAGACCATCGTCTACGCCATCTCCATCGTTGTCGAAGTCCCAAGCATTAGGGACGTTGTCTCCATCAACATCAAGAGAAAGCACGTCGGTTACTTCGTAGTAGTCAGCTAATCCGTCATTGTTCGAATCAGGACTCAAAGGATCTAAATCGTTATCTATCTCGTAAGAATCAGTTAGCTGATCAAAGTCTGAATCGGTATTGTTTAAGTCGGTTCCTATAACAACCTCTACTCTATCGTAGATGCCGTCTCCATCAGAATCCACCTGATCCTGAGGAGAAGTGTAAGCCGTCAGACTTTCAACAACACTTTTTAAACCCGTACTGGTTTGCGACTGCGGCAAATCTGCATTTATAAAATTTTCAAAAGGGGCAATGGCTTCAGTGCCACACAACAGCAGTATGAGAAAGATCCCTAAGACAGCACAAACCCATTTATTCAGAACCTCTCCCCCTCGGTACATGGTCGGAAACAAGGCATATTTAACACTTATTCCTAAATTGCTTTTGTAGCAGCAATTATTTTAATATATATCCGAGGAAACGCCATTTCTCAAGCAGCCAATAACCCGGAGTTTGTAGCAAAACAAGGTAATTTACCTAGAATAACCTAAAACAGGCCTCTAAATGAAAAACAGCGCCGGGGAAGGGATTCGAACCCCAATCTAATAGTACAAGCAACGCTATCAACGTTGCTTCTCAAATAGCAAGCTCGAAAAGACCCGCTAGTTACTGTCACGGAACTGACGCCTTCAACACTTTCTCCATCTGCGCTTTCAAATCCGCATCACGCACCCTCGACAGCAACCAAACCAGCCGCCCAGCAATATTCACGTCCACACCGCCACCCCCACGGTAAAAACGCTTCCCCTTCCGCAACCAATCAACCAGAACACGCGCCTCAGCCTCTAACCCCGCCACCCCGCGCTCAGGAAAAACCACCGCATCAGCCTCAACACACACGCTCATAAACCGCTCAAACACACCCGTAACCGTAACGCCACCCGCAACAGCCAACCGCCTAAACTCACCATAAAGCTCAGGATCAAACCTGAAACCCTTAAACACCTTAACCACACAACCACCCGTATAAACAAAACGTATAAACAAACCATATAAACACACCCCAACCCACACCACCCACTATTCACAAGCAATAAAAACTAGTTTTGCTGACTATATGTCAAGAGATGATAAAGAATGGTGGAGTATGTTAGAGGAAGCGACAGCGACAAGTGGCATTGGTGCAAGAACTGCACACAGTATCCAATGTACATCTACCAAAAGACCTCTGTAGAACCGCCTTCTGACCTCTGTGAACAATGCAAAACCAAGGAAGACAACAGAGACTGCAAAATGTAAAGCTAAACAGATTATTCCGCGAGGCAATGATGTTTAGCCAAAGTTTCTGGGACTCCTATTTTGAAAAATGTCAATATACGCGAAGAGAATAAACCACATAAAATAACATTAGATTCCTTTCAGCAGGGATTGGAAAACAGCTAGAACCTGAACAGTTGCCGTCTAAAATCTTCCAATAGACAAAGCCACTAGATTTTTTAATCTTTGCTAAACTCTGCTTGGATTTCACAGAAAGCATCGCAGATTTCATCAACTAAATTGCGCAAGGCTTCAACAATTACCAACCTCTTGACACCAGATTCAGCTAGCAAAAGACACGCCGTAACCTGACCCAGCGAAATAGCCGCACTTTTACCCGGATCCGCCAATCCATAATTGCTTGGCCCAACAGGAATAACCACACGCTTATTCTTATTTTTCATGATTCCCAGTTTGAATATAAGCCCGTTTTGTCCCCCATGCACGTTGTAACCAGCCAAATCGTAATAAGGTCTAAACGTATCAAGTTCCACTGACTTCTCCATTTCTTTAAAAGAACGCGTTTTAAGAACCGTGCGAGGCACCCAACCATACGGATAATTAACCTTTTTAACAAAGTCAGAACCATAGGTTTTCTCCATCTCCTTAAATTCCCTCTTCAACGCTTTAAAATCGCTTTCTGACAGAGAGGTACACTCCATCTTCTGCTGGTGCTCATAAATCGCCTCAGCTTGAAAATAAACCTCAACTGCTTCATAATCCAAAAATCTCTTCGCCATCTCTTCTCCATGCTTAGAAATAAAGTAAGACATACAAGCCAGTTCATGCAAGGTTCTCCAATGCGAATGGGCCCCGCTGGGAAATCCACTTTTAAGAAGATGCAGTATTTCATTAAAAACCAAACAAGCATTCGCCTGCTGCCTCGCCAAAGCAGCCTGAACGCAACCGTGTTTTGAAGAGGCTCCTCTTCCATATTCTGAAGTGAAATCGTTAGCAACTTCAAAGCAAATATTCAAAAGTAAATCCAACAAATCAAGCGGTTTTCTCCAAGTTCTGAGAACAGCATCTTCAAACTCTTTTTCGATTTCCTTGCTCACGTCTAATTTATCCAGAACCCTTGATTTCAGCCTTTCAAGAAGAACATTCGCTAATTTTGATTTTACCAACACACGAATTTCTTCATTCAAAGCGGGATCCATTAATTTCATGCCGTTACTTACATATTCCCTTAAAATATCATCCAAGATAGTTTGCAGTGACTCATCTGTAGCGCTCATAGTTATCCGCTCTACTTTGTATGCATTTAGCGTAAAAGCTTTTTTGCAGCTTAACAGTAGAAATTAACATTTTTAGGATGAAATACAATAAAAAAAGAAAAACCTAAAGCTCTTCCGGCAAATTCCACACGGCGAGTGATAAATTAAAGGAGAACCTCCTATAGCTACTCCCAGCAACTTTAAAAGACATAACAACGCCAAAAAAAACAGCTACAATTGAATCTGACTTACTTCAAGAAAAAACTAAATAAAGCTTGTTTGCAGTTTATAAAAAAACGACCTAGTGATGCAATGTCTAAACTTCGAATTGGCTTTGTTATTCTTGTAGACGTTTTACTATTTACCGCATCAATTATGATCTATTATGTTGACCAGATGGTTAATGGCGCGCTGTACTACTTTGGCTTAATTTTTAATAATGGATGGGCTCAACCGTACTTTCTGCTGTCTAGACTAAGCGTGATCCTGATTATCGCAGCCATTCTTATGATATCCTCGGTTGAGCTTCCCATTTCTGCTTTAAAAGAAAAAGAATAGTTAAAGAAGTCACTGCACTATTTTTTTGTCGGGCGTCGCAACATGAAAGCTTTCATTTTTGCCTTTTTCTTCACTCGTGTATCCCAAGACATTATTGCAGTAGGGGCAAACGCTGACCATTCGGTTCGATCCACTGCGAAAATCTAGCATAACCAGAGCCCTACCAAAAACTTTTTTGCATTCAGGGCAGGAAATTCCAACACAGTTGCCGTTATCAACTCTGCTAGGTGCTTCTTTAACGGTTTGCTGAGTTTGCGGGGTTTGTTGGATTGGCTGGGTTTGTCGGGACTCCACGTTGGCGACCCCACGTGGTGGCCCTGCCTTTTGTGGAACTATATTCGCTCTTTGCGGAATTCTCTCGACTTTGAGAAAAGTCGAAGCTAAAGCAATACCGCTTAACGCCATCGGCAGACCTAAACACGCGAAAATCAACCATGTGAAAACCCTATAAGCGTCAGCCCATTCAGGACTAAAGACTAAACCGTAATCATAAAGTTGCCCATGGACTATTAGTTCCATATTCCTAAAAACAACAATAACAGAAACTGCGCATATTATCCAGCTTATCATAACTAACCGAACGAACCATTTGCCAGTAAGCATGTTTTTTAAGCTCATATTTTCCACCCTTAGAAAGAAAGATGTGGCACAAAAAAAGCCTTATGAACTGAGAATCTTAATTCAAGAATCACTATCACCTCTGCTACAAAAAATGCTCTGAATCGGATACGTTTAATAATTATCCATCAGCTTATTCAAGATTTAAGGTGGATGCTCTTGGGTTCCAACAAAAAGAACACGATTAGAATCGGCGTCTCTCTCATTGTCGGCATCCTCCTACTAGTCGCCTTAATCTGGTGGACAGGAATAGACGAAATAGGAGCAGCCATAGGCTCTGCCTCACCGCTGTGGCTTGCCGCAGCTGCCGCAGTCATCCTACCCGCGTACATCCTAAGGGCCATCCGCTGGAAACTCCTGCTTTACCCCGTCAAAAAGACCGTGCGCGTCAGCAACACGTTCTGGTCCACCGCCATCGGCTCCATGGTCAACACCTTAATCCCAATAAGACTCGGAGAATTCGTCAGAGCCTACATCTTAGGCGAGAAAGAAGGAACAGGGTTCGCTCCAGGCTTATCCTCCATAGTTGTGGAACGCACTTTAGACCTGATAGGACTGCTAAGCATAGGCATAGTCACCATGTTTTTAGTGTCCGCCCAAGCAGGCCTGTCCAGCCTAGTCGTAAACATCTTCACAGCGGTAGCCGTGTTCATAGCCGTGGTACTCGCAGTCATAATTGCAGGCATCAAAAAAGAAGACTTAATCATAAGGTTACTGACGCGAATCACATCTAAAATCCCCTTCGTTAAAAAATACACAACCAGAATAGCAGATTTCGCAAGTTCACTAATCAAAGGATTACAAGGACTCAGCCAAAACCCCAAAATGTTCATCACAAACATGTCAATAACATGGATTCTATGGCTGATCTACACGTCTGCAACATACTTCACGTTTATAGCGTTTAATCAGCCCATCTCCTTTGTAGCCGCAATTCTCGGTGGAACCCTCATGTCACTCTCACACATCCTACCCGCCACACCAGGCTACGTAGGGTCATATGAAATTTTCTGGGCACTAATTTTCTTAGCGCTAAGCGTTACAGAAGAGACAACGCTTGTTGCCATGGGAGTAACAAGCCATTTGGTAGGGCTGTTACCGATTGTCATCCTCGGATTTATAAGCGTGGTTTGGCTAGGCGTCTCCTTCGAAGAAATCTTTTCGCTCAAAAAATATGTTGGCGCCACGAAGCCACTGGGCAATCAAAACCAGTGACGTATATCTGTGTGTGGGGTGGAGGGTTTTGTTTATATGTTTTGTTTATACAGGTGGTTCGCGCGCGCTTACTCTGTTTTAGCCTTCAATTTTTCAATTTATACAATTGCCTTGAAACGAAGCGCCTCAACCTATAATACGATGGTATCTCGGCATACTGAACTTTGCAAGCGTTCCAATCCTTTGAACCCTCATAAATGGGAGTGTTAGGAAACCGCATGAGCTCATACAAATCGCAAGCAATATTGTTCTTCTGGATAAACGTGTAGGTTTTTTTCAAGTCATCTTTAGTTTCAATTGGAACACCTTTGATGAAGGAACAATGAAGATGAATGTTATGTTTTCTTATGATGTCAACTGCTCGCTGATTATCCTCCACTGTATTACCTTTACCTAAGTAGTCCAAGATTCTCTGTGAATGACTTTCCATTCCTATTCCGATTGCGGTCACGCCCATATCCTTAAGCGCAGATACAACATCATCTGTTACGAGGTTAGCCCGTGCAGCAACCGAATACGTTAAACCAAAAGGCTTAACCAAGTCCCTTATCCGCTTTACCCTTTCAGCATCCATAATGAAAAGGTCATCATAGATGTTAACGTTGCTTACGTGGAACAGTTCCTCAAGTTGCCTGATTTCCTCAGCAACGTATTCTGGACTGTGAAACCTTACTTTCTTCCAAAATCTGCTGGAAGAACAGAATTTGCATCTGTAGCAGCAACCTCTACTGGTAAAAATGTATTGAGGTCTATTCTCAAATCCGAATAGACTTCTGTCTGGATGAGGAATACTGTCTAAAGGTTCAATGAGAGGTCTCTCTTCGGTCTGATGAAGACTTTTAGATTCCCAATAAACAATTCCCTTTATGTTGTCGTTTGGTTCAAAGTCTGCTTTAACCAGCTCCATGAAAGTCTGCTCTCCTTCACCCAAAACTCCAACAGCCATTCTTGGGCTCAAGCTTTCTGGAACAGCAGAGATGTGAACTCCTCCAATTACGACTTTAATTTTAGGATTAAATTTTTTGACTGTGTGTGCATAAGAACAAGCAAGATTGTAATTTTCAGTTATGCTGGTCAAGGCTACCACATCTGGCTGAAAAGTCCGCAAAATATCCTCATTCAGCTTCTCAGCGTAACAAGGTTCGAACTCAACTCCGTTCTTACGACAATAACTTGTCAAATAGCCAAACGCTAACGGATAATATCGTTTATGGATAGCGTTCTCCAAATCAATAACGTTAACAAATAATATCTTCAAGCTTCCACAATCCGTGTAGTAGTCCTAACTGGCAAGGCTTTTCTCCATTTCTCCTTAAACAGCGCTAAACTCTTTGCATGCTCCACCGATTTAACATTTCCCTTCAATGTTCTGCTCTTATGCTGACACTTGACTTGAGTAGCCATTACATCAAAAACGGATTATGAACATGCTCAATCACATGACTGGAAAAGGCGACATCAAAAACGCCGCCCTTGAAAGGCAAATGCTCAGCGTCAGCAACCACATAGTTTGCAATGAAATCCTGTCTCTCACCCTTGAGAGCTTTAGGGCATGCTTTTCACGCAAAAAAAGCACGTTCAAGCGCGCTACAAGGCTGGGAAGTACGAAGTCAAGTTTCTACGCGGTCTGGCTGGGCAACTTTAGGAAGTTGTGTTAGTTCCTGTTTCATTCTTTTTACTGCCTGCTTGATTTGTAGTGGTTTGCTTTTTAGTGTTTGTTGAGCTTTTGTAGTGTTAAGTGAGGAGTCTCTTGGTCTTTTGGCGGTCCATGAGAACTCGGCTGATGTACTGGGGCTTATCAAGGTTGCATCCAAGTTGAAAGTTTTGGCTATTTGTTTGGCAAAGTCGTATCGGTTTATGCGTGTAGCTCCAGAGAGGTGAAAGGTTCCAGTTAGTTTACTTTCAATGATTTCCAGCGTCATATAAGCCAAGTTTGTGTTCAAAGTGGGTGAGTTCCACTGGTCAGTTACAATTTTCGCTTGTTCGTTCCTTTTGAGTTTATTGAGCACCCACAAGGCGAAGTTGACTTTGCCTGCTGCGGGAGTTGAGCCATAAATGACGCTGCCTCTTGCTACGCAGTATTCGCCAATCAAGTCTTTAACGAGTTCTTCGGCTTTTAACTTGGTGAGACCATAATAATTGATTGGGTCGGGCCTGTCAGTCTCCCTATATCGTCCTGTTTCACCGTTGAATACGTAGTCTGTGGATATGTAGATTAGAAAAGCGCGGCTTGTTTTAACTGCTTCAGCAATGTTTCTAGTGCCTTCAACGTTTATTTTCCAAGCAAGTTCTTTGTTTATTTCACATTTGTCAACATCAGTTAACGCGGCAGCATGCACCACGACCTCTGGATTAGCTTTTTTGAATGCTTCTTCGACCTGATTTTTGTCTGAAACATCAAACTGAATAGGAGCGCCGTAAGCAGGTTGGTCTCGGCTGTATCCAGAGTAGACCTTGTAATTCCTTGCTGTAGCCAGCTCAGCTAGTTTTGAACCATATAGACCGCTTGCGCCTGTGATAAGGAGTTTCAATTTGCACCCCTTTGTTTCCACGGTGTCGGATGGAGAATGGCTTCTGTGGCGAGCGGGGTCCACCATTGTTCATTTTCAACGTACCATCGTATGGTTGATTCCAGTGATTGCTTGAAAGAAAACTTGGGTTGCCACCCTAGCATGGATCGTGTTTTCGTTGAATCCAAACTATATCTTACATCATGACCTGGGCGGTCTTCCACAAAAGTTATCAAACTTTCTGGTTTGTGCAGTATAGCCAAGATTTTTTTGGCGATTTCAATATTGGGAATCTCATTTCCAGCAGAGACGTTATACACTTCACCAGCTTTTCCTCCCTGCAGAACGGCGTCTATGGCTTCACAGTGATCTTGCGCGTAAATCCAGTCACGGATGTTGGTTCCTGAGCCGTAGATTGGTATGGGAAGGTTCCTTAGCGCGCGGATAACAGTTTTGGGGATAAGTTTTTCTGGGAGTTGGTAAGGTCCAAAGTTGTTTGTACATCTCGTGATGGATACGTCCAAGTCGTAGGTTTTATGGTAAGATAATACAAACATGTCTGCTGCGGCTTTTGAGGCTGAATAGGGGTTCGATGGGTTGGTCGGGGTGTCTTCTGTGAACGACCCCTCGAGCGCTTGACCATAGACTTCGTCGGTTGACACGTGAACTAATCGGGCTTTTTCGTTGCGTTTTCTTATAGCCTCTAAGATGGTGAAAGTGCCTACCGTGTTGTTTTGAAGGAACATGTATGGATCAGCTATACTTCGGTCTACATGAGTTTCCGCCGCGATGTTCACGACGGCATCCACATCCCGGATTATTTTGTTTAGAAGCTGAGGGTTGCAGATGTCGCCTTTTATGAAAGTGTACCTTTTGTCGTTCTCTATATCGCGCAAATTTGCAGGGTTGGCGCCTATACCAACCTTGTCTAAGTTTGTCAGCTCATATTCAGAGTGCTTATTGAGTATGTACCTGCAGAAGTTGCTTCCGATGAAGCCTAAGCCGCCGGTTACGAGAAGTTTCATACTTTTCACTTATGAGGTGGTTGGTTCCAATCCCAAGGTTTGCCGACGCGTGGGTCGTCTGCTTTTCCGTTTATAGACTTTGGTATGAGAGTCGGGTCGTTCCAAGCTCTGCGCTCCTCATCTGGATTTGCATAATCGTACAAGTTTGTAGTGAAGTAAAGCAGCATTGCCGGCTCGTTGCCAACGGCTTTAAAGCCGTGCCAATAATGACCGGGCATGCGAACTACTTGCATATCTTGGCCAGTGGAGACTATCTCGTCCAGTTCTTCAGTTTTTTCGTCGTAGGCACATATTTTTATGGCTCCTTTCAGGGCTATGAAGTAGTCTGTTTGCCCTCTCAGATGTCTGTGCCAAGCTCGGATAACACCGGGATATGTTACTGAAAGGTTTGCCTGTGCGACTTTATCTTCTGCGAAAACGTCTTTCCAGTCGTTACGCATTACTTCTGTGAAGAAGCCTCTCTCGTCTGAAAAGCGCTTCGTTGGTTTGATCGTTATTCCTTTTAACATGGTTTTTTCCAAGTTTTGTTTTTGTCTGGAATCATATTTCTGGGGAATATTTTATAATGGTTGTTATTTTTGGGTCCATGCGGCGCGTCGTTAGACTTCCACTTCTGAGTAATCGCCTATATGAAGTTTGATTGTTCTGTTTTTTTGGTTTTTGGTTACTTTTGCGTTCTTGCCAATTAGGCTGTCTTCTAACCGTTCTACATCTGTTACGATAACGTTTTCCAATGTAACGCAGTATTCGAGGTTAGAGTTCAAGATTTTGGAGTTGTCGCCAATGCTCGTATAAGGACCTATGAAAGAGTTCTCGATTAAAGCGTTTTTTCCTATTATGCAGGGTCCTCTGACTGTGCTGTTAACTACCTTTGCGCTGGCTTCCACTTTGACCCGCCCGTCTATGGTACTATCTGCTACGTTGCCTTTGATGTCACGCTCTATGTACTCGTCTAGTATTTTGGCGTTAGCTGAGAGTATGTCGTCTTTTTTGCCCGTGTCCAGCCACCATGAATTGAGGATTTCAGCCTTGACCGTGAAGCCCATGTTTATCATTTCTTGGACAGCATCGGTTATTTCGAGTTCGCCCCGCCACGAAGGCTTTATGCGCGCTATAGCCTTGTGCACCTTGTTGGAGAAAAGGTACGTTCCGATTATGGCAAGATTCCCCATCGGCGTTTTAGGCTTCTCCACCAGCCTAACAATGTTGCCCTCATTATCCAGTTGGGCTATACCGAAGCTTGAGGGATTATCCACTTCCTTCAGGATAATAAGAGCGTCAAGACGCTCTTTCTGGAACTTCTGGACAAAAGCGTTCAAGCCTTGACCAGTCACGTTATCGCCCAAACACATAACAAAAGAGTCCTGAGCGAGAAATGGCTGCGCAGTTTTAACCGCATGCGCCAAACCAAGAGGCTCCTGAGAAATATAGTCAACACTTAGGGCCCATTTTGAACCGTCGCTAACGTAATCTTCAACATACTGGCCGGTTTCTGGAGCAGTAATAACGCCGACTTTCTTTATGCCAGTTGCCGCCACTTGATCAAGCACGTAACCCAAGATGGGTTTGTTAGCCACTGGAATAAGCTGTTTGGCGCACGTGAAGGTTAAAGGTCGCAATCTAGTGCCTTTACCGCCGCTGAGCACAAGTGCTTTCATACAGACCCCTGAATCCTTTTAATGACCAGTTAATATTAAGACTTGTGCGATTTTCCTGTTAAAGACGTTTTCCTAAAGCTCCAAAAGCGAGTTTCCCATCTTTAATTTAGACTCCATCTACACATACGAAGAACTTTTCAGTCATCACATCGAACACTCATCTTGTTGATTCGGCTAATGCCAGAGTTTACTTGCCAAGTCCTATGGCGGTGAACTTGAGTTTTTTGCTGAACGTTTCTGGGTTGTAGATTCTTCTACCGTCGATGAGTATGGGTTGCTTCATGTTTTTGGTGAAATCTGCCGGCGTAAGTTTTTTGAATTCTTCCCATTCGGTGACGAGGATGCAGCAGTCAGCGTTCTTGAGGCAGGCTATTGCCGAGTTCGCGTATTGGATTTTATTTTGGAAAATGGTTTTTGCAGTTGGGGTGGCAACAGGGTCGTAGGCAGTTACGTTTGCGCCTTCTTTTATTAGTTGGTTTATTATTGGAATCACTCGGGCTTCTCTCATGTCGTCAGTGTTTGCTTTGAACGCTAAACCGAGAATTGCCACGTGCTTGCCTGTGAGATTGTTTCCGAGCAGCTCTTTGCAGAACTCAACAGCTCTCAGAGGCTGGACTTCGTTCACACTTTCGACTTCTTCTAGAAGGCTAAGACGATAACCAAGATTTTTAGAACAGGCTATCAGAGCCTTTACATCTTTCGGAAAGCATGAGCCGCCGTAGCCCAAACCAGCATTTAGAAATAGTGGACCAATCCTTTTATCCAACCCCACAGCATTAGCCACGACTTTTACGTCTGCACCGGGAAGCTTTTCGCATAAGTTCGCAATCATGTTGATAAAACTGATTTTAGTGGCAAGCAATGAGTTGCTAGCATATTTGATAAGCTCGGCGGTTGAAAGAGAAGTGTGAACTGTAGGCGGCATATTTTTGCCGTAGAATTCTTCGTATAGACTTTCCAGAGCATCACCAGATTTCTTGTCATATTCACCTATTACTAGGCGGTCTGCGTGCATTGTGTCCTCGAAGGCAGAGCCTTGGCGAAGGAATTCGGGGTTCATGCATAAACCGAAGCCTGACCCACACTTCTTCTTCGATTCTTTTTCGAGGATTGGCTTAACTATGTCTTGTGTTGTTCCAGGAACGACGGTGCTTTTTATCACCACAACATGATACGCGTCTTTTTTGTTCAATGCCTTGCCAACATCATGCGCGGCTAATTCCGTAAATTGAAGGTTTATGCTGCCATCGGAGTTACTTGGAGTGCCCACAGCAACAAAAGTCAGATCTGTGTCGAAAACTGCTTTTTCTGTCTGGTTGATTAAACATTTAAGCCGACCATTCTCAACGGCTTCTTCAAGCAGGTTTTGCAGACCAGGTTCATGGAATATCGGGATTCCTTTGTTTATTTTGGTAGCCTTTTCAGCCACATTATCGGAAGCTATGACCGTGTATCCTTTGCTTGCGAAGCCAACAGCCGTACACAGGCCAACATAACCTACACCTATAACTGATATTTTTGGTTTCTTCAAGCCAATCACGCTCAGATGCGTATAATAATTCAGTTTCAATCTTCACATTAAATATATATTAGTTGTCTCAGAAAAGTGTGGAAGAGGAGATTTAATGATTCGCAAAGTTGTGATTCCCGCGGCTGGTTTGGGAACACGTTTATTCCCAGCCACTAAGGAGCAGCCTAAGGAGATGCTGCCAATATTTTCTGTGACTGCCGATGGGAGCATATCAGTGAAGCCTGTGGTACAGATGGTTTTTGAGCAAGTGTACAATGCTGGGCTTCGGGAGTTTTGTTACATTGTTGGCAGGGGAAAGCGAGGCATAGAGGACCATTTCACTCCTGACGATAAGTGCATTAGAACGCTTGAAGGTATGGGTAAGAACGGTCAAGCTACGGACCTTGAAGGTTTCTACGAAAAACTCGAAACTTCAAATATTATGTGGGTTAATCAGCCTGAGCCTAAAGGATTCGGCAACGCAGTTCTGATGGCACAGCCTTTTGTCCAAAACGAGCCTTGTCTGGTGCATGCTGGCGACAGCGTCATAATATCTAAGGATATGGATTACATCAAAAAGTTGCTAAATGTATATGAACGGTTTAAGGCGGACGCAGCGTTTATTGTATTGGAGATTGAGAACCCTCGGCAATACGGAATCATTGAAGGAGACGAAGTAGAAGACGGAGTTTTAAAGGTTAAAACCGCGGTCGAAAAACCAGATAAACCACCAACTAATTTGGCAATCATGGCGATGTATGTCTTCCACCCAATTATTTTTAAGGCATTAGAGGCGACCCAAGCCGGAAAAAACCAGGAAGTCCAGCTAACAGATGCAATTCAGAAACTTATTGACTGGGGACTAAACGTATACGCAGTTAAATTGGATAAAAGTTACGCTCATTTGGATATAGGTAGCCCTGAAAGATATTGGGACGCGTTATCGTTATCATACAATCGTTTGTGCAGGAGATCCAAATAGTGATAGATGACATAATTCTAGAAGACCTTGAGAATATCAAAAAACTTGTAAAAGAAGACAAATTCGCTGGAAAAAATGTGCTTGTCACGGGAGGCGCCGGATTCATTGGCAGTTGGCTCTGTGATGTATTTATCAGCTTAGGCGCCAAAGTAGTGGCGGTGGATGATTTATCGACAGGAAGAATGAAAAATATCGACCACCTCACAAAAAACCCAAAGTTCAAATTTGTAAAATGTGACGTTTGCACCTTCAAGAACAAAGAAAAAATCGAATTCATTCTTCACATGGCAGGGCATGCTTCCCCTGACGAGTACCAAATTCATCCAATTGAAACGTTACAAACTAGCGCCTTTGGCAGCGCTAACATGGCAGAGTTAGCTAGAAAGAATGATGCCACTCTTTTGTTTGCTTCCACTTCGGAAGTTTATGGTGACGCTGAAGTTGTGCCTACACCTGAGAGTTATTGGGGAAAAGTAAACCCAATTGGGCCTAGGTCATGCTATGACGAGGGCAAACGCTTCGCGGAAGCTTTGCTTGTAGCTTACCACAAACAGTATGGATTGGATGTGAAGATTCCTAGAATTTTCAATTCGTACGGTCCACGTTTGAGAGAGGATGGATTATATGGAAGAGCGATGTCCCGTTTCATAGCTCAGGCGAGGGCAAATGACGCTATAACAGTGTATGGAGATGGAAAACAGACCAGATCATTCTGCTACATAACTGACACAGTTACGGGTTTGATGTTGCTGACAACCAATGAAAAAGCAAAAGGTGAAGTAGTAAATATCGGAAACTCCAAAGAAATGACTATTCTAGAGTTAGCAAAGAGGATTAAAGAGATAACTAAGTGCAAGTCTCCTGTGACTTTTCATCCTTTGCCGAAGGATGACCCGAAAAGAAGATGCCCATACATGAGCAAATTAGACGCGCTTGTGGGATGGAAGCCGCAAGTTAAGTTTGAAGATGGACTTAGAAGAACAATTAAATGGTTTTCCTCAAAACCACGTGACCCACAGAATTAAAAGGCGTATAAAACAAGAGATTTGATTAAAGCCCACAATATTCGCAAGTTAGCTTTCATTGTGCCGCCAATTCGCGGGTTCTTTCGTCTAGGAGGCGCATCATACTTGATTTCGCCTATGGTTAAGCCTTTTTTCTTGGCGATAACCAGAAATTCAGCGCCAAACGTTTCTCCGGCGCGCAGGTTGAATTTTGAGATTGTTTCTTTTCTGAATGCTTTGAAGTTGGATAAGGTGTCGGTTACGCCGACGATTTTGCCTAGAGTTTTGGAGGTTATTTTTTCAGTGATTCGGGGTAGCTTGGTGCGGGAAGCTACAACTATGTCGAATTTGGCGGTTTGCCCAATCAGGTCAGGTATGTGCTCAGGGTTGTTTTCCAAGTCGGCGTCTATCGTGACTATTACTGGGTACTTAGCGAGCTGCATGCCATAGAGCAAGCCTTTGGTTTGTCCTTCGCGCTTTTTGGTTACGGCTACATCGGCAACGCGAGTGGCGATTTGGATGGTTCCATCTTGCGAATTGTCGTCAACAATTATTACTTCGTGCGGGAAATGCTGCAGCACGTGTCTTATTGTGGAGACTAGTTGTTCGATGTTTTCTTGTTCGTTCCAAGTTGTGGTTACTACGGATACGCCGTTTTCGAGCATCTGCATGACCTCAAAGCCTTATGGGCAGATACAGCGCTTTTAGTGTTATGCAGCTTAAGCGTGAAAATAATCTTTGAGGGCTGTTGTTTGATTTTTGTCTATACCCCCTTTATATAAATTGAAGTGAGAAGAGAAGGGTGAATTTGAAGGGAAAGGTCATGGTTGGTTGTTAGGGATTAGTTTGTTTTTCTTGAAGTATTTTTGGTAGATGGTTTTGATTTTGTTTTTGCTCAGGTATATTGCGCATAGGATTAGTGTGGTTACGGATATGGCGGAGCCTACGTAGAACAGTTTTTGAGGCCAGAATTCCAGCGTGACAGTGAACGTGCCTGTCTTGTTTATGTACCAGGCGTTGGCGTAGCCGTTGGCGGTGAAATGGAGTTCGTCTGGCACTTGTTGGTCATTAACATAGGCAACCCAGTCCTTGTGGTAAGATTCACTAAAAACAAGAAAGAAAGGCTCGATAGCGTTCGTTACGCTAACCTCATATTTAGTTGGATCAAGTTTCTGGAAGGTGATTACAGGAGTTTCGTATGATTTGGCTTGAATTGGATATAGAGCGGTTAATTCTAGCGATTGAAAAGTTACATTACCGTTAATTAAATGATTGGATTGAATTATAGCTTGTTGATTCGGCGGAATAGCTACTGGATATCCTATGGCTTCTGTTCCCATGCCGACCCAACCAGTTTCCCACCATATGCCGGCAATATCGCTCAGTGGCTTCCCGTTTTCAAGTATCTGATCAATTCTTAATGATTTCTCGCCAGTTTTTATATAGATTAATGTTGAATTGAGAGCATTCCAGCGACTATCGCTAAAGGTTGGAAATTCATACGGACATGCGTCTAAAGAAGTAAAGCTTAGACTGTCCGCCTTCTTTTGCCCATCGGTTCTTATAACGGATTTCCAACCGATGTAATACCTCATTTCGATTGTATCGTTTGACGTAGCCGCCCAGTCAAAAGGTTTTTCTTGCCCACTATAAGATTGGACTGTTATCATTTTCTCATCTGCAAAACAGGTGTTATTGTTGTTAAGAATAAATTGCCATTGTTTTTGATTTAATTGTTCTGACAAAAATATTGCTTTGTTATCTAAATTGTCGATGGGTGATGAAAGTAGCAGAGTAAATAGTTTGTCTGTGGAACCGTCTACTGCGATGGGTATTGTGGCGGGGTAAATGTGTGGAAGAGAATTTTTTGTTTCAAATATTGATAAATTTTCGGTTGTGTATAACAAGTTTAAATTTTGTTGGTTTGCAAGGGTTTGTAATAGGTTATCGTTTGTCCATATTGGTCTAATGTCGTAGTATCCGTTGCCTATTGGGAGTTGGCCTTCTTTCAGGTATGAAGGCAGCATAGATTTTAGGTCATTCCGAAAGAAAATGTATTTTACAGATAAGATGTTTAGGATGTTTGTTAGATTCGAAGATGGTAAATGGAATTCTAACGCAACGCGAGTTAAAAAATCGGAGTCGAGGAAGTTGCCTATTGTGGGTTTTGGGGAATAGGCAATAACAGGGTCGATACCATTGTAAGTGAGATTATCATACTTGAATGGTTGAATCATGGGAAGGTATAGAACTCTGTAGTCTCCTTCAGTCTTGAGATATTCATTCACTATGGACAGGTTTTGATTATCAAGTTGATACTGCTGAACTTGCCCGCTGAAATCCCCAGAGTAAATAAATGGATTATTCATTATTACAACGCCTAACGTAACAATTACTAGTATAATTTTGAAGTAACTTCGTAATTTCTTGGAGTTGATGATGGCTTGAAGAAAGAACGCCAACAACATTGAATAGGAGGAGGCTATCAAAAATGCTAGATGATACACTTCTCTAAACACGTTGAAAATTGGAAAAACCGAATACAAGAAGAATACTGCGGTTGCAAAAGGACCTGTAACAGTAGTGAAAATTAAGGTCACAAGGCTGATGCCTGCGAAAAATAGAGTAATGCGACTTTTTTTAATCAATAACGAGCCAAAGGAGAAAAATACTATAGCGAGCGAAGCAATGTCCCACAGGTATCTGTAGCCAAAGTTGCTTAGTGCGGTTTCAAAGTGGGGTGACCTGTAGCCCACCATTCTGAAGGCGTTAGTAAATGAAGTGCCCCAAGTTTGTAAATTTTCGATGCTGCTGGCACCTTGAAGTATTTCCGAAAAAGATGTGGAATTGAGGCCTGGAAGTAGCCAGAACATGTGAACTAGCGAAACAAGAAGTATCATGAAAGAAAATGTTTTGATAAGCATGCCCACTTTCATTTTGGCGATTAGAATTGCATATAAGAAGAATAAGAGTGTTAGCATTATTGCAAATTGTATTTGAATCGTAGCAAAAGCCAACAGTAGACTTGCTATTATCAGATTTTTTGTTTCATGCGTAGTTGTATATTTTATGAAAAAAGCCAAAATTAGTGGGGAAAGTGCATATGCGATAATATAGGGGATGTGACCTGCTGCTACTTTGTTAAAAATTATGGGAGTTGTTATGTAAAAAAAACCAGAAAGGAGAGAGGGAAGATAACTTAACTTGAACGAATTTCTAAGAAGTGAATACATAAAATAGCCGCCAAAAGTAAAAACTAGCAACAATATCGCTTTTATTAAGACTAAACCACTTGAGCCAAGAATTGAAAAGGGAAAAAGCATGTATCGTAATAGATTTTCCGCAGGATAAACAACAACAGAGCCAGCATTGCCATTATTCCAAACAGATAAGGATTCTGAACAAAAGATTTTCAAAGAATCACTTGTCATCGGAAAATCCCAATCATGATTGAAACCAATGAATGAATATGAAAAAATCATACCTTTCAATATAACTATCGATAGACTTAGAAAGAACAAAAATATAAGAAATTTAACAATAACTACTTTATGTCTTTGATAAAATCCGTTTTTCTTAAGAAAAAGTTGAATAATTCTAAACATAGGGATCGTTTCAGTAAACGTCACTTATGCTTTATCCATCATCATCAATAAATAAAGTATACTCCTCTTCAACAATTTTATCCCAGTTGTATCTGTCTACAAATTTCTCACTGTCTAATCCAAAAGTTTTTCTCAAATTATTATCATCGAGGAAAGTTATAACTGCGTCAGCGAATTGATGAATATTTCCCAATTGGACTCTTACAATATTCTTCCCATAAATCCCTTCATAAATAGGTAGATTATAAGCAACCACAGGCAGACCGCATGCCATGGCTTCAGCTATAACAATTGCAAAACTTTCATAATAGCTCGGACATAAAAACAATCTACTCGACTTCAATAATAACAACTTCTCATCACCTAGTTTTAATCCTACTAATTCTACGTTGCTGAGGAGATTATTTTTCTTTACAAGGTTCCTGACTTTTTCTAGGAACAATGATGAGCCGCTTCCAATTATACAAAGCTTAGCGTCAGGTTTCTTGTCGCAGACTAATCTCCATATTTTTATCAAATCAAAAATACCTTTTTGTGGATGAAATCGACCAAGAAAAACAGCATCATATGATATCTTGCCATTTGCCTTTAGACTCTGAATATGTTTATAATCTACACCGCCGTTAACCACACGTACTAACGATTCAGCAAAACCTATATTATCTACCAAAAATTTTTTGTCGATATTGTTTAAAACTAATGTTTTATCAGCCCATCGCTTTCCAAGAAACATAGTCAATCGCTGACTTAAAAAATAGAGAATTCGACCAAAGCTCGGCAACGAAAAACTGTTATTTTTGACGTAACTCTTGCTATAATCCCTGAAAAGTGACGGGACAATTAAGAAAATGCAAACAATCCATTTTGCATTTTTATTCTGGAGTTTCCAAATAAAAGCAGGAAAAGTATCCAAAAGAAAATCAGAAGTTGAATATATGATATCATTTTCTCTAATTTCAAGATTTATAGATAAGACGCGCATAATGCGCAAAAAATAAGTTAAAATTACATTAGTTACGCGTGGTTCTCGTGTTGTTATAAAAAAGGTGGCTCTCACCTTGTTCCTTTCACATATTTCCTTGCCTATTAGCGGGGTTATTATAAACTTGGAGAAATTGTTCATGCGTTTGAATATTTCAATAAAACGTTGATCCCCACCGCTAATATTGATAAATGAATTAAATAAGCAAAAGATTCTCTTCCGCCTTTCACGTTTTGCGTTAACCATTTTAATCAAATTAGTAACATTGATAATGCAAGGTGATCTTCTGTAATTTGCTTATCAAAGACCACGTTATTCTTTTATTAGTTATATACTTCAGAAAAATATTCACATTTATCTAACAATATTTTGCCCAAGTTCACCAATATTCTTGCGAGTAACAAATTAAGCTCGAAAATATTCTAACGCTACTCTAAGTCGTAAGTAGTACATCGCAACAGTGAACAGCGGGTTTTGTAAAAGCTTTTTCCATTTGCCTTTCTCTACAAAAACGCCCATCATCCTGTACTGAATGCCTACTTGCTTAATTGTTTCCGAATCATCAGAACCCCATTTTTTAATATACTCTTGAACCCCATTTGTATAGTACTTTTTCTTTTTCAGATACCTTTCCATGTTGAACCGACTTTCATTGTGATAAAGCGGAGAGTTAACTATTCCAGTCCGACCGATTGCCCTTATTCTCCTATCGAAATCCCAATCTTCAGGACCGACAAGACTCTCGTCAAATCCATCCACCCGCTCAAACAAATCTTTCCGAACAAACCTCACCGCATCCACCACTGTCCCTGTGTAGAAACTTCGCTCAAAATCTCTAACCCTTATCCAAAAACCTTCACCAATAATCCGCTCAGGTACATAAAGCGCATCAACCCCTTCAACTTCACACTTTTCCACACAATCTTCTATCAAAGTTGGATTTAAAATCATGTCCGCATCCAAGTAAAGTAGGTATTCACCTCTGGAAACGCGCGCTCCATAATTCCGTTGGGTAGATCGTTCAGGACCCTTCAAGTAAACCTTCGCCCCGTATTTCTGGGCAATCTCAACAGTGCGATCTTCAGAAAAATTATCGACAACAATTAATTCAATGTTTTTAAAAGTTTGAGCTATAATAGATTTCAAACAATTTTCAATGTTTTTCTCTTCATTTCTCGTAGTTACAACCACAGAAACCAATGGATTGTTTCGCGTTTCTACGGATTCAATTACAGACTGTTGCGCAAGGCTACTTGTTTTTTGCAAAATCTTTCACGTGCCCCAAAACTTTCACAACACCCTTAACCGAGTACTTAACATCTCTCAGCGACCGTATCCGAACCAGTTGCTTAAGCATAAACTTCGGCGACAAAAACACCTTGTAAATCTCGTCGCAAATATTCATTACTTCCTCAGGCGTCATGTCTGGCGTGGTCAAGACAGGCGCTTTCATATCGAACCGTTCGTAATCTTTTGGATCTATTCTGAACCAGCCTTTTTCTAAGGCTTCAGCATAGAGTTTGCTCCCTGGATACGGGATGACAATGGTAGACTGAAGGGTTGTAGCCCAGCCTTTCTCCATCAACATCTTCGCAAGGTTCAGTGTACTCAACGCGTCCTCGCGGGTCTCCCAAGGATAGCCGACCATAATTGTTATGTGAGGTTCCAAACCTTCTTCCCGTGGCACTCTGCATTCATTGACGATGCCTTCCACAGTCGTGCCCTTATTCAACATATCAAGCGTAGCCTGCCTACCAGACTCAACACCGAAAAGGAGCATTCTGAATCCGGCTTTTTTCATCAACCGATAATCATCACGGGTTAACGCGCCAAACCGCATGTTACAACTAAACTCAACTTTATCGTTGCAGCCTCGTTCAATCATCAGTCGAGCGAATTTTCTAAGCCATTCGCCAGCGGGGAAGCAACCTGTATCATCAAAGACTGTCTTGACTTTGTACTTCTCTATTAACAAGCCAACCTCGTCCGCTAAACGTTCAGGCTTCATAGCCCTAAAAACAGGATACAGAGTAGGCCAGGAGCAGAAAGTGCATCCGCCATCTTTGCGCCACCAGCAGTCACGCCCAGCCATTGTGTAGGCGCCGGGAGTTACCTTAAAATTGCCGTTACGTTCGCTGTAAAGCCGCCACTTTGTCAAATCACGATCAATATGCGGCAAATCATCTAAACTATGGTTCAATTTGAACTGCCCAGTATTTCGAACGTTTTTGTTTTCTCGATACCAAATCCCAGACTCAAGCTTGCCTGTTTTTCCATCTAAGAAGTTAACTAAATTCAATAACAGAAAATCGTAGTCGCCTCCTGTAAGAACAAAATCAGCTTGACTATTCTCCATGGATTCTTGAGGCAAAGCGGTAACGTGATCTCCCACCAAAACAACCTTCGAATCGGGCACAACCTGTTTTACGTCGTCAATAATGGACCAATGCCGTTTTACTACAGGAGTTTTCGTCTCTATCATAATAACGTCTGGTTCCCTTTTTTCCAAGTCACTTAGCCATTGCCCATAGACTTTTTCCTCGGCGATTCCATCATCCCAAATAACTTCGTAACCAGCATCTCCCAACAACGTAGCGGCATAAGCCGGAACCACAGGGAAGATGTACGTGGGCGAATGAAAGTATTGAAATTGCCTGTTTTGACCTAGCAGCGGTACGCCTTTTGTCGAAGGGAGCGGTGGATAAGAAATGCTCACTTTCATCTTCTTAAATCACTCTTAAGTAGTCCAGACAGAAAGGACAAACCGTAGACTATGTGTGTTACGATTATTCCCAACCAAACTATGAAGACCATTTTAGCACTTTTCACCTGCAATGCCGCCGCAAACAAGCTTAAAATAAGATAAGTAACAATGCCTAAGGCTAAAATATTAACAAAAAACGAAAACAAAAAAGACAAAAGCGCTCCTGCTGAAAAAGACAAAACAAGCAATGATGGAAGGAAATAAGTCGCTTTCAAAGAGTTCTCTGGAAACTTCTTCACAAAAAAACCTCGATGCTCCCCGAACCGTGAAACCTGTTTTAAATGAGCCCTAAAAAGAGCCCGCCGATGATGGTAAACAACCATGTCGGGTTCCTCAACCAACTTTTTCCCAAGATGCTTAATCGCCAAGCACATCAAGGTGTCTTCTCCAGGCCAGTATTTCTCGTTCCAGCCACCAGCCTCTTCAATTACTGATTTTTGAGTAACAAAATTGCAAGAATGAATATCGTCCGACTCGAAACTTTGCTTAGTTTTGTACCTGCTTGATAAAGTTCCTACCATAAAGGAGGACAGAACATAGCCTCCAGCCTTTTGAGGCAAACTATCCGTTTCTGGAGTTAATCCAGGTCCTCCAACACCACCAACTGTGGGATTTTCAAGATGTTTCAAAGCGTTTTTCAACCAATCACTTCTTGGATAAGCGTCATTATCTATAAATGCGCAAAATTCGCCGCTTGAATTCGTTACACCAATGTTTCTTTTTTTCCCAGGAGATACTGGACCTGTCGCTATAACTTTGACACCCGCAATTATTTCCTCTGAATCGTCTGGAAGAAGAAGAATTTCGTAATTGTCATAATCGAGTTGTTTACAGTGTTCAACACATTCACGCGTATAGTCGTCAATACCTTTACACGGAATTATAATTGAAACCAAAGTTTTCAACATCAATATTCGCGATCTCTAATTTAATGAATACTCGGCGCGCATTTAAGCTCTGATGCGCCTTTGATACCAATGAAGCACTCTGAGTCTATATGCTATCCCTAGCAAATCTTGAAACATTTTAAGCATTTCCTTAAGACGGAACGACTCTCTGATGCTAAGCTGCGCAGGCATCTGAACAATTTTTAAGCCATAAAGATTCGCTACAGCCAGCAATTCAACATCAAAGGCGTACCGTTTGACGCACAACCTTGGAAAAATATCAATGAAGGCACTTTTCCGCATAGCTTTGAGCCCCACTTGGGTATCCTTAAGCTTTGCACCCGTTAGAAGCCGAACTAACACATTAAAGCCATGGCTCAGGATTCTGCGCTTCAAAGGCATACTCACCACAGAATCAGGATGCCATTTTGATGCTATAACAATGTCGCCATGTTCTAAAGCATCAACATATTTTGAGACAGTACCCAAATCAATATCCATATCGCTGTCCGCAAAAACTACAACGTCTCCCTTTGTCTGCATGAAACCTGTTCTTACCGCGTGCCCTTTGCCTTCGTTCTGTGTATAGCTTATCACTTTAACATGGCCATTTCTGTTCGCGTATTTTATTGCTCTTGATCGAGTCTTATCTTTGCTACCGTCGTCCACCACAACGATCTCGTAGGACAATCTCTTGTTCTTAACTACTCCATCTAACGTACCAAGGGTGATCTCAATTGAATCTTCTTCGTTGTAGGCGGGAATTACAAACGATAACTCAACTTGACTCATGATGCTTTTCACCATTTTTCTTATTGTATTTCAGAAAGCAAACAAGTTGAAGAACAACGCCAGCAACTAAAGCGTAATACGCAGCGATGGCTAATCCATCGGCTAAGGCAGTCAAACTCATCGACAGAGAAACTGCTGCAACCATTAAAAGCAGCATGAACCCCACGATAAAGGGAGCACCCCAATTCTCTCTCACGTAGCCTTTGACCCCAGCAGGCATCTTCTTAGCAAAGCAGTTAATCATTACCCAAATCATACTCGGTTTGTTCCTCATGTATGCACACTCAAGATTTAATACTTTTCTAACATTCAGAATCAGAAGCGCTGAAATAAGCGTCAGCGTTATACGTGAAAACCGCTATTTGACCGCTTTCGTAGACCTGCCTAAAGGTAGAAGAAACAGTAGGCTGACCGTGCCATCCGCTGCCATTAATCCACCAAATCAAATACAACTGATGTTCTGAACCGTTTTCTTTTAATTTTTGCGCCGTCGTCTCAGGATTGGCATAGCCATAAGGAATTAACTGACTTCCATCGAGAGTTAAAGAAGCCCAACCATAGAATACGTCGTGAACAAGCAAACGTGCATCACTAGGCATGTTTTCATTCACCCAGTTCAACGCGTTAACAGTGTCTTGGCTGTCGCTTAACGATACTGTATTCTGCAACATTGATGATGGCATATATAATGTGTACAAGCCAAAATAAGGAAATGCCAAGTTGTTGGGCAAAACAATAAAACTTAAGCTTAAGATAGCTAGTAGCAGACCAACACCCGCTTTGCGTGCAGTCACTTTAAGGCTGGTGAAACCTTCTGCTGCATAGAAAGCCAGAGGATATGTAAGCAACAGTGTCCAGCGATAAGGAAAAACCGAAAAAAATGCGCTTGGGCTGACAATAACTAATAGCAGCGAAAGGAGAATCCAAGAAATCCAAACCTTCAGTTGAAGATTACCTTTGAATCGTCTAGCACCCCACACCAGCAAAGGCACCAAAGGCAAATAACAGAAAACCAGGAACCCTAAAGTATCAACCACCATATCAGTGTAGGAAGCAAAACCGAAAAGTGCCAAAAAACCTTCAGACTCTTGTCCGAGAAAACCAGTCATGACAGAAAATTCGGAAGATGACGCGTAATTTGCATAAATTATTAACAAGAACAAAGCCACTGCAGGGATAGAACAAGCAACAAGCCTGCTCAACTCAACTGTTTTCTTATCAAGGAACAACCGAATGGCTGTAACTAAAACTATTGCAAACATAATTACAGCGACGAGTTGATGAGCAAAAACCACTGAAAGCATAGCCAACGAAAGCAAAATCCCATTTCTGAAAAGGTTTCCGTCCTTTTTAAGAAAAATCAAAGACACAAATAGGAATATTAAGGCAAGTTCGCTTCGCAGCATATCCCACGATACTCTCAGCGCTACAAAATACAAGGTAGCGAACAACACCACCAGCAGACTTTTTCGAGAAGACCAAGACAGCGTCTTATGCGCGTAGAAATAAACAGTAAGTCCCAGAAAACCAAGAAGCAGGGGAGACATAACTTTCAGTGATAGGACAATCGGGATTCCAATAGAGGTAACACCCATCAGCAGTACGTACAAAAACGGAGCTATTGCCAGAAAATTCCAACTCACGCCATTCTGCAACCACGTAAGAGTATTTGGAACGTAATAGGCAAGAGTGTCAAACCCCACCACGTAAGGACCCATTAGGATTTCAGGGATAGCACGTATTGCTAACGGGATGAGGAAAGCTAATAGAGGTAAAGCTTCAGGTTTAGCGATTCTTTCGAAAAAGCGCTTTTTCAAATTTAGTTGCATTAAACTTTGCCAGTTCGCCAAAAATGACCACCAATAATCCGTTGGTTAAAGCGCTCACTAGTTAAGAACTAGCGCGGAATTCGCAACCACGCCTTTCTTATCAGTCTTCGTCCAAACTCGCGGTCTGCGCAGAACGATGAGAATCATGGCGTACAAAGCGATGAATGCTTGGAGGCTCCAGTAGCAGTAAACGAAAGGCAGCCAGAGGAGACTTCGGACTTTGCGTGGTTTAGAGACGTAAATTAAGGCTAACCCGCAAATGAGCATAGTCAAAGTGGTGGTTAACATGCCAAACTGCACAACAAGACGCCACGCCATATCAAGAGACCAAAACGTGGAAAACGCCCAAAACGCCGCGAGATAGGGCGCAAGCGAGGCGATTAAAATGAAAGGCCCAAAGAGGGTTGTTTCTGCGTCAAAGTTTATCCTGTTCAACTTGGTCATTAATCGACCGTATTTGAAGGCTACTTCCATTGTTCCTCTGAACCATCTTGTGCGCTGCTTAAACAACGTTTTCAGATTTGAAGGGCTTTCCTGAAATGCGACCACATCGGAAGCGTATCTAATTTTGTAGTCGTTTTCAATGAGTCTTGCAGAAATTTCCATGTCTTCGGATAAGACAGCCTCGTCGAAACCTTGCAGTTGCTGTAAAATGTTGCGTCGTATGAACTGGCAGCTTCCTTTCAGGTGCACGAATAAGTTTAGCACGTCTTTGCCTCGAAGGTAAGCCTCACACCATACAGCCTCTTCGTAAGAGATGAACTGTGTCAGCATGTTTTCTTTGGGGTTAATTGATGCAGTTCGCCCTTGTACAGCTGCAACCTTTGGGTCTTCGAAATATTCAATGACCGCCAATAGCGCGTCGTGAGCAGGAACGTTGTCTGCGTCGAATATTGCGACTAGGTCTCCTTTTGCGTGGGCGAGCCCGAAGTTCAGGGCTGAAGGTTTGCCGTTGGAAAGGTTTTTATGTAGGATTTTCACGTTTGCATGTTCTTTGGCGTAGTTCATGCATATGTCGTTGGTTTTGTCGGTTGATCCGTCTTCAACTATTATTATTTCTCTCTTATTTAGAGGGTAATTTAGGGTTGAAAGGGAAGTCAGTAATCTGTCTATGACGCTCTCTTCGTTTTTAACGGGCACGACAATTGAAAAAGAGGGTAAAAGCTCTTCTTTAACGCTTTTTTTATGAGGCTTTTGCCGTTTTTTACGGAAATCTTTAACGCCGCTAGCCAAGATAGGCACGTTGTAAAGTGCCCAAAGGCATACAGTTAGGAGTACGCCGACTAAGATGAAGCCGATTATGTCTGTTATCATACGAGGTACTCCCTAAAGTGTAATCGCGAATCACATTTTAAAGGTTTTAGGTTCGTTAATATGCATTACAGCTAAGAAGTTTACGAAGGATACGTCGGATGCCCAACGTTTAGCGGAAGTGTTACCCCACTTTTGAGCTATCAGGCTGAGTTTTTGGGCGAGCTGAATAGCGAATCCTCGAAAGGCCCGTAAGAGACTGCTTTCCAGAAGCCCTTCCAGCTTTCTGGTGACGGCTAAGATGTTCTTGGCTAAAGTGGCACTGCGAATGCTGCTTGTAACTCTTATCGTTAAATCGACAAGCACTCTGTCTATCCTTGGTAACGCTCTGAACCACACGCCAGCACGTATAGCCTTCAACCTCAGCTTTACCAATTGTGTTTTAGTAAGTAAGCTGAGAGTATTTTCTGGCAACACAGTCTGGGGCATAATTGTTTAGACCTTCTCAATTCTTGTTTCTTAATTCTTATTCTATATCTGTATACTAATAGACCTTTAATCTTCAGGTAAGTATAATAAAAAATTTTCTGATTCGTGAATACATATTTTGAATAAGTAAACTCCAACGAAAAAAGAAAGCCACAAACAATCTTTGGAACATAAATAAACATAATTCTGGAAAATGTGGTCCTGCCTAAGCATAGATTAAGCAGCTTAATTGGATAAAGCTACCTTCAAAGTGTGTTCTGCCTTTTAAAGAGCGGGGGTAAAGTCAGTTATTTTGTAAATATACCACGGAGTGTAAAGAGCGGCGTTAATTTGTTGAAATAATTGTTACTGAGCCGAGGCGAATGAACAAGAAGGGGGAAAAGGCAATAGTAGTGCTTTTAGGGTTGGCTCATGAACTCGATGAATTCCGCGAGGCTTCTCGGCTCTAAAGTGTAGTTTAACCGTCGTTCTTCGCCTATAGTGGAAGAAGGTTTTGACCCGTAGTCGTGTCCGGGATACACTTCCACGTCATCGTTAAGCTTCAGAATTTTGTGGAAGAGGCTGTTGTACATGCTTTTGGAGTTTCCGCCAGCCAAGTCTGTTCTGCCGCATTCGCCTACAAAGAGCGTGTCGCCTGTTAACAGTTTCTGGTTGTCTATTAATAGGCATATGCTATCGGGAGTGTGCCCTGGCGTGTGGATGACTTTCACTGGAATGCTGCCTATGCTGATAATGTCGCCGTCATCCACTTTGATGTCCGCGTTGATTCTTGAGAGTTTGTGGGCAACGGTTTTCGCGTTGAACATTGAGCGCAGTTCCGCGTTGCCAGCTGTATGGTCAGAATGGCTGTGCGTGTTAAGGATGTATTTCAGTTTAAATTTTTCAGCCTTTAGAATGAGAGTTATTTCGCCTGCGTTGAAACTGGAATCAACCACAGCCGCTTCACGCGCAGTATCGTCTGCTATTATGTATGAGAAGTTGTCGCCGTGCTGCTGAACTTGTATGAAAAACATAAGGCGTCAGCCATGAAGATGCTTGGTGCAATGCTTAAAAACGTATCTTAAGAAGAAAAGAAACAACTTTTTATTGAATTGTTGAGCTACTAAATGGTGGGTTAAATGGTTGTGGCTTAGCCTGCATGTTGATTTTCGAGGAGGTTTACCTTTGGCGCAAGCGCGCCAGCGAAAAGTAAATGGAGCAAAAAGGAAATCAGTTCTTTGTATAGTTGTGGTGTTTTTGTTTTTGGTCACGGTTTTTTCAGGCAGAATTTTCTCTGGAGAAGCTGCACGTTCTGTTGGGGAAGAGTGGCCTATGTTCCACTATGACTTGGCGAATTTGGGTCATTCAAATTCAACCGCGCCTGTTACGAACCAAACGGCATGGATATTCAACACTGGTGGTCCTGTGGGTTCGCCCGTTGTGGCTGGCGGTTTGGTTTATGTTGGCTCATACGACGATAATTTTTATGCGTTAAACGCTACCGACGGCGCTGTGGTTTGGACTTATACAACAGGCAATAATGTAGTGTCGCATGCTGCTGTAGCTGAGGGATTAGTCTATTTTGGCTCTGAGGACAATAATGTGTACGCGCTAAATGCTGAAACCGGCGGTCGCGTATGGAACTATACAACGGGTTTTTTTGTGGATTCTGCTCCTGTGGTGTCCGACGGCGTAGTCTATGTAGCTTCAGAAGACTGGAATGTTTATGCACTAAACGCTTCTACGGGCGTTTTGATGTGGGAGTACACAACAGGCGATATGATAATGCTTTCCTCACCGGTTTTTGCCGATGGTGCGGTTTATGTAGGCTCTCTCGACAATACGGTTTATGCTTTGAACGCTACCAACGGCGGCTTGATATGGAATTATGTGACGGGGGACATGGTGGTGTCCACTCCCGCTGTTGTTGATGGTGTAGTTTACATAGGTTCCGACGACAGCAAAGTATACGCGCTAAATGCTGAAACGGGCAGTCTCCTATGGAACTACACGACAGGTGGTCCTGTTTTTTCTTCGCCGGCAGTGGCAAACGACGTGGTTTACGTAGGCTCGTACGACGAGAAGGTATACGCCCTGAACGCGGAAACAGGCATTCTCGTGTGGAATTACACAACAGGTGCTGGCGTAGCCTCTGCTCCTACTGTTTCCAACGGCGTAGTCTATGTTGGCTCAGACGACAGCAACATCTACGCTTTGAACGCTACGACAGGTGATTACTTGTGGAGTTACACGACGGGAAATATGGTGGTTTCTATGCCAGCAGTCGCCGATGGCGTAGTTTATGTTGGCTCATGGGACGGCAAACTATACGCGCTAAACGCCGTCAACGGCGATCTTGTATGGAGATACGCTACTGGCGGCGTAGTGGATTCTTCGCCTGCTGTTGTTGACGGCAAGGTTTACGTGGGCTCGTTCGACGGCAAACTTTACGCTTTGGACGCGTTTACTGGCACGGTTCCGTTGGATGAGTTTTCAAGCGCGGTCGTGTGGAGCTACAAAACTGGGGATGTGGTTATGCTGTCTTCGCCTGCCGTTGATAGCGGGGTGGTTTATGTGGGTTCCTATGATGGCAAGGTTTACGCCTTGAACGCTTCCACAGGTGCCCTTTTATGGGACTACACAACAGGTGATCCTGTGGTTTCTTCACCAGCTGTTGCTGATGGCATGGTGTACGTGGGTTCAGAAGACTTCAATGTTTACGCGTTAAACGCTACGAACGGCGGTCTTGTGTGGAATTACACGACAGGCGGTCAAATTCACTTGTCTTCTCCTGCCGTCGCGAACGGCGTGGTTTACATAGGTTCAAATGACCACAATGTCTATGCATTAAACGCTTCTAGTGGCGCGCTTCTATGGAACTACACGACGGGTGATGTGGTGATTTCTTCTCCTGCGGTGGCAAACGGCTTGGTCTACGTTGGGTCGTATGACGGCAGAGTTTACGCTCTGAACGCTTCAAGTGGTGCTGTCGTGTGGGATTACAGGACCAGGGGAAGTGTGGCATCCTCGCCTGCGGTAGCTGATGGAGTGGTGTATGTGGGTTCAGGGGATGACAGGGTTTATGCTTTGGATGCTTCTGACGGCGCGGTTAGGTGGAATTACACTACGGGCGGTGATGTAGCTTCTTCGCCGGCTGTGGCAAACGGGATGGTGTTCGTGGGCTCGTATGATGGGAAGGCTTACGCGCTGGACGTTTCTGACGGTGCGTTGGTCTGGAGTTACGCGACGGGTGAGATGGTGGTGTCTTCGCCTGCGGTGGCAAACGGCATGGTTTACGTGGGTTCGTATAATCACCATTTTTACGCTTTTGGTGCTTCATCCAGCCAGCAGACTTTTTCTGTGGCGTTCACCACTTCAAACTTGCCTTTGGGAAGGAGCTGGAATGTAACTTTAGACGCTGAGACGCAGAGCTCTAATGCAGATTCTATCGTGTTTAACGTGCCGAACGGCGTCTACGCTTTCACGGTCACCGCGCCGAGTGGTTATGAGGCTTCGCCTTCGTCGGGTTCAGTTACAGTACACTTTGCGGACATAAATCAGCAGGTGTCTTTCACGTCTACCGTTTCAGATGAGCAATTGCTCGCTGAGCTGGCAGTGTTAACACTGGTCACCGTGTTAATTGTCACACTATTAGTGGTCGTGCTTCGCAGAAGAAAACGCTAAACAGGGGCTGCTTCACGAAAAACATAACCAATACGTGTTATTTTTGCGTTTAATGTGGATTCGTGATTAGTTAACGATAAATATCCTTTTTGAGTAGTTGTTGAGTAGAAGTTCAATGCGAGCCAAAAAGATAGTTTGCTTCTTCAGTGTGCTACTCTTGTTCTCGGTGTTGATGTGTAGTGTGGATGCTTTGTCTGACACAACGGTGTCGTTTCGTGGTGGTGGGGTCACGATTTACTTGACATATCCCGATGAAGCTTATCCCAATACGAACATAACGCACTACGTAACGATAAATTCAAGCACTACTGTTACATTAAAAAATTTCACGGTGGTTATCAAAGCTCTTGTAAACTCAAGTTGGCAAGAGATTTTAAATGGGATGAACGTATACGGGATACCCCCACAACTACCGCAATACTATAATCTCACATTACCGTTGCCTCAAGATGCGAATGGAATGCTGCAATGCTTTATTTTTGTTAACACAAGCATAATAGATGACTTGGCTACAACGGTCTACACTACGCTCGTTAGCGAACCAACCTTCAGTGAAATGTTGGCAAACTACAATAGCCTCCAAGCAGATTATCAATCGCTACTGAACGATTATGACGGTTTATTGGCTAACTACAGTAGCCTCTTCGCTAATTATACGGCACTTCTCAGCGAACACAACCAGCTAATAACGGACTACAACAGCAAAGTTGCAGCTTACACATCGTTGTTAGCCCAGTACAACAAACTCTCAGATGATAATAATGCCCTATACGATAATTATATGGCGAAGCTTAGCGAGCTCGGCGCTTTGCAAACGGATTACGAAGACCTGAATTCTACTCGCTACAGTATCCAAGCAAGCTATAACACGCTTCAAGCTGTTTACGACGGGCTTAACCAGACTTATATTGATTTGCAGAAAGAGCTCACTACTCTGCAACAAAGAATTAATGATTCAGTAGGTGAACTGAACATCGACAGAGTCATAATGTTCATATTCACAGTGGCAGTTGCAGCTTTAATCGCGTTCATCATTTACCTCAAAAGGAAAAAAGAGGAACCCTACGTAGTCATCCGCAAAGAAACAGTCAGCATGAAATCAGACGAAGAATCCTGACGCCTCAACCCAAACGACAGCAAAGCGAAGCGGTTTAAAAGCTCAAGCTACATAAAAGGGAGGGGGTAGGCGTCGAGAGCAGACGTTTTCACGTGAGCTTACATGCTTGAAACGCCTTTACGCGGCAAAGTTTATTAGCCGACTGTAAAAAGTTACATTCGAATGAAGCATGAAGCGCCTGTTAACAGCAAGCACGCTCGCTGGTTTCCACGTTTCTAACCGCATAGCGGAAAGTTTGGAGTCGATTTCATGACCAGCATAGCCGATTTAGGCTTCTCCAAGGGGATAATCGTGGAGACAATAGTCTCTACTTACAACGCGGATGGGCAAGCTAACGCCGCACCCATGGGCGCAATAATGACGAGCCCACAGCACATAATCCTCAGGATTTATGTTTCATCCTTGACTTACAAGAATCTTCAATCAAAGAGATGCGCCGTGGTGAATGTGACCTCTGATCCAGAAGTGTTTTATCGAACAGCTTTTAAAGAAGCCAACTTGGAAGGCAGGGTTCCGCAGGAATGGCTTGCAAAGGCTGAGACCGTGGACGCGCCAAGACTGCGGACGGCAGACGCGTTCATCGAAGTTGCCGTTGCGGACATACGTCCATTTGACGCTGAAAGAGCCGAAGCGGTATGCGAAGTTAAGCTTGTCCAAGCGTCAAGCGTTTTACCCAAAGCCTACTGCCGCGCTCTGTCCGCTACTATCGAAGCCATAATACATGCAACACGCGTTAAAGCCTTCGTCACGCATGCGGATAAGCAAAAGCGAGAACAAGCCTTAAAGTTGCTGGAAACGATTAAGGAGTGCAATGCTGTTGTGAACCGTGTAGCTCCAAACTCGCGCTACTCTGAAATAATGGCAGATTTAAACCAGCGCATCGATTCATGGAGGGCTAAAGGTGAAAGTCTACGTTAAAACTCCCGCAAGACTCCACTTAGGACTGATAGATTTAAACGGCGATTTAGGGCGACTTTTTGGAGGATTAGGCGTAGGCATAAACCGCCCAAACGTAGTTCTTGAAGCGGAGCGGTCAGAAACATTAGCCGTCACAGGCGAGAAAACCGAGCAAGTGAAAACGCTGGCTAAACGTTTTCTCGAAACTTACAACATAAAAGGAAACGCCAGCATCAACGTCAAACAAGTAATTCCAGAACATGCAGGGTTAGGCTCTGGAACGCAGTTAGCCTTAGCCGTAGCCACATCGCTTGCAAAACTGTTTAACGTGAAAGCTTCAGTGCCAGAACTCGCCGGAACCATGGGAAGAGGACAAAGAACAAGCGTTGGCACCACAATTTTTGCGCAAGGCGGATTCGTGGTTGACGGAGGAAAAAACACCAGCAAAAACAGCTTTCCCACCACGATTTTCCGTCAACCGTTTCCTCAAGACTGGGGGTTCGTCGTGGCAGTTCCGAACGTTAATAAAGGGTTGGCTAAAAACGAAGAAACCGCAGCGTTCAAAGCACTGGCGCCCATGAAAACTGAAGACGCTGGCAAAATGTGCCGTTTAACAATGATGAAGCTTCTTCCCGCATTAGTTGAACGCGACATCAAAAGCTTCGGAGAAGCCTTAACTCAGATTCAAATCGTTATTGGAGATCACTTCGCGGAGGTTCAGGGAGGAACATACTCCAGCCCAGCAGCCACGGAAGGCATAGCGCTATTGCAGAAGCTCGGCGCGTACGGCGCAGGGCAAAGCTCGTGGGGACCAGCCTTTTACGGGTTAACCCAGAAAGAGGAAGCGAAAGAAATCGAGTTGAAGGTTAAGACGTTTCTTAGAAAAAGTGTTGGCGGACAGGTTTTCGTCGCGAAAGCAAACAACAGAGGCGCCTACATCAAGGTCACCAAATAAAGGCTGTGTTAATTTGAAAGCGCTCCTGATAACAGGTTCACTTGCGGAAAAAGCTGTGAAACGCTACGCCAAAGAAAGCAGCGTGGAAACCAGTGTTCTCGCGTTAAAGGTTCCTGTCGCCGCATTGTTATCTCCTGAGCAAATAGTCAAGGCTCTCACAAAAAGGGGTGTCGAAGACTTCGACGTGATTTTGGTTCCAGGACTTATTCGAGGCGACACGGCGGTTATCGCGGATTCTGTGGGAAAACCCGCTTTTAAAGGTCCAAGATACGCCGCTGACTTGCCCACAGTGCTAGACGCCCTAGGCAGGGTTCAGCTTTCAACGGTGACGCCTGCGTGCGACCTGCTCAGGGATGAACTGCGGCAGAAGGCTTTGCGAGAGTTGGACGCTGTTGAGAAAAACAGGGATGCCTTGCTGAAAAAGCCTGGCAACATGTTAATCGGCGAATTAGCCATAGGCAAAGATTTCCCCATGCGGGTGCTGGCTGAAATAGTTGACGCCGCGCTGATGCCGAATGATGAGATTCAAAGGTTGGCGAAGCACTTCGTGAAAGCTGGTGCTGACGTAATTGACGTTGGCATGGTTGCAGGCGAATCTAGACCTTCAGATGCAAAGCGCGCTGTTGAAGCTGTGAAAAAAGCGGTTGACGTGCCCGTAAGCATTGACACGCTTGACCCAGCCGAGCTTAAGGAAGCTGTTGCGGCTGGCGCAGACCTAATATTGAGCGCAGACGCTGGAAACTTGGAGCAGATAGCGCCCTTTGCCGCCGACGTTGCGGTGGTGATTATTCCAACTAACCAGCGTGAAGGATACTTCCCTCAGAAGGCTGAAGACCGTACACGTTTTCTGGAAGAAATCATGGAGGAAGCCAGAGCGCTGGGAATGAAGAGGCTCATTGCCGACTTGATTCTTGAGCCGTCCAACGTGCTGGAGTCGATAATTGCTTTCCGCGATTTTGCAGCTAGAAACCCAGATGTCCCAGTTTTTGTGGGCGTTTCCAACGTTACCGAACTGTTTGACGCTGACTCTGTGGGAGTTAACGCTTTGCTCGCGCGCTTATCATCTGAAGCGAACGCAAGCATCCTGCTGGCTACGGAGAAAAGCAGCAAAGCAAAAGGAACCGTCAGGGAAGAAGCCATCGCGGCTAAAATGATGTTTCTAGCTAAAAGGAGAGGTTCGGTGCCGAAGGACCTAGGCATTGACCTACTGGTTTTAAAGGACAAAAGGAAGCATGAAGAAGCATACGATAAGGCGCTTGAAGCAGACGCGCAAGTGACCATGGCTGATGAAGACTCTGAGCCGGCAACTGTGGACCCGCAAGGCGTATTCAGGATTACCGTGGACCGCAACGCGGAAACTATTGTTGCACTTCACTTTGCCACGGCTGAAGCAGATAAACCAAACAACATCATCAAAGGCAAAACTGCAGAAGCAGTGTACGCCAAAATCGTTGAGACTGGATTGGTGACGAGACTTGACCATGCGGCTTATTTGGGAAGCGAACTGGCAAAGGCTGAGGTTGCGTTGAAAACGAGTAAGGAGTACATTCAAGATCGCACGTTGTTCAAGGGGCTACTGTCGAGTTCTTAACTGGATCAGGCAGTTTGGAGTTACTATCTGCAAACAGGGATTTCTTGAGGATTCTAACTAAGGGCGTGCCGACAACTACTGCGAATATTACTAGAGCGAAGCGTTCCACAGGATAAAGGAAGAAAACGCTGGGCCAGACTACTGTAGCGAAGTCCACCTGAGAATAATATTGTAATACTTGACCGAATATGATTTCGTAAAGCAAGTTTCCCATGAGGTGCTGCATCATGGTTCCGACGAAAGCCAAGACGGCTATTCCTTTTGCGATATTATGGGTCTCAAGCGTTGAAACCCATTGAGCCGCTTTACGTCCCAAAGGAGAAATAAGCACTACGAAGGCTACGATGTGCAACCAAGCGAACGGAAATGAAAATGTTGTTTCTCCAATTGGAATGTCAACGAGAATACTAGTGAACGGGTGGAGAAGGAAAGTGAAAAGCAAAACAGCGTTCAATATTACCACTACGCCCCATTTGCGCTTAAAGAGAAGCCCTATAGCAATCACATTTACTGCAGCTGGAAGGAAGTCTAGACCCAGAAAAGGTGAAGCTCTTCCTAAAGCCACTGCCAAGAACGTACCCAAAACTACACTGAGACCACCTGTGAATGGCCCCAATATAGCGCCATATATTGGAGCTGCAACATCTGAAAGCGAAAAATAAGCTCCAGCAACACCCACCATAGGCACAGTGGGTATTCGCCTAAGCACTGCGAACAGAGCCGCAAATATCGCAATAAACGCAATAAGTTTAGTTTTGTTGCCGAGTTTGCTTATGTCACTCAAACCTGTGACCTCATTGAAGTTTTTTCCACCGCTGTGTAGTTTTTTACACAGCCTTATAAAATTTTCCATAGGCACAACCAACAAGCAAACGCGTTTTGGGAAACGACGAGACGTGTTGAAAATTTCACATGGAGCTTCATATTTGGAGGCAGTATTCTGGATTCGTAACGGTTAAGTTCACCATAAGCGGACTCGACAATTGGTGAAAAGAGTTTGACGGCGACTTCAGATAATCAACCTAAGAAGATGTCAAAACTGCAAACTGCAGTTATAGTGGTCATAGCTTTCACGGTAACCATAGTCGCATTCTACTACTTGGGCGTATTCGACGAGTTCCAAGCCATAGATAATCCAACACCCGATTCAACACCGCTAACTCCAGCTAGAAACCTTGAAGGCACATGGAAAACTGCCTTTCCCGTAACATTCTACATCAAAACCGACTTCGAAACTTTCGGTGAACTCAAAGATGTGGGCTCGGAAAACCGCACTATGACATGGATAATCACTGGAACAGCCGAGGAGAACGTAGTCAACGTTGAAGTGAGGTTTGCAGTCTCCAATCGACAACTAGTTTCGGAGTCAGGATACGTTCCCGATGTCTCCCCAAATTTCTATACTGGCACGATAAACGGCACAAGATTAACACTTACGACGGGCGACAAATTTTCCGAAAGTGGAATCGTTGGTGAATTCAACTTCACCACAGACATCATCACAGGAACTTGGCACGACAATTGGAGCATAGCATACGAGCAAGAGGTCTACACCGCAACAAACAGCCTCATACTGACCCGACAATAAAAGTCCAGCGCGCTATCATAGTTCGGCTTTCCGTACACGTTTACCTTTTCTCAAATAAGTTATTGCGGCACCAACAAGCCCTAATAGCATTAAAAACATGACGTAAGAAACCAACAATTCAAGTCCTCTTTCGGGAAGGTGAACATCATCGACCGACTTAGGCGGCTGGTCAAGATTCACAACTTTCAGATTTTTAAAGGCCAAAAAAGTGTCAGGGTTGCATGAAATCAAAAGTCCACTTTCATTGCCATCTAAAGTTTCTCCACTCACCGCAAACTCTTTTAAAAGGCCATCATGCTCACCGCGCAATTCGGCGGTTATTTCGTTCCCAGATACTTTTACGACGACTCTGTGCCAAATGTTTTCTTTTATGCTTGCAGATGCGTTCATAAACGTTAAATTATTTTCATCAAATTGTTTTTCTATTTGGAATACGTCAGAATCGTTCAGGAGCCTCACGGTTGCACTGTAATTTCCGTTGTAATTCTGCAAGGTAAAACCAAAGTGGTTGCTTGCCTGCATGCTTTCTTGAACTGTTACTTTCTGCTCGGGGATAGTTAACATAAGTCTTCGCCCTCTCCCGATCCCTATCGCATGCACCCTTTCAGGTATTGTTATTATCTGTCGGCTATTTGTCACTGTTTGCTCCTTTTTCAGTATTATGAAATCGCCGCTAAGCGAAATATTTGCTCCCGCCAAATCACTTTTCAGAAAATCTTTAACGTTTTTGCTGGACAAAGTTTTGTAGCCTATATTACCGGAGCCCCACTCGTAATAAAGCCCATTCCATATAACCTCCTGTGGGTGTGACCTAACAAAGAAAGTCATTAAGTCACTATCTGAACCAGCATAGTTCGAAAAGGGAACCAAACTCGTTCGTATATAGTACGTTCCGGTTGACGTGACGTTCCAAGTTAACGAATAATTTCCGAAATTGTCTGTATCTGTTTCTAATATTTTGCCAGAAGATAGATCTTGGCTTACGTACATCACCACTTTTTTTCCTGAGAACGCGGGCGAAATTGAACCAGAAATCGTTAAGGGGCTCTCTTTCTCGGTGACATTTGAGTTTTCTAAAGATGGAGTTATGGATATGGAAGATGAGATTAAATGGTTATTTAGACTTGATGAAACAAGCGCAGGCGATGATTCCTCACAGTTTTTAAGGGAAATAATAACAGGTTTTACGGAAGCAACGATTTCGGGTTGGTGCCCTACCTTCCAATTTCTCGGCGGTGTGCACTCTGCCACCCAGTATGTCTTATTGGTGTACTCAAAGCCAACGGGTTCAATCTCCGGAGCAGAGAGAGGTTCATACGGCAAGCATACTCCAACATTCATGTGACTACCAGGCAAACCCCTGTAGATAAGCAAAACAACATCCAAACCGCCAGCCTTCATAATTGATGCCGCAAGAAAAGACACCACATCACAATCTCCCGAGTTCTCCACAATAGTTTCAACAGGATACTTGTAGGCACTAACAGAGTATGGAATCTGGCGAACTAACGTCAAAACGTCATTAGCAAAGTCTTCATCGCTTCGGGTTCTATTTGAGACAGCTTGCCGCATGTTTTCTGCAATTATTCTGACTACATCAGGTGTCACAAATTTTGCGTAATCACTGTCGCGAGATATTCTATGGCTACTACTCTGGTAAAAATCGTAGAGGGAAGGCGGCACGGACGTATACAACGTGTGCGTAAACCTATAGCTTACATGTTCAGCACCAAAAGTGTAAGTGCGGTTATAATTGCTTGCAAAATGAGACTCAGTATCAATAGCCACGCCTACAGAAGGAATCACTGCAAGTCCAAAAACGATTATCAGCAACGTTAGCATAAATCTTTTTTTCATTGAATTCTCCCTTAATTACGAAACAGTCTCTTAGGCACAAAAAAGGAGGTAGCCCTGTTTTTTTAAAAATACATCTTGAAATAACAAAGTACATCGACTTCCTTACAAAAAGGAGAATCAATCTCTCCACACAGATTTTCATACAAAGTAAATCGAAACTAAAATTTTCGACTAAAATTTAGTTTTTATACTAAACCTGAAAGCATAATTTGATAAAAATATTGTTAAATTATTGTTAATAAAAAATGTCAGGGGAATTTGCACCCCTCGCAGTGTGAAAATCATCACCCGCAAAACCGTCTTTTTCTTTTGTCTTCTCCGCCTTGGCAAAATCTGTATTGGCTGACCTCTCAATATCATGCGCCTCTAAAGTAGCCAAAACAGAAAGAGAAACCTGATAGTTAATAAAAACATGGTTTTGAGTAAAGATTTGGGATGAATCATGTAAAATCTATATAGTCTATCGATGTTAAATAGCATAAATTAAAGCGTAGAAGTTGGTCAAAATGGATTGGGAACAGTTACTTTCCGATTTCCTGAACCCCCCGAATACATATCAATCGCTAACAATCGACAGAGTCCTGTTGGCACTACTCGTGTCTTTTGGGATTAACCTCTTCATATTCTACATTTACCGCAAAACCTTCAAAGGCGTTGTCTATACTCGAGAATTCAACGTAGGTCTAGTTCTGACAGGTTTGGTAGTTACCTTAGTTGTGTTGCCAATAAGCTCCAACATTGCTCTGTCTCTTGGCATGGTCGGGGCGTTGAGCATCGTACGCTTCCGCACAGCCATCAAAGACCCAAAGGATATAGTCTTCACTTTCTGGGCGATTGCGGCAGGCATAATCTGCGGCGCAGGCTTATACATGATAGCTATAGTAGGAGTCCCCGTGATCGCTCTCTTGCTGTTGGTGCTTGAACGTACAAGCTTCCGTGGTCCAGATCCATACTTACTAGTAGTTCACTACACAAGCGAAGCTGAAACAGCCGTTCAAGCTGCTCTTCCAAAATATAAAATTAGATCGCGAACAGCAAATGCTGACGGCGTAGAACTCATGGGCGAAGTCCGACTGAACTCGAAAGAGGTGCCAAAAGTGGATGAACTGTTGAAAATCAAGGGCGTAAAAGACGCGTCTGTTGTAAGCTATACCTCTGGCTCAACATAATGTTTTGACCACATAGCAATTGAGCCTAAGAATCTTTGAGGAATATGGTGCCAAAAAAAGTGAAAGTACGGCTGGGGTAAATGGCGGAAAACAAAATTCAAGCATCAACGGTCATGATTATCACGATTTTGTTAGTTGCAGGACTCTTCATAGCCGTGAACATCAACAATGACTCTGCATCTGTTGTTAATCAGCCTGCGACCTCACCGAAAACTAATGCGGGAGACGATGAAGCGGCAGTCTTAGTCCCAGAGGGTCTGGTCATTAACGAGTTAATGGCCGATAACGACAAAGCCGTCCAGAGTATATACGGAGGCTACCCCGACTGGGTTGAACTATTCAACAGCGGTAACTACTCGATAGATCTAAGTGGGATGTATCTCACTGATGACCTTTCTAAACTTAATTGGCGTTTTCCTAACGGAACGGTAATTGAACCTAACAGCTATTTACTTGTATGGGCAGATGCCGATATTGGCAGATCCTCTCTGCAGGTAAACTTTAACCTGCTGGCAAATGGCGGAGTCTTAGGACTCTTTGCAAGTGACGGCAAAACCGTGATTGATTTAGTCTTGTATGATAAGCAGATCAGAGATGTATCATACGGTCGAACAACCGATGGCGGTTCAAGCTGGGACTACATGTCAATCTCCACTGCAGGTAAAGCTAATGTTGAAAATGTAAGAACCAACGCTGCTGCTCCTTGGCAAATCTGGTTATTCATCATACTTGCAATCGCAATCTGCATAGTCGTGGTTCTCAAAGACAAAATCCACATAAGAAGGAAAACGTGATGGCTGGCGAGAAAGAAATCCAGTTAAGACATGAGTTAAAATACCAAATTGATTTGTTGCAGTATCAGGTGCTGCAAAGAAAGCTAATTACACTTCTTAAACCAGACCCAAACATGGAGCCGAAGAGTCGGTATAACATTCGAAATCTTTACTTTGACGACTTTAGGGAGACAGCTCTTTGCGATAAGCAGTCAGGAATTTATAAACGAAAGAAATATCGAATTCGCATCTACAATCACAGTGACGCCTTAATCAAGTTTGAGCGGAAAACAAAAATCCACCAGTATATCCTCAAAGAAAGCACTAAAATCACCCGAGGCGAAGCCGACAAAATATTATCTGGAGACTACAGTTTTTTAGCTAAGGCTAAGGACCAACTTTTAAGGGATTTCTATTTAGAAACTCGTTGTAACCTGATGCACCCTGTTACGATTGTAGAATACGACCGTGAAGCCTACATTTATCCAATCGGCAATGTAAGGATAACTTTTGATACTGATTTACGAATGGACATTGGATCAACATCTTTCTTTGACAGCAACCTTTGCACCATTAGCGTTATAGATCAACCAGCCAGAATTTTGGAAATAAAATACAACGATTTTCTTCCGCAGTACATATGTGGCCTGTTTCCTAACACTATTCGCCCGCAATCAGCCTTCGGCAAATTCTCCGTCTGCAGAACTCAACAGAAATGCCAAACAGGTCATTCAGCCTGTCTTATTCCCACCAGATACGAATAACGCTGATTTAGTTGCATACGCGAATCAAAACGGGGGAGGGGGAGGACCAACTTTGGTTACTATGCTGGAGATGGTAAAGCTAGTTGTTTTTGTTCCAGCGGTGTATGTTCCGCCTGTGTATAAACCGTCTGTTATGGAGCCTGTTGAGCTACCGCCTGTGTAAACATCATACGTTGTAGTTGTGAGAACTGGTGAACAGAAAACCATTGTCTTGTATTCTTTTATGGGTTTAAACGTGAAGATTTCAGTTCCACTGCTATTAGTTTTGAGATGAATTATTGTGCCAGCAGGCTTTTTCGAGGTAAAAGTAACCATTACTGAATACTGTGTTGATGAAGCGTCAGGACCTTGTGGTGGTGCTATTTGCGTGCCTGAACTGCCTACCGCCAGCAGAAACCCGCCGGTCATTTTGAATGGTTTATCATGGTCTATAGCGGTATTCATTCTTATTGTGGGGCCATCAACGATTACTTGACCGCCAGTCATGGTAATGGCACCGTTTGAATCAATGCCGTCCCCATTTGCATTTACGTAAATGTAGCCGCCGTTGATGTAGAGGTGATAGTTACTTGAATAGAAGGTATCACCTGGAATAGAGCCGGATGCATCGTTACCTCCAGCGAGGTTTATACCGTCATCGTCTGAGGCAAGGTGGATGTTCCCGTTGTTTATGGTTATGACTGCGCTTTCAAGGCCTTCATAAGACTTTGTGATAACGAATACTCCGTTATTAATCGTTAAAGAGTCGTCAGCATGGATGGCATCATCTCCTGTTGAGAGAGTGAATGAGCCTCCGTTGATTGTTATTGTTCCATTAGAGTGGATAGCGTCGTCAGCAGAATTAGCTGTGATGGTTCCGCTTTCGACAATTAGGCTGACAATTGCTTTGATTCCTTTAGCAGAATTACCTGCAACGATGTTGTTGCTGCTGCCTCCGCCAGAGGTCACGCTGATTTGCCCACTATTCATTATGAAGTCTGTTCTGGCGTCAACGGCATCGCCTCCAGCGGTAATCTGTATTACTGCGTTTTCAACAGAAACGTATCCTCTTGTAACGTTTTCTGTGTTGTCGGATTTTAAGCCGTCACCGCCTGCGTTTAGGTTAATGTGCCCATTTTTTATAACTATGTAATCTTTGCCTCGAATTGCATCATCTATAGAAACAACCGTAATGAAGCCGCTTTTGATTATGAGGCCATCTTTACTTGCGATGCCATCATTGTAGTTTGCATCCACGTTTAGTGAACCCTCGCCATAAATGGTGAGGTCTGACGTGCTGAAAATCGCTCCGTTAGGTTCCCCGTTAGAGTCAACTGTATACGAGTTTCCGTCAGTTACGTAATTTTGCGTGTTCTCTTGGAGAATTATTATGGTTTTTTTGGCTTTCATAACATAAATTGGGGCGCTTGTAGAGCAGTGGATGGTGACGTTGTTTAGGATGAGTCTTACTGTTTCTTTATTTTCGGTATTCACGATTACTTGTCCATCAGTTAAAGAACCGTTTAGTCTGTATGTGCCTGCAGATTTAATTGTTACTTTGCTACCGTCAACCGTTGCAGCGCTCGCCAAGCTAACAGTTATTGAATTGCCATTTAACCTTACATCAATAACATCAGAGCTATTCCAGACATAATCTCCATCGGCTTCATGATCCACTTCGTTCACATGTGGTGGAGGTGGCACATCAGTGTTTATTGGTACTTCGGGCTGGTTTTGATGCACATCACCCGTTGATTGTGAATCATCAGGTGAATCCGTAATTGGAACGTTGTCATCACCATCTTGGCTTCCAGATTGATCATTAATTGTTGAATCGGTTTCCGTGCCACCTGAGTTATTTGTGCTGTCATCTTCAGTTTGTGACGGTTGTTGATTAATGGGAGAATTTGGGTACAATATCTCATATGCTAAAACAGATGATATCAAGCATACACACAGTGCAAAAAAAATTGCCTTTTTTTTACCCATTCTCATCCTTTCGATAGATGTTCCGTAGACTATTAAAGCATTCTTCATAATTTGATCCTAATTATTTCCAGTTTTAACTGAGGGATAAAACAGGTTGTTTAAAGTTGTATCGACTATCTATGACTATGACCTGAAATTTCCACAAGTAATCAAAGGTATTCAGTGGTGCGGGGGGTGGGATTCGAACCCACGGAGGCCTTCGCCAGAGGATCTTAAGTCCTCCCCCTTGTCTTAGGCTTCGGATCTGG
>JAFGNM010000116.1 GCA_016927015.1 Candidatus Bathyarchaeota archaeon | reverse complement strand
GTGTCAGCGTTGATTAATCCAGACGCGCTAAAACTTCACCCAGCAATCGTAATGTTGGAAATGGAAAGCGCCGAAGCCATGCAAAACTTAATTGAACGGTTCAAAGACTGCCCCCGTGTTGTGCATATTTTCAAAACGATAGGCGGCTACAACCTAATCGCCCTTGTCGTGGCGGAAACCCAAGATACTCTCGAAAGCATATCAACCGAGAAATGCTCATTAAGATGCAGCAAAGGAATACGCAGGTCTGAATTCTACCCAATAAGTGACACGCATTTTTCACCGTTCCTTCAAATAAGAGAAAACCTAGCACACAAGGAAAAAACCGTTACACCATGCAGCGTAGAATGCGTCCCATGTAACCGTTACGAAAACCAAAAATGCGTTGGCTGCCCAACAACAAGCCACTACAAAGGTCCACTCTAACAGAGGAACATTCACATGTGTGCAACAAGCACGAAGCAAAACAGGGAATTCAAGGTTAAGGAAGCCGATGGTGTAGAGATACTTAGCTTGGTAGATAACTCCGTGGATTTCCTATCCGCCGTCAACAAGCAACAAGTCCAGTCGTTTAGGCAGTGGAAACGTGAACGTGACGGTAAAGAGTGGGGTGCAACGCATATGGATTTGCCTTTTGCTGAGCACGGGTTTTCAGTGCTCATCAGGGTTTTCAGCGGCGACAAGTCAAGCTGTGTTTTGTTTGACACGGGCGGAAGCCCTATGGGAATGGTGGAGAACGCGGAGCGCATGAACATAAACCTAAGCGAAGTAGAGTGCATTGTCCTGTCTCATGGGCACTACGACCATTTCGGCGGACTCGCAGCCGCAGTCAAAGCTGTCGGCAAAACTGATTTACCCATAATCGTCCACGAAAACATGTTCAAAACCAGAGGGTCAACCAACGCTAAGGGAAAAGTTCGGCAATACCCAGATTTCCCAACCGAAGCAGAGTTAAATCCAGCCCGGCTCGTAAGCACGAAACAGCCGTCTCTAACAGCAGATGGCATGGTTTGCGTAACGGGTGAGATTCCGCGGAGAACAAGTTTTGAAACAGGCTACACGCAACACAAAGCTTTCGTAAGCGGCGCGTGGAAGTCTGACCCGTTGATTATGGATGAACGCGCAGTCGCAGTCAACATCAAAGGAAAAGGCTTGGTGGTTCTTTCTGGCTGTGCCCACGCAGGCATAATCAACACCGTAACTTACGCGCAGCAAATCACGGGAACAAAAAAGGTGCACGCCGTGCTGGGAGGTTTTCACCTTGCCGGAAAAACCTTCGAAAACAGAATCCAACCGACCATCGAAGAACTGCAACGAATAAACCCAGAGTTGATTGTGCCCTCGCATTGCACGGGGTGGAAAGCGATGTGCACCATAGCTAAAACGTTTCCTGAGGCTTTCGTATGGAACAGTGTTGGAAACCTCTACAAAATCTGAAGAACCCGCGGAGACAAGCCTTTCGCAGGCTTTTTCGTGAAGGGTTAAATAGCGTTTTCCCAGAGGTTTATTGGAGTTTGATTCGTTGAAGCGTAAAGGACCTTTGTACATTTTGCCTTGGCGATGCACTTTTGCGTGCGACAGCAACTGCGCGCATTGTGCTTCTGCGGGTAAGTCGCCGTTTCCTGATGAAGTGGACACTGCAACTGCCATGCGGATTGTGGATCAAGTGTACGATTTTGGGGCAAGCTGGCTTGGAATAAGCGGTGGAGAACCACTGTTGCGCAAAGACCTGTTCGACATAATAGGGTACGCTAGGAAAACTGGTTTGAACGCGAGTATCATAACGGATGGGCACCTGCTTGACGATGAAGCGTTTGAGAACATTGTCAAGAACGAAGTGCGCGTGTCCGTGAGCATTGACGGCGCAGAAACAATGAACGACTTGATTCGAGGGAAAGGTTCACATGCGAAAGCGGTTTCCGCGATTGAGAGGCTGTCAGGCGCAGGGCTGCTGAACTGTCTTGTGTACACGTTTGCCAATGTCGGCGGCTCTGGCACGAACGTTAACGAGGGGGATTTTACTCATGTGCTTGATTTGGCGGAGAAGTACAATGCGCGGTGGGTTATTTATCATGGTTTTATTCCGTACAGCAGAGACGAGAACAGTTTGAAGGCGGACCCGTCGCCGCAGCAGTATGAGTGGGCTTGGAACAAGCTCTACGATTTGCGCGCGAAGTATAAGGGGAAGCCTGAAATCAACGTTTACTGCCCGTTCTTCGCCCGCATAGCTAAACAGCGGGGGCTGCCAGATTTTGACGAGTGGTTTAATCATTTCTTTTTGGGCAGGTGCTTCTTCGGCAAGTTCATGAGCATAGCAGAAAACGGAGACGCCATACCTTGCAGTTTCAACGACTTGTACAGGTTCGGGAACGTCAAAGAAAAGGCGCTTAAGACGATTTGGGATGAGCTTCAGTCTTCTGAGTTCTTCTCGAAAGTTAGAGACAAAAGCAACCTGAAAGGCAAGTGCGGAGTTTGCGAGTACCGAGAAATCTGTGGTGGATGCCGTACTGCGGCCGAGTTCTATACGGGCGATGTTTTCGGGTCAGACCCGAGGTGCGCTTATATTCCTAAAGTCTTGCGTGAAAAATAGCAAGTGTAGACGCAAGTGGCATTAACTGATTACGTTTGAAGCCGACGTTGCGAAGCATCCTGAGTTTCTAACTTAGTATTGTGACTTTAACCTCAGATATCTGTTCGTTGACTTTCAAGGCTTCAACTAGAGCTTTTATTACTTGAGCGTCTCCTCGGGCTACGATTATTTCTATGCAGTTGCCTTCTTCGATATGTGTGTGAAGAAACGTTAGGACCACGGGAACATAGCTGTGTTGGATATCTGTTATTTGCCCCCTTTTAGCCTCCCGTCGGTATGCAATCGTTATAATTGCGGTTATTCTTCCTTGAAGTTCACTGAGCTTTCTGCTCTCAGACATGTAAGCTCTTAAGGCTTGTCTGATTATCTCGGATCGATTTGCGAACCCTTGTTCTTTTATGTAGTGGTCAACTTTTTCTAGTAGGCTTTTCGGAATTGAAAGACTTACAATGCTCATAATTATTAAGAATCCTCCTTTTCACATATAAAGGTTTATTAAAAAATACGGAAGAATTAATAAACATGTTTAACCTACAACGTTTCAGGAACATCATATGATCACGTGGATATTAGGCTTAGCAAGTGTAATCGCCATCAGCGCAATCTCCCTGACAGGCGTACTAGTTTTATGGTTAAAAGACAAACAGCTGGAAAGAATTCTCCTCTACTTGGTCAGCTTTTCTGTGGGCGGACTGTTCGGAGACGCGTTTATCCATCTCATCCCCGAGGCAATAGAAGAAGGCGGCTTCGGAATTTCCGTGTCGCTGCTAATCCTGTTGGGCATTCTTTTTTCTTTTGTTGTAGAAAAATTCCTTCAGTGGAGGCACTGCCACATACCAACCTCAAGCGAGCACCCTCATTCTTTCGCGTACATGAACCTTTTTGGAGATGCGGTGCACAACCTCATAGACGGGTTAATAGTCGGCGGCAGCTACCTGGTTAGCATCCCCATAGGCATATCCACGACGCTTGCAGTGATATTCCATGAGATTCCTCAGGAACTCGGAGATTTCGGCGTTCTAATTCACGGCGGCTTCAACAAGAGAAAAGCTGTTTGGTTCAATCTCTTGACGGCGTTAACAGCAATACTCGGAGCTGTCATCGCATTCGTTGCGGGCACTGCGCTAGAAGGGTTTATTCCACTGTTGATACCTTTCGCAGCGGGCAACTTCATCTACATTGCAGGCTCAGATTTGATTCCTGAACTCCGCAAAGACGAACCTGACCTGAAAAAATCAGCGTTGCAGGTAGTATCCATCACTCTTGGTGTTGCTATGATGCTGTTGATTCTGCTACTAGAGTAGCATGCGGGGATTTGAAACAAACCTCAATAGCAAAGCTGAACGAAGTAATAGAACTAAAAGGTTAGCTACTGCTTCCATTTGCCCATTATGGTTCCTTTTTTGCCCTTTTTTGTGGAACGTTGTCTAACTTTGTAATAATGGCTTTTTATCTTGACTCGTTTTCTAGGCGGCTTTTTTGGCATCTGAATCAACATATGTGTAACGTTATTTTAAAAGAAAAGCTTTGGGAATTAAAAATAACTATTAGAAATCATTGAATAAAATTTTGATGAACCATTCTGCACTCTTAAATAGCAGACCAGCATCTCTTGTTAGAAAGGCGATCTGCAACGTGGAACAACTCTTTGCTTTCCAGTTTTGCCAAGCGATTGTAGCCATTACTTTCGCCGTTTTTATTTCTGATTTTAAACGAAAAGTAGGCATGGTTCCGCTAATCAGCGAGAAATGGACTTATGTTTTAAAGCTGTCTCTTCTGGCTCCATTGGTTGTTTACGCTTATGCACTCATCACTTTGAACGGGGTATTGCCCGTTGACTTGTTTAGTTTTGGTTTGACTCTGCTGGGCACAGCTCTCGTAGTAAAGGCAAAATGGGACCTTTCAAGGCACCATACCTGGACGGGGTTCTGCATGGACGCCCCCAAACTTGTTGCCCACGGCATATACTCATACATACGGCACCCGCTTTATGCCGGAGTTTACCTTTTTGTTTCCGGGTTAACGTTAACGGTTACTCTGCACGCGAGTTGGTATTTGGTTGTGCCTGCGGGTCTTGCTTTAGCGTATATTTTGTCGTTTCTAGCGGTTTCAGCTTCACGAGAAACTAAAAGGCTTGAAAAGAAACTCGGGCGAGAATTCACAGAGTACAAGAAGCAAGTTCATTTCTGTCTACCCTTGCGAAAGTATGTAAAGCAAGAGCAACCATGAAAGGGTATTTGCCGCCAAAAACTTTCGAGGTTAAATTGTGGTGGGCACACACGGCTATTTTTCCGTATGTAAGATAGTTCATGGTTACATTTTATACGGTGAAAAACAGCGAGAACGTAACATTAATTTTATGATATGACTCAAGAGGTTGCGATAGCGCGCTTGTTGCGTTTATTAGTTTGTTTGTTTATGTTTAACTCTGATGTTCAGTGTCTACTTGGACGCGGAATATTGCATAGACTAGAATCAACAATAAAAAAGGAGTGAAAAAAATGACGGAAGAAACAACCCCTAAACCTGTAGCCGAAAAGGCAGAAGAATCAACGCCCAAACAAGCAGCTAAGGACTCAGAAAAATCCACCCTTAAAACAGTCGCTGAAGAACCAAAGAAAACAACCAAGAAAACGGTAGAGAAAAACCCAGAAGTTATTTTCGTCGGAAACAAACCGCCCATGAGCTATGTGATGGCGGTCATGACTGCGCTATCTTCAGGTGCTATTACTGAAATTACGCTTAAGGCCAGAGGCAAAGCAATAACCACTGCTGTGGACGTGGCTGAAATAACCAGCAACCGTTTCATGAAAGATCTAACAGTCACATCTATAGGTATCGGAACAGAAGAGATGCCCCCAAGAGAAGGCGACAACAGGTCAAGAAACGTTTCAATAATAGAGATAAAACTCTCAAAGAAATAGAATCAACGCTGAACTATAGAATAGTTCTCCCCTAATTTTTTGTACAATCAAACCCCAACAAAACTAATCACTAAAACCACACTTTTTTGTAACACACTTATGGGAATGAAAATAGCGTGTGCGATTGCGGTGGTGGGGTCGCTGGGATTTGAACCACACCTCAAGTGGAGATGTCTCCCGCAAAACTCCATTTTTTTCTCGTAGACTCTAAGAAACTGAACCGCACCATCTTAAGCCAGAGTTTGCTGAATCTTGATTAATTGTAAGAACATAAACCTTATCTCAAAGAGTAAGATGTGAACGCATGCTATAGCAAAGAAAAAACCCTGAAACCGGACATATATCGTGCAAACTTGCCCGTATCTATAAGCATAAGTAATAAACAGAACTATATTCTTGATTTCTATATTGGAAGCGTGTTGTGAACATTGAAAGAGGCTGCAATAATCATTGAGAACATAACCAAAAAATTTGAAGACGCCACTGCCGTTGATGGACTCAACCTTGTCGTAGAAAAGGGAGAACTCTTCGGGTTGCTTGGACCAAACGGCGCTGGAAAAACAACGACGATAAACATACTTTGCGGTTTGCTTAAACCAACAACCGGTTCAGTTAAGGTAGGTGGCTATGATGCTCTAAAAGAGCCAGGCAAAATCAAGGAATTGATAGGAGTTTCCCCACAAGAAACAGCTGTTTACCCTCACTTAACAGGCAAAGAAAACATAGAGTTATTCGCCAATCTCCATGCTATGCCCAAAGAGAAACGGAATAGAAATGTTGATGACCTTTTGCAAAAGCTAAGTCTTCGAGACCAAGCAAAGAGACGCGCGGGAAAGTATAGCGGGGGAATGATGCGCCGAATAAACCTCGCCATGGCGTTGGTGCATGATCCAGAGATCGCCTTTCTCGACGAACCTACAGTCGGCATGGATCCTCAGTCTCGCCGAGCCGTCTGGGACTTCATCAGAGAACTCAGAAAACAAAACAAGACTGTTCTACTGACGACTCACTACATGGAAGAAGCTGAAGAACTCTGTGATAGAGTTGGAATAATCGACAATGGCAAGCTTATCTCACTTGATACTCCGCAGCAGCTAAAAAGACAGTTTAAGGCTAAAAATCTGGAGGAAGTCTTCTTACAGCTCACGGGCAAACGAATAAGGGAGGAAGTATAGTTGAAACTTCAACGCGTTGCAGCCCTTACCAAGAAAAATCTCCTGTTATTAATCAGAGACCCTGGAGCACTCTTCATGCTCATTCTCTTTCCAGTAATTGCCACCATGGCTTTTGGTCTTGCGTTCGGAACCACAGACAGTGGCCAATCAACGTATGAGATTGGTGTAGTGAACACAGATTTGTCAGAATTAAGCTGGTCACGGCATCTCATTGGGAATCTCTCCGAAACTATGATTCTAAATGTCCAGAATTATTCGGATAGCAATGCCGTACAGAGCGATTTGTCTCAGGGTAAAATCCAAGCGGTTCTTATTATTCCTGAAGATTTTGGATCAAGTTGTGATTCGTATTGGGCGTCGCCAACGGATCCTAACCTTTGGATAAACACGACGGTTACGTTGTATTTGGACAGCGGATCACTGTTCGCAACTCGGGCGATTCCACCCATCATCCAGCAAACGCTCTCAACATCGATCTATGGAAGCCAACAAACCAAAATCTCTGGGCCAGTCAACATTGGCAGTCCTTCTTTAGTTGAAGTTAGCACGCTGACTACATTTGATTACTTTGCGCCTGGCTTTTTCGCTTTTTTCGCCATATTTTTGATAATGACAGTTTCTCAGTCATTTATTTTTGAACGAGAGAAAGGCCTACTCAGAAGGATACGAACGACACCGACTTCCTCAAGCGAATTCATAGCAAGCCATACCGTTTCCAACATGATCACTGCCATGATTCAGGTTGCTATAGTCTTCGCGGTTGCCATTCTTGTGGGTTATCGACCATTGGGCGACGCAACCAGCTTTGTTTCGGCCTTCCTGATTTTGGCCATCTTTTCACTTTGCTGCGTTGGTTTTGGCTTGATTGCTGCGACTTTGGCAAAGTCTTCTGGGGCTGCCACTGGGATTGCATTTGTTTTCATAATGCCACAGATGCTTTTGGGCACGTTTGTTTCGGTTGGTTTGTCGGCAATTGCGAAAGAAGCTGGAAGATTTGTGCCCGGCTACTATGTGACGGATGCATTAACGTCGCTTTTCTTAAGAGGCGCGCCTGTAACGAGTCCTTCAATATTGCTTGACGTTTTGGTGGTTGCGCTCTACAGTTTAGTTGTATTGATATTGGGAATTATATTGTACGGGAAGTATGGAAAAACCTGAGGAACTCTTTTACCCTTGTCCATAATCGTGGGATGACATTAAAAAGCGCACGCTTAGTAGTTTTATTCAGTTTGACAGCGGTTCATCACGGTCACATCAAGACAAGAATGGAGTTTTCTCCCGCAACTTTTCCCCCTTTTTTCTTTCGACTTAACTGAAAAGGGTGTCTCTGGGTTTGGTGGTGGGGCCGCTGGGATTTGAACCCAGGTTCTCACGCGCCCCGGGCGTGAATCTTGGACCAAGCTCGACTACGACCCCAACCTGCTGGACGACGAGTTTTAAACGGTAAAGTCTTCAATGCGCTGATTAAACTTAAATCTTCTGGGTTAACATGCACCGCAACGTCTACCCGACGGCGCTTCTCTCAGCGCCTATTTATAGTATAAATAAGGGGGCTATAGAAAAAAATCGCGCGCCAGTCCACACCCATACCAGAATGCTCCAGACGACAAAAAGTAACTAAAAGTTACCAATTTGTTTTTTCAATAGAAACCCGAAATTAAGGCTGCAAACTTCATTTCTTCAACTTAGACCAAACAAGAACCGCAGCCAACGCAACCACTATGATGATTGCACTTGCTGTCGCTGCTGTTACGATGTTTTGGTAGCTGCTTTGGTTAACGGCTATGCCAATCAGCGCCCAAACCAGCACAAGGCTGTAAGCAACATCTTTCCTTGTAGCAATGACTGCAAGCGTGATTATCAAGGCTACTGCAATCACGAGCACAGCCCATGTGTCATTTGCCAAGCCAAATCCGTTCCACTGGATGGAAACCAGCGCTGAAGAGACATTCGCGATTGAGGCTACGGTAATCCAGCCCAAGTAGACGCTGAACGGTAAATGTACAAACGCTTTCTCTTTCAGCGTTGCACTGGTTTTGCCTATTCCAAGCCGCAGATAAACCGCAATTAACGTTGCCAACAAAGCAAACATCAGCACTACGGACAGCATAATTTGGTCATAGTGCCAAAGGAAAAGCCACACCACATTGAAAACTCCGCTCAAGATAAAGAAAACGTTAATTTTTTGGAGAAACGGTTTTTCTCTCTGACTAGGCAGCGCTTGGAAAACTGCGAAAATCAGCAGTAGCGCGTAAATTACGCCCCAGATTGAGAAAACGTATCCTGCAGGTGTCACCAAAGTGAAATACAAGTCTGAAACTTCAGCGGTAGTTCTGCCATTTAACGCAAGAGAACTCGCCAACCCATTAACTACAACTGTCACTGCAAAAGCAAGAACATTCAGGCTCTGCAGCAAAACAGCTTTCCCAGAACTCAACATCAGCAATAATTCTCTGAAAAACAGCATATAAAATTTTAGTTAATTTTAACTCGTCAAGTTATTCGTTTCATTCCCACAAAGCCGTCACGCGAATACGTAAAGGCGTTTTCACCAGAATAACGAGTCATTTGCACAATGTTTGCTCAGTTGCCAGCGTTGCTCTGAAAACGTTGCTGACGCACAATGTTGATTATGAATTCATAAACAATATCCACTAATTTTACCTAAAGCTCCGCTATGCTTCAACGCAACGCAAGAAAGGCTCTAACTCCAGTAATGTCCAGCGGAATTTTGATATGCATAGCAATCGCAGTTTCTTTAGCCACTTTAGCATGGATAAACGGCTTACCCACGCCAGACATGCACACCGAGAACCTGCAGCCGACAAACCATCAATGGGGACCAAACTGCACCTACGTTGACGTTACTCTATACAACAATGGAACACAAAGCGTGAAACTAAAAAGCGTCACAGTAAACTCTCAACCTGCCACAGTAGTTTACATTGTTGGGTCAAGCCAAATAAACAACGGAGAATCCGCCGTCCTGCGAGTAGCAACCGCGTTCATTCCAGGAGCAACCTACCAATTAGCGTTTCAGACAACTGAAGGCAACAGGTTCATTTACACAGCCACTGCATAATTGGTTTCTTCCATCTTCAAAATGAAGCAAGCAACAGTTACGGCAAACGACACATTCAAAACTGTTAATCTGCAACAAACCTATTCAAGCCCAATAATCACGTGTTCCCCCGCATACACCTCTATCTTACCAAGAACCACCCACCTGTCATTGGACTGCCACTCGCTTTTGCAAGGTAATTCTTAATTATCTCATATGCGTCACATAACACTGACTTGAGGAATTTGCTATGGTGGAATTAGAGTTCGGCGGCGTAAAAGAAAACGTCGTCACAAGAAAAGAATTCACAGTGGAAAAAGCTCAAAAGATATTGAAAGACGAAGTTGTCGTTTCACTCGGCTACGGCATTCAAGGTCGAGCCCAATCCCTAAACATGCGAGACAACGGAATCAAAGTAATAATCGGGCAAGAAAACAGCGGCGTCCACAAACGATATTACGATTTAGCCGTTGAAGACGGCTGGGTTCCCGGCGAAAACCTGTTCTCAATGGAGGAAGCCGCAAAGCGGGGAACAATCAAAATGTTTCTGTTCACCGACGCAGGACAAAGAGAAATGTGGCCTGCAGTTAAGAAAACTTTGAAAGAAGGCGATGCGCTTTACTTCTCCCACGGATTCTCAATAGTTTACAGAGACCAAACAGGCGTAATTCCGCCGAATAACGTTGACGTGATCTTGGTTGCCCCAAAAGGTTCAGGCACATCAGTCAGAAGAAACTTCCTAGACGGAAGCGGCATAAACAGCAGCTTCGCCGTGCACCAAAACTACACTGGCAAAGCAGAGGACCGCGTTAAAGCCATGGGTATAGCCATCGGTTCAGGTTACCTGTTCCCAACAACATTCGAAAAAGAAGTCTTCAGCGATTTGACAGGCGAACGCGGCGTTTTGATGGGCGCTTTGGCAGGGATAATGGAAGCACAATACAACACTCTAAGAGAGCATGGACACAGCCCCAGCGAAGCCTTCAACGAAACCGTGGAAGAGCTCACTCAAAGCTTAATCAGGCTGGTTGACGAGAACGGCATGGACTGGATGTACTGCAACTGCAGCGAAACCGCACGCATAGGTGCGCTTAGGTGGAGAAACCGTTTCCGCGACGGCACAAAGCCTTTGTTTGAGTCGCTTTACGAACTTGTGGCTACGGGAGAAGAAACACGGATCGTCCTTGAGAGAAGTCAGGAACCAGACTACAGGCAGAAGCTTGCTGATGAACTGAAAGAAATGGGTAACTCTGAAATGTGGCGGGCAGGCGCCACTGTGCGCTCACTAAGACCGGGACGGCAAAAACAATAGTGACCGGGTGCTCGCCGCTTCAATTCTCTACATATTTATTTGATCTGAAGCTTGCTTGAAACGAGCGTTTCTGTTTCTGGAATGCTTTTCTCGCAGTGTCCCTTAAGTTACCGCTTAGCATGTATTGTGTCAGGTGATTTGAGATGGTAAAAACCAATCGTGCAATAAATCGAACAAAAATCGGCGCTTCCGTTATTGCTTTGCTGATGGTGCTGTATTTTGCGCCGCTGTGCCTGGCGTCTGCTGGTGCTGGACAAGGCTCCGATGCTGGCAAGATCGAGGTGCCGGGCGTCCCTGACAATGCTGTGCAATATAATAAGACTGACGTGACACCTGTTGCTCAAACGGAGCAGGTTAAGGCAGGAGAACCCGCACTGTTCCAATACCGAAACATGACTATGCTAATGAACTGCACCAGAAACTGCGACCTAGTTGTCACCGTAGACCCAACAGTTAAGCCCCAACTCTTCGGGCTTTCAATAGACCCGAACCAAACCATGACATTAACCATGAACTTAAGCGGCTCACCCCTTGAAGGCGAACAAACCATGCAGCAAACCCTCAACTGCTACTTCGGCATAGAACCCAACGCCACCCTACAACTAAACGCTCAACTGCGACTCCACATCAACCAGACAGAGCTTAAGCAGCAGCTTAACAGAGAAGTCAACGCGTCGAGACTCACGTGGATGTACTGGAACAGAACACGCGCCGAGTGGGAAACAGTCGAAAGCCACATGGACCAGAACGGCTACTTAGTGTGCAACACTAACCACTTCTCAACATGGACAGTCGCCGAAATCTCAGAGTCAACAGAAACAGGCGGAGACCCAGAAACAACAACGAACACTGGCATACCAATGGAATACATCGCTGGCGTCGTAGTCGTCGTCATAATAGCTCTCGGCGTCGGCTTATACGCGAACTCAAAACGCGGAAAATAGCCCACCTCTCTTCTTTTTTTTCTGAGTTAAGTAAAGCGGTCCTTTTGTGTGGTCGCGAAAAATTTCTGAGAAAGCATGTTGCTATATCACGTATTCCAGTATTATCGTGATTGCGTAGATGAGCATAGCAACGTGGAACATTGGCAGTGCTTTCATTCCGGAAGCCGCGTTTTTTCCCTTCAATATTATGATGTTTCCAATGGCTATTAGCGAGAAGCCCACTGCGAAACCGATAATCGCTATTGTTCCAAGCACGTTCAGAAAGAGAATTGTCGCCACAAAATGGATTATGCTGAAGAAAAGTATCCAGTAGGCTGTCCCTTTCAACCCGTATAGCAGGGGTATGGTTTTCAGTTCTTTAACTTGGTCGTTCGCAACGTCGCTGATGTCGTTAACTCCCAAGTGCGCCAGCGCCAGCGGATAGAAGAAAAAGGCGAAAAGCAGTACGTTGACGCTTGGGCTGCCGAGGCAAAGATAACCCGCGAGGGGAAACAGCGTGAAGTCTATCCGCCCAATCAGCTGGGCAAACGGAAAATTCTGGTTCCGCTTTTTAACTTGGTAGAAAACTTCAAGGCAATAGCACATGGTCATGATGCCGAAAACATAAAGCGCCTGAGGAAACGGAAGAGTGAAAATCAGAATGGATGTAACTGCCACAAGCACGCCGAAGAGCAAGACGGCTTTTTGCCGCGTGATTAAACCCTGCGAAATAGGCCTTTTCCCGAAGACCCGCCAGTACTTTGTAAGTTTATCAAACTCCACATCTTTCTTGTCGATGTCACCGTCCACGATGTCGTTCAAGACGAGACCCGCTTCGAACCCGAGGAAACCAATCAACGCGACTTTAATCACGAGCAGCCAAGAAAAGCTGTCATGGTATTGGAAAGCAAGGAAAAGTCCAGCGCAGAACAGTATCGGCCAGACAAAAAAGAAGTGTAAACGCGTGAGGTCCATGTATGCTTTAAGGTTCTCTTTCATTCAGACGCCTTCAGGTGTTCCAAATTTTATAGGATGTGTTTAATAGATAAAGCTATTCGCATAATTAATGGGAGAAGAGGAGAAGAAGGCTCATGAGCATCTCAAACGCCACAAAAATTCTGAAGATAATACGGGTTCACATTGTGGCAGGCGGCGTTCTAGCGTTCTCGCTTGGAGCACTCTTGGCGCTCGCCAACGGCGGAAACTTCAACCCCGCACTGACTGTTTCAGCGTACGTTGTGGTGCTTCTGGGAGACCTCTCAACTCACTACAGTAACGACTACTTCGACGTCGAAGTCGACAAACACATCGAACAGAAAAAGTTTTTCGCAGGCAGCGCCATCCTCGTTAACCACCCGAACCTCAGGTCAGCATCAAAAACCATTTCGGTCTCGCTGCTAGCAGGCGCGAATGTTGTGGCGGTCGCAATTTTTCTTTTTCTTGGGGCACCCATCGAAATCTTCATCGTCATCTTGGGCGCAAGCCTTGTCGGCTGGTTTTACTCGGCGCCTCCAACGCGTTTAATTTCAAGAGGATTCGGCGAGGCTGCTGTGGCGTGTGTAACCGGCTTTGCGATTCCGGCGATAGGTTACTTGGCGGTAAGAGGCCAGTTTGGTCCAGTGTTTGTCTACCTCGCGGTTCCTTTCGTTATGTATGGGTTCATGCTCAGCCTTAGTCTCGAGGCTCCTGACGCCGAAATCGACCGAAAAGGGGGAAAACAAACTCTTATTGTCCGAAAAGGAGCACGCAACGTTTTCCTTCTTATTCTCGCGTTGACGGCATCAGCCACGGTACTGTTCTTTGTCTACAGTTGGATGGTGTCTTCCGCGGTTTTGGACATTGGGGTTTTGGCTCTTTTTTCAATCGCTCCCTTAACAGCGGCGCTTGTTGGTTTCGCAGGCGTTCTTCAGAAACGGAGCGTAAACCGTTTCAGCGCGTTGAACATTGCTTCGCTGTTCGTTTTCAACATGCTCACAGTAGCGTACCTGCTTGCTATCGTGTCCGCGGCGTAGCAGGTTCAGCGAAGGGCGTATGAAACAAAGATTATAAGACAAGCGGTTGCTATATGAAACCATGAAGGCTTGTGTTCTGTACATCTCGCGGACAGGTAATACGAAACGTTTGGCAGAAGCCATATCCGAATCGCTGAAGGCACCAGTTTTTGACATATCCACTGCGCCTGAACCTTCAGTTACCCAAGATTTTGACCTGCTAGTCATAGGCACGCCAGTTATGGGTATGCGACCTGCGCCGGAAGTACAGTCTTTCGTTAAACGCTTGCCAGAATGCACGGGCAAAAAAACGATTCTGTTCTGCACGTACGCGATAAAGCAAGGCGGAACCCTGAAAATCTTGGAGAAGGAACTTACACCGAAAGGTTACATCAACATATTGAATGTCTCCAAGAGAGGGCTGAAGCCAAGTAAAGCTGACTTCACAGACGTTTTAGACGAGGTAGGCAAGGCAATAGCAGAATCAAAGGCTACTTAGGAGTTATTCAAACTCTAAAAAAGTCATTTAAACTTGGCTGCTTTAGAGCATTGCCCGCAAACCCCGTAAACATCTATGCGCTGAGTAGTGGGTGCAAAATTTGCTTTCACATACACCTTTTTAACAAGTTCCTTTACGGCGGGGTCATCTAAATCTTGGATTTTTCCGCATTGTAAGCATACCATGTTTATGTGTGGCTCAAGATATGGGTCGAATCTTGTTTGTCCTTGCGAAAAATTTAGTTCTTGAACCAATCCGCTTTCTTTTAGGATGTTAAGTGTCTTGTAAATGGTTGCTAAACTGACTGTGGGATGGGTCTTCTTTACTTCTCGGTAAATGTTCTGTACATTTGGGTGTTCACGGCTGCTCAGTGCCGTTTTGCAGACTGTTATTCTTTGCGGGGTTGCTTTGTAGCCTTTACTGCGTAGGGCTTGGATTATCATCGCATCCGTTCTTGAATTTTGCATGGGCTTTACTAAGTAATAATAATTCTTAAATAACCTTACGCCCGTAAGTTAATCAGGCTTTAATTTTAAAGCAGGAAACAATTTATGAAAAAAACTTTAACCACAAACCAAGGTGCTCCTGTTTCAGATGATCAAAATTCTCTTACTGTTAGCAACAATGGTCCTGTCGTGATTCAGGATGTCCACTTGATTGAAAAATTGGCTCACTTCAACCGTGAACGTATACCTGAACGCGTTGTACACGCCAAAGGCGCTGGCGCAGGAGGCTATTTTGAAGTAACCAAAGATGTAACAAAGTACACAAAAGCCAAGTTCCTCTCAGAAGTCGGCAAACGTACAGAAGTCTTCGCAAGATTTTCCACGGTTGGTGGAGAAAAAGGGTCAGCAGACGCGGAACGCGACCCCAGAGGATTCGCAGTAAAATTCTACACTGAAGAGGGCAATTATGATCTTGTTGGAAACAACACGCCCGTATTCTTCATCCGTGACCCCTTGAAATTTCCAGATTTCATTCACACTCAGAAACGCAATCCAGGAACAAATCTTAAAGACGCAAACATGTTCTGGGACTTCCTATCGCTAACTCCAGAGTCGCTTCATCAGGTAACAATTTTGTTCTCAGACAGGGGAACACCTCGTTCTTTTCGCAACATGAACGGCTATGGAAGCCACACTTACAAATGGTACAACAATGACGGCGAAATCTTCTGGATTAAGTACCACTTCAAAACGGACCAAGGTATTCAAAACCTAACCCGAGAAGAAGCTGAGCACATGAAGGGAACCGACCCTGACCACGCTACACGCGACCTAAGTAACGCCATCAAAAAAGGCGAGTTTCCATCATGGACGCTGCAAGTGCAAATAATGCCTGCTAAAGACGCAGAAAAATACCGCTTTGACGTATTTGATGTTACCAAAGTGTGGCCTCACGGAGACTACCCGCCGATGGACATTGGCAAGATGGTGCTGAATCGCAATCCAGCCAACTACTTTGCTGAAGTGGAACAGGCAGCGTTTTCCCCAGGAAACTTTGTGACAGGCATTGGAGCTTCACCAGACAAGATGTTGCAAGGGCGCCTTTTTGCCTACCATGACGCTCACAGGTACCGTTTAGGACCCAACTATCTGTTGTTGCCCGTTAACCAACCTAAAGGCGTAAAAGTCAATAACTATCAACGTGATGGCTACATGCGTGTTGACGGAAACGAAGGCGATGCACCAAACTATTACCCCAACAGCTTCGGCGGACCCGAACCCGATGTTAAAGCGGCGGAGCCAGCGTTTGAAGTTTCAGGCAAAGTTGCACGCCAACCATACACACACCCGAACAGTGACTTTGTGCAACCGGGAAATCTTTACCGCCACGTTATGACCGACATGGACCGTGAACACCTCATAGGCAACATAGTGACTCACCTTTGCAACGCGAATAAAGAAATCCAACTCCGACAGACAAAAATCTTCTACAAAGCTGACCCAAAATACGGGCAACGCGTAGCAGACGGATTAGGCATAACACTATAGAAAACCGCAGAAAACTGCAAGTCAATCAGGGGGTTACCCTCCCCTAACCCAAATGAGTTCAGAACACCGCGCCAGAAAAATCGCTTTCTCGCCTGAAACAGGTGGACCGTTATGTCGTGGGTTCTAAGCTAATGACCGAGGAGGTGCATATTGGAGAGTTTTTGAACCAGTTCAATTGTTTCTTCGTTAACGCTTGTGGCGCGGGCAATGTCTGTCAGGGTGACCATGCCGACCAGCTTGTTTCCGTCAACTATGGGCAGTTTCTTAATTTTGTTTTCAAACATGAGGGTGCTGGCTTCAGTGATTTCCATGTCAGGGGTTCCGGTAATAACGTGGCTTGTCATCGCCTCGAAAACGCGAGTCTCCTTCGGGTTTTTGCATTTTTCTAGGACTCTTTCAAGCAGGTCTCTTTCAGTCAAGATTCCAACGGTCTCCCCGTTGCGAACGATAATCAAGCTGCCGATTTTGTTTTTATTCATAAGCTTCACGGCTTCATGGATTGTGGCGTGCGCCTGCAACGTAGTTACTTTCTTGACCATCAAGTCCCCAATCTTCGCCATTGACATCAGCTCCAGAACAAGTGAGTCCAACACGATAAAAGAATTGTGAATTTTACCTACTGATTAACGGTTAAAAACAGAAAAATCAAGCCTGAGACGCATATCCCAGGTACCCACGGCAATTGAACCTAAAAGCGTGATGGGACTGCCTGGCTTGGGCATAAACGTGTTCCGACCTATGGTTAATGGCTGTCAGGGCAACCGTATTTTTTTTTAAAAAAAAATAAGTGTTGGCGAACGTCTTATTCGCCCCAATCTTCACCTTCAATAGTCAACTCTTGAAGATCTAAAAATGCACCTCCACAAGTTTTTTTCTTAACCTCAAGCTCAAGCCCAAATCATTCATTTGGGATGATGACCCCATTTATATAAAAATTCCAGCACCTTCACCCGCTCCAACACCCACAGAGAGCCCAGACATTCCAGAGGTCTCCTTAACAGCAACCATAGCGTTATTTGTTACCGCTGTAACTGTATTCGCATTAGTCCTCAAAAGAAAAAGATAATCTACCAAGAGGCTGAGAAGTATTTTTCTGTTTTATATTTCTAAGCTAAATTAAAATTTTAGAAAATTATTTCCTCCTAAAGGTTAGAAATTAGAAAAATAGAAATCTAATTGTTACATGAAGTGATTATAGTTGCCTATTAATCGACACACGATTCTAAATTAGACCTTTGATTAGTATAGTTTAAATGTAAATTTTGTGTTACACAACAGCAAGTTGATCAACTGTGTCCGTGACTGAGAAAGACATTCGTAAAGTCCTGCGTAGGCATCCATGGTTGCCTCACGAATATGCACGACGCATCGCTGAAGACTTGAAAAGGAAAAGATCCAGTACCCCCGAGGGTCTCAGAGCCTACAATAGAGAGTACCAGAGATTACGCAGAGTCGAAAAGAGAGGTGAAAAAGACGCACTGTCTGATGTTGCAGGAGTCGTTTCCGGCAAGTATCTGAAAAAGAAGAGACAGCAAAAGGAATAAGAATTGTCTGAGGAATGCATCGGAAAACCTTGTGCAGTCTGTAAAACAATTATTCAAGGCGCAAACTACTACTGCCAAAAATGTAAAGCATGCGTATGTTTCTACTGTGGAGCTGACATGCTTAAGGAAGTCGATACAAGCTACCTGAAATGCCCTCGCTGCGGAGCAAAACTTACCTAAAGGTGTGAGCTGGTTTTTTGATCTTTATAATTTCTGTTCTCATATACTATTGAAGGTTTTAGAAAGTTACTTTCCTAAAGTTAATAATTTAGAAACTAGAAAATCAATTGATTCTGAAATGACCAAATTTATAACATATGAATTCCTCATGCAAGCCCTCGGATGCGAATGCAATGATAACAAAAGGCAACGTCGTATTGTATCTCGACAGAGAACTTGTTGAAAAGTCTAAAGCTTTAGGCTTTAATATGAGTAAAACGTTTGAAAACCACTTAAAACACTTAATGATGCAATTCTCAAATTGCAATTCACAAAGAAACTTCAATTCAACTGAGAATAAACTGGAAATGGTGGGGCTGCCCGGATTTGAACCGGGGTCTATAGAGCCCAAGTCTACAAGCCTAGACCAAGCTAGCCGACAGCCCCGCGTGTTTTGCCGTTTATCCTGAAACGGGCGGCAGAGAAAGATAATTTCGTATGCACCATAAAAACCTTAGCCAACTGACAGGCCTCTGAACGGCAAGACATAGTCTTTGCCAAAAGCCAAATTGGATTTCTGTCTTTAAGTAAGGGAGGGGTAGTCGTTTCTGAGCGTCAGTTGCGTTTATTTTTTGCGGATGCTGCATTGGAGTACTTTTGGGCAGAGCAGGCATTCTTCGGGCAACGGTGCATCGTGTGGTCGCGCGTTTAGTAGGCTGGAGAAGTGTGCGCATTTTGCTGGTGACTCGAATACTTTTGGGTATTCGGCGGGTTTTACGCCTGTGATTTTCATGTTTTCTATGGTTATGTCGAGTTTTGACATGCAGTGCGGACAAGCGTAATATGACTGCCTCGGTATGGTGGATGCGTCGGTTAGGACGGAGGGTTTTTCGAATGGTTTTTCGCATCCCTTGTAGGGGCATCTAAGTTTTTCGTTGTGGGAGTGCGAGTGGAAAAGAGGCATTTGTCATCGACCTCGCGTGCATGTCTTAGTGGTATCGGTACTATTAATATTTTATAAACATTTCTGAACATGAGAACAACACAACTACACCATGATGTAAAAAGCCTCGGGCGGGCTTTGATCCCGCGGCCTGCTACTTACGAGGCAGCCGCTCTACCGGGCTGAGCTACCGAGGCACATGCAATCGCTAAATCAGTGATGTGTACGCATTTTTAAATGTTAGGAAAACACTTTGCCGCAAGCGTCAATTTTAAAAGGCTAAGCCTCTAAACTAACATTGCACGTGACGTTTGAGTGGTTTTTGGGTGGAGGCTTATGTGATTGAGGAAAGCGAGAGCTCACAAGGGCAGTAAAGGCGGAACAAGCGAAGATTTGGGCGAAAGAAAGCTAATTAAGCTCATACAGAGCCACTTGAGCGTTATGCCCGGTTTGCCCGTGCCCTTTGGGGATGACGTTTCCGCTGTTGACATCGGCAAGGGGAGAGTTGCCGTTTTGAAAACTGACATGCTTATAGGCAAGACTGATGTGCCGCGGGGCATGAGCCTTTGGCAGGCGGCGCGGAAAGCGGTTGTGATGAACGTCAGCGATTTTGCAGCCAAAGGCGTGGCGCCTACGGCGCTGCTTGTTTCGCTGGGGTTGCCTATGGATTTTATGCGGAAGGATGTGGAGGAGATTGCACGCGGGTTGAATGCTGGAGCGCAGGAGTACGGCGCCTACGTCATCGGCGGCGATACGAGCGAGGCTTCGGACTTGGTTGTGGCGATTTCGCTTTTTGGAACCGCTAAGCGTAAAGCGCTCGTGCTGCGTAGCGGCGCGAAAGCAGGGGATATTGTGGCGGTTACGGGCTTTTTCGGCAAGCCTGCTGCGGGGTTGCGGCTACTTCTGGAGGGGTACGCTGCGTCGAAGGAGCTGCGCGATGTGCTCTTGAGTTCGGTTTGCATGCCTAAAGCGCGGTTATGCGAAGGCTTAGCGCTTTGCCGTTCAGGCGCGGTTTCAGCTTCAATTGATTCAAGCGATGGTTTAGCTTGGAGTCTACATGAGCTGGCGCGGATGAGCGAGGTGGGCTTCGTGGTTAACAGCGTACCGGTTGCGGATGAGGTCCGCAGGTTTGCCGAGTTCAACAGGCTTGACGCGATGGAACTTGCGCTTCACGGCGGAGAGGAGTACGAGCTTGTGGTGACCGTGAAGTCCAAACGGTGGGCTGACGCGGAAACGGCTGTTGAAGCCTCGGGCGGGCGTCTTTTGCCTATTGGCAAGGTCACGCGTGACAGGCAGGTGCTGCTGGATGTGGACGGCGTAAAATGTCCCGTTGAGGAGCGGGGTTGGGAGCACTTCAAGAGCAAGATTTGACTTTGCGGTCCAAGAGATAGTTAAGTATGGTTATGCATGACGCGGCGAGGTAAGGCTGTTTTCCCAAGCTGATTTTTTCTCCGTAGCGGAGCGTGAACGTCTCTGCTTTTTTGGGTAAGCCAACGTGGTCGCCTAGCACGAACACGCAGTTCTCAGGCAACTCGGCGTTTGCTATGTCTTTTCCGCCTTCTTCAAGGACGTATATGCGGCTGGTTTTCGCCTTAGCCTTCAAGAGCGCTTCGAAACTTGTCTTGCTCGTGGTTATGCCTGGATGCTGTTTGCCCGAAATCACTTTTTTGAGGATGCTTTGCCAAGTGTCCATGTCTGTGCGCACGTCATAAAGCGTTGCGCCGTCTATTTGGATGTGCAGCGGCGGATTGGGTGGTCCGGTTAGAACAGCGTGGAAAACAACGTTTCTGCGTAAGCCGTGTGAGAAGAAGAGGCTTGCAACAATACATTCGTGAACGATGTCCAAGCGGCCTGCGTCATGCAAGTTGCGGAAACCGGTGTCGGTTTTTCCTAAACGTGAAAAGAGGATGAATTCGCGTGTCAAGTGTTAATCACGGTATGTGTTATTTGCGGCTGACCTTTTAAATCAGCCGTTGATTGAGGGCTAAGTGGGTTTTATGCCTCTTTTGATTCTTTCTCTTACGTTTTTGGTTAACGTGATGAGTATGTAGCCAACGTAAGCGAGTATTGCGCCTATTATGTAGTGGTGTGGAATTGGAAATCCGAAGGTGCCTGACCATATTGGGTCGCTTGGAGACTGATACGCCAACTCGAAGGCGCCCCAGAAAAACGTCCAAAACCCGATGTTGAATATTGTGTGTCCCAGCCAAGTTCTCAAATTCATTTTTGCAACCGCCTGTTTCTGAAAGCTTCATTGTGGAGAGGTGATAGAAAAAACTTTGCATGCTGCGGTGACTGAAAAAAGGGATGGAGTTACTTCTAGAATAAATGTTTTAAGTTTTGTACAGGAACTTGTTGAATGTGACTGAGTATGAGCAGTAAAGAACAAACAGGTGAAGATAATGTTGAAAAGATTGGCGCCCTCAACGAGATTTTTGAAAATGTAATCTCAGACGCGTCAGACCTCATAAAGGACCTTTACTGGAGCGTTAAGACTTACCTCCTTTTTGGGCTCATTACGATTCTGTTCGGGGTACAAACGCTCATTTACAACATAGACGCCATTCAGGACCGACTTTACATACCGCTGTTTGTGGCTGGAGCAATGCTGTTTGCTGGGGCTGTTCAAATCCTTAACTACTTCAGGCTTAGAAAGAAATATTCAAGGTTGTTCAAGGTTCAAGATGAATTGAAGAAAGCCTAGGAGAATGCTTGATGCCTTTTCCTAGGAGAAAGCCCGCTAGAATAGCATTAGACTTGTTGGATTGTATAGATGAGAGAAGCGGCAAGGCTTCTAAATGGGACTTAATTAAGGTGGTTGGGACTGAGTCCCAGTTTCATTACTGGATCGAGGAATTCCTGCTAAAAGACAAGTTTGTCGAGGAACAGCAAACGTCAAATCATTATTTCTACAAGAAAACTGAAGCGGGGGAACTTTTGCACAGGCTGTTAAAGAATGGAAAGATAATGCACGCGCTGTTGCGGGTCAGCGGGAAAAGGCTGCGGAGAGAATAGCGTAAAATTTAGAGAATGAATAGCCGATTTAGGGCGAGCAGCTCAAGCTGAAGTGCGCAGGCTGTTATTCTCGAAGTAGCTCGACTGTTCGAAGTATCTTTTTGAACTCTTCCTCTTTCAATGAGGCTCTTCTTCCGTTCGCGTAGATTTCCTTGACTTTTTCTACCACTGTCATGAGGGTTTGCTCGGTTGGAGCGTTTCCGGTTATTTCCGTTATCTTGTGCTTAATTATGCCTTTACCTGACTGTTTGCCTATTGTCAAGCGCCGCGTGTTACCTACAAGCTCAGGCGGGTAAGGTTCATAAGTCCACGGGTCATTCAACACGCCGTGCGTGTGGATACCTGACTCATGTGCAAAGCCGTAGTCGCCAACTATCGCTTTGTTGGGTGGAACAACGTAGCCTGTGGCTTTCCCAATGAAATCCGCTGTCTGCTTGAGCTTCTCGGTTTTACCCTCGAACTTTTTAACCCCATAGTGCAGACACAAGTTCAAAAGAACCTTCTCGGTTTCAGCGTTCCCAGCTCTTTCACCTATTCCCAGAAACGTAGTGCTCGCGTAAATCTTATCCCACACACCAGACGCTGCCCGAATAGCAGCTATAGTGTTTTCAACAGCGTTCCCGAAATCGTCATGCGCATGAATCTCAATAGCCTGAATTTTCGTCTCCTTCTTAATCGCACAGACCTTCGCTGGAATACCATTCGGCAAAGGCGCATCTGCATCTGAAAGCCCAATTCCAACGGTGTCGCAAACTCGGTAGCACTCCGCACCAGCCTGAGCAGCAGCGTTAACAAGTGTCTTCTCGAAGTCCCAATCTGCACGGGTGCTGTCCTCGCCGTGAACGAACACTCTCAACCCATGCGTCTTAGCTGCATACTCAACCACTTCAACCAAATTAGCGAGAATCGCCTCGCGGGTTCTCTCAGGCCACTTAGCCTTAAAATGGATGTCCGAGACCGGATGTGAAATGCCTACTTCGTTGAAACCGCACTGCAGAGCGCTGTCAATATCCTCTTTAACTGCACGGCACCACCCAGCTACGCGCATGTCCAAGTTTAAGTTTTGAATTAGCTTCGCCGCTTTCTTGTCAGGTTCTTGATAATGGAACACTTCAATTCTTTCCACGCCTATCTCGCTTAGAAGCTGGGCTATTTCCGCGGCGTCCTTGGGTCCAACGGCTAAACCAGGCATTTGAATTCCGTCTCGAAGCGTAGTGTCATCTATTATCGGCTCAGTTTTTAACGCCAGTTTGAAATAGAAATCTTCTATGTCCAATTTGCACTTCTCTGCTTGTTTGTGCACTTCTCCCCGTGGAGATGCAATGCGTAGAGATGCATTCGGGATATTGATAAATGTTTCTACATGTTTTCTGAAAGGTTGACCAACTAGAAACTTGACGTTAGCACCGTTTAACTTGTCTTTATACAAAAAAACGTTTACTTTAATTAAGAAAAGCCGCAACACTTTGCCTCACTCTAGCTGTCAGTCACACATGGAAAAAGCAAGTGACGGAGAGTTAGATGTTATCTTAATGGATACGTTTATATGATAAAATAACGGTTGTAGTGAACACTCGAACTTAGTCATTAAAAAAGGGACATGTGAAATGTCAGTTTGGCATGGAAGTTTACGCAAAAGGAAACGGACAGGCGGCAGAAAACGAGCCTACAGAGTGAAAAGAAACTTTGAAAAAGGCGCCTTCCCAGCAGAAACCACCCTCGGAGAAACAAAAAGGAGAAACACCAGAGGCTACGGTGGAAAACTCAAAACCAAAGTCTTAAAAGACAAATACGCTTCTGTGACTGACCCGAAAAGCGGCAAAACCGAGAAAACCGAGATTTTGCGCGTAATCAAAAACAAAGCCAACGTGGATTACGACAGAAGAGGCGTAATAACCAAGGGCGCGGAAATAGAAACCAGCTTGGGGCTGGCTCGTGTTACCTCTCGTCCAGGCGGCGACGGCGTCATAAACGCTGTTCTAAGCGGCAAAGAAGAAAAAAGTTGAGCGCCCAACTACTGTTTTGGGGTTTCACTTCGCAACTTCAAAAGCTGATTCGCGATTTTTCTTATTACCTGCTCCTTTGAGCCTTTCTTTTCAACCAGTATCATCCCAGTCTTAATCCAAGGCGTCTTAGGGTAACCAGCGTCAGAGGCGAGCTCGTGCTTTAAACCGAGCCTTTCCACAGCCACTGTGACTTCCGCGATTTTTGGATGTTGCACTGCCAAACTCTTTGGAACCCGCCTTCCGTTCTTTCTTGTTTTGGTCTGGTCGAAGTATGCTGGCCAGATTATAGCTTTGTCTTGTTTACGCATCGGTTTTTCTCCTGTGCTATTTGTGGGCGAAATACGCTTTCAGTTTCGGGACGACTTGGTCTATTCTGACGAAGCCGAACCGTTCAAACTGTATTACGGTGCCTGACTTTAACTTTTTGCAGGCGTTCTCCGCGATTCCCTCGTTCACGGTCGCGTCAGGCATAACTACTTGGCAGGGAACCTCAGAGCTCTTCGGTATCCAATGGATAAGCTTGGCTTTAGCCTTTCTCGCTTCGTCGTAAGCTTCGCTGGCAAACGAGGCTTCCAACGAGTCGGCGTTTACGCCATCTATCTTGACGTTAAAAAGCTCTATAAGCCTAATCGTGTTCCCAACCTCTGCGGCGTCCCCGTCTCTCTTGGCAACCCAGAAAGTAGCCGCCTCGTCTTCTCCTTTAGGCGTTACAGTGTATTCTCTGAATCCCAGTTCAGGCTTCTCTGGATGCAAAGGAAGTTTAGCCCTGAAGGCTTTTGGGACATTTTTAACTTTCAGCGCGATGGGCTCTGACACGAAAAAGTACCTTTTGCTATCAGGGTCCAGAATCTTGCGGTTGTAGGCGTACAGGTTCTCCCAGCTTAACGTCACATCGGCAGTTTTGGGCCCAACGTCAACTATCATTTTCTTAACGGCGCCGGGCGTTATCCCACGCTTCCTCAAAGCCGCGAAAGTTGCAAGCCGCGGGTCATCCCAGCCCGTGTAGACGCCTTCGCTCATGCCTTGAACAATTTTTGACTTACTCAGAAAAGCGCCTGTTATCTTCAACCTGCCGTAATGTATAGCCTCAGGGTACTTCCAGCCTAAATGCCGGTACATGTACTCCTGCCTAACCTGATTAGTTAAGTGCTCCTTGCCTCGGATTACGTGCGTAATGCCCAGCAAGTGGTCATCTACGCCAGCAGCCATGTTGTATAAGGGCCAAACGCGGTATTTGCTTCCGACTCTGGGGTGCGGATACTTCGCCGCGTCAATAATCCTCAGGGCAGGCCAGTCCCGCACGGCAGGGTTCGGATGCTTCATGTCGGTTTTAACGCGAACTACTGCCTCGCCTTCACTGTAGCTGCCTTCCAACATGCGCTGCCACCGTTCCAAGTTCTCTTCCGCTGACAAGCTTCGGCAGTCACACGGTTCTCTGGAAAGAGACTTCTTTCGAAACTGTTCTGGTTGGCAGGTGCAGACGTAAGCGTTGCCTTCCCGCAGAAGCCGCTCGGCGTACTCGTAGTAAATGGGGAGCCTGTCGCTTTGGATGCATTCCTCATCCGCTTTGCATCCTAGCCAATCAAGGTCTTCTCTGATGCGGTCGTAAAACTCCAAGACGGGCTTTTTCACTTTAGGATCGGTGTCCTCGAAGCGCAGAACGAATTTGCCCTTGTACAAACGGGCGTACTCGTGGCTCAGTATTATGGCTCTTGCTGAACCCAAGTGCAAAACGCAGTCGGGGTTCGGCGAAAAACGCGTAACAACCTGCTCGTATTTGTCCGCGTTCGGCAACGGTGGAAGCCGCTTTTCTTCTTCCTCTGCTTTTTCTTTCTTAAGGGCTTCTGGCCACTTTTCCTCAACTCGTCGTTTCTGTTCTTCAACGGAAAGGCTGTTGACCTCGTTAACAACCTTGTTGATTAAGCCTGAAAGTTCTTTTGCCTTCGTTTTCAGTTCTTGTCTTTCGCTGATTATTCTGCCTACAAGTGCGCCCGCTTGAGCCTTTCCGCCATGCTGTATCGCGTTTAGCAAAGCGGCTTTTAGAACAAGTTCTCTGAGGGCTTTATCGTTTTCCAGCGTCAAGTGTTCTACTCTCTGATGTTAGATGGTTCTTTTAATCAAGAATTCAGCGAACGCTTTTAATTTTTCCTTAGCCTCAGGCGTAGGCAAGAGTTTATCCACTTCACTCCAGCTTTCTTCAACTATCCGCGTGGCAGTGCTTTTTACGTGTTCTATGGCGTGGTATTTTTGCATTAAAGCGATGGCTTCGTCGCGGAGAGTTTGGTCTGAAGTGTGCATGTTAAGAATCTGAATGAGCCGCTTCCTGTCCGCGCTGCTCGCGTTTTTCAGCGTGTGAATAACCATCAACGTTCTTTTTCCTTCGGTTATGTCCTGTCCGACACCGCCCTTCTTTTCCGCAAACTCCTGACCCGTCAAATCCAAAACGTCATCCTGCATCTGGAACGCTACGCCGATGCTCTCAGCGAAGCGCCCGAGCTTTTCAACCAATTCCTTGCTGGCGCCTGCCCGAACCGCAGAGATTTTAGCTGACATCCGCGCCAAAGTGCCCGTTTTATACGCGCACATCTGCAAGTAGTCCTCTTCGTTCAGGTTATCCGCGTTAGCTATGCCTCTGTGCCACGTGATGTCCATAGCTTGCCCCAAGCTGAGGTTAATCATCTCCTGCACATAAACCTCGTAAATGTCGCGGAGCGTTTCCGCGGGTAACTGTGCTTTTTTCTCCATCAGCGGCAAAAGCGGCAGGTAATACATGGCGTTTCCAGCGTTAACAGCTACGTCCACGCCGAAAATCCTGTACGTGCACGGCTTCCCCCGCCTAAGCTCCGAAGAATCCTCTAGGTCGTCAACAATCAGGGTGCCGTTGTGAACAACCTCGGGAATTATAGCGAAATCCAAACAATCTTCAGAGTTTTCGCCCAGTGCCTCGCAGATAAGCAAAAACAGGGCTGGACGCCACCTTTTTCCGCCTCTGTCCAGAAGTTCCCAAATCGGCTCAGCAATTCCCTTGTTCAAAGCTTCCAAGTTGCTGCTGTACTTAGACGGATTAACCTTGAAGAGAATAGAGTTTTCCGAAAATTCTCTCGGAATGTACTTCTCAATCGCCTTATCTATTAAAGGTGCCGTTTCTTCAAGAAACCTTTCAATATCCACCCCTAACGCGCTCCTCTCTTGGCGTAATTCTCCACGTAGAAACCCCTCGTTTTCAGCCACTCCGCAGTTTTACCCGTTACCACAATTGGCGTCTTTGCCAAATTCCGCACTTTTTCAGCACCCACAAGAAACATGACGTTCCTAAGTTCCTCCATCAAAAGCGAAAGCATTTTCTCAGTGGCTTTTGCACTTTTTACTGCGGTTTGCAGGGCTGGCTGAGAAACACTTGCTAAACAGGCGTTAAGCGCTAACGACTTAGCTATGTCTGTGCCGTTTCGCACTCCACCAGAGGCAATCACCGGTATCTTGACCGTTTGAGTTGTTTCTGCAAGGCTTGCAACTGTTGGGATGCCCCAGTCCCAGAAAACGTCGCCCAAAAAGTGCTGAACGCTGTTTACTTCTGAGCGGTAATACTCAACGGCTGCAAAGCTTGTTCCGCCCGTTCCACCGACATCTATTGCTTGCACACCTGCTTTTTCAAGCGTTTTCGCGTCTTCCGCGGCGATGCCTGCACCAGTTTCTTTAACGATAACTGGCTTGTCAAGTTCCCCTGCGATTTCACCTATTTTAGCGAGAACTCCCTTGAAGGTTGTTTGCCCTTCAGGCTGAAACGCTTCATGCAAAGCGTTCAAATGTACAGCTACGGCGTCCGCATCTATCATTTCCACGGCTTTTTTCACTTCTTTCACGCCGTATCCGTGGACGAGTTGCACTCCGCCTATGTTAGCGATTAGAAAAGCTGTCGGCGCTTTTTTTCTTGCTACTGCAAAGGTTTTTTCAAGCGCCAAGTCTTCTATAGCGGCTCTTTGGCTTCCAACACCCATTCCCAAATGCAGATGCTCCACAGCTTCGGCGATGGCAGCGTTTATCCGTGTTGCCTCCGCTGTTCCACCCGTCATAGCGCCCACAATTAATGGCGCAGAAAACTCGTGGTCAAAAACGGTCGTGGACAAATCAATTTTCGCCTTGTCAACCTCTGGCAAGGCGCGATGAACAAACTGGACATCTTCAAATCCTGCGGTGGCATTTCTTGCTTGCGCTTTCTCATCTAGGCAAATCTTGATGTGGTCTGCCTTACGTTTCTCTGTTTCGTCTGCCAATCTTACTCCTTCTCTATAACGGTACCTTCTACCGCTTCTCCCATAAGAGCTTTGTAAACGCGGTTCGGCTTGGCAGCGTTCACCATCGCCACTGGAATGCCTTGCTCTACGGCTGGAACCAACTCCGCCATTTTGCCGAGCATGCCGCCTGTAACGTCAGCCGCGGTAGACCCACCGAGCTTTTTCCTAATTTTTCCAAGTTCACTCAACGTCAGATGCGCGTACAACTTGGGGTTTTTCGCCAACTTGGGGTCTGCGTCGTATAAGCCGTCAGTGTCCACGCCTATCACTATCTTGTCAGCGCTGAATTTTCTCGCCAAATACGAAACAAGCTGGTCGCCGGAAAGCACTGTGAACCCCAATTTCTCATCTAAGACGGCGTCGCCATAAAGAACCGGCACGAAACCCATTTTCAGCAGCATCTTCAAAACCGCGTCTTCAACCAGTTTGATTCTGCCGTTTTCAGTCACCACACAGCATGATGGCGCCACGCTGAAAGCTGGAATGTTGTGCCACACCAGCGCGTCCATAACTAAGCCGTTGAGAACGGTCATCACGTGATGGGTCTCAGCGAATCCTACTTTCTGCGCGTTGTCTTTCAAGCCTTCTTTTATGCCGTATTTCTGGGCTGTGGGATGCCCGAAGCTTCCGCCGCCATGCACTATTATCAGGTTTTTCAAGTTTGCTTTCTGGGTTTCTTCTGCCAAACGGTTTATGACTTCGGTTCGCGCGGCAAGTTCTCCGTTCTTGTCGGTGATGACTGAGCCGCCGATTTTCAGGATTGTTGGTTTTGCATCGCTCATTTCTTACATTCCTTAACTTTGTTTTAAGAGTTGGTTACCTTTACTTTTTAATTAATGTTACAACATCGTTCTCGATGCGGATTAAATCTCCTGTTTCTATTTTGGAAATATCAATCTTGTCGACACAGGGTATCTCGGATATTATCGCGCCAACAGCGACCACGGTCTCGCACTCCCGGTTAATGATTCCAGCAGGAGCCGCACCGTTTTTCTTCAGCCTGTACAGCGTGTAGGAGCCAACAGTTGACCCTTTCCCAGTCGGGAAAACAAGTATTTTGCCCGTCACGCGTTTCCCCTGCAACTCATGCCCTTTCTCAATTACTTCGCCAGTGTTCGGGTCTACGCCACCGTAAAACGAGATAGGCTGCGAAGTCGCCAACGCTTCTTCCTGAGCTTTTCCTTTCGAAATGATTCTTCCTTTCAACTCCATTTTCCCGTCACCGCCGCGTCTACGCATTCTTCTAAACTGCCCATCTTCGTGAGCATCTTGTTTTGTCTTGAATAGTAGCATCCTTTCGCCGAGGTTGTTGCCACTGACTTGAACCTTCCTTTCAATGGGGCTACTGCCATGCAGGTGTCGCAGGCGAATTTTCCGCCAGCGCGCTCAATTACCTCAGTGTAGCCTCGTTTGTCCGCCAACTGCTTCGCGAACCTTGAAGTTGCAACCCAGAACTCCGTGTTCAAAGACACTTTTCTGCCCTTAAGCAACTGGGCTACGTCGGCGATTTCTTTGATTGAGCAGTGAGGACAGCCTACGCACACAAAGTCTATGTCGGCGACTTCATCGTTAATGTTCTCGTACGCCTCTCTGATGTCCCCGTCTTCGACTGTGACCGAGTCTTTTGGCGGCTGATGCTTTTCTGCCCCGGGAGTTATGCCTTCCATGTAGAAAAGCGGTTTTGAACCATAAGTCACCACCGAAGCACAAAAAGACTTCAGCTCGTCCACCTCAGCGTCTTTTATGCCCGTTATGTACGGTATTTTGTTTTCCGCTTTTTTCCCGACGCTGTAGCCGAGAGCACCCCAATCAGAAAACTTGGCTAAACGCGTGTTTACTTTCACGTGGATGTCGGGCGCTCTGTTCTCGTCTAAATGAAGCCCGTAGCACGGAGTCTTACCAACGATAGCAGCTGCAAGAGCTGACGGCCCGCCTTCCCGGTTTGTTTTTGCTCCGATAACCGAATTCGCAAAAGTCACGGCTGAAGATTCGGACCAAGCAACGTGTTCGCCGTAACGGGGCAGGTTACCTATCAAGTACGGCGTGCATGTGCATGAGATGAGTATGCCCATTTTCTCGAAAGCGTCTATCACCATGTTCTGTTTTTCCGCGAATTCTTCGCTGATGCCGAGTTGCCGCCAGTTCTCCAAGTCCATTCCTGCAGGGTTCAAAGTTGTAAGCACTTTGACTTTTCCGTCTTTTGCGAGTTCGTTTAGAAATTCCAGTCCCGCGTCGCCGAGGTTGTGGTATGACACGCCTGCCACTTGGACAGAACCCACTTTTATGAGCTGCTCAGCACCGTAAATGTCGCCTAGAGCAACGAGTATTTCCATGGATTTTCTTACGGCGTAGCCTTCTTCGCCGCTGAGCATTTTTTCTTCTTTTTCGGTAAGGTACATGAAAATCACAGGAACCTGTTTAAGTCAACTTTTCTGTACCGCTCTTTCGCGAAGCTCTTGTCTGTTTTCCCAGATGGAACCGTAGCGTCAAAGCCCATCTTGCACGTTCTCGCCTTTTTTCCTTCAGTTAAGTCTCCAGACGGGTCAAGAGATGAACCTGGCTGGTTAGGTAAGATAACGGCGTTTTTGTCTGCTTGGAACCTTGTGGCGACAGCCCATTCAACGTCGTTTGGGTCGTAAATGTCTATGTCGTCATCTACTATGATACAGTGTTTCAGAGACTTGTGTCCTTCAAACGCTGCTGCAATCGCTTTCTTTCCGTCGTCTGCATTCTGCTTCTTTATCTGCACAACCGCGTGAAGCCAACTGCAACCGCCCGGAGTAACGTAAACATCTCTGCATTCGCAGACTTTGTTCACTTCGTTAAAGATTGTTGGCTCTTTAGGCATCCCCATCAAGAATTGGTGTTCGTGCCTTCCAGGGAGAATTGTTTGGTAAACTGGCTTTTCCCGGTGCGTAACGCATTTGATTTCTATTACTGGCTGCTGCCTTATCTTGTCGATCGTTCCTGTCGTATCTAGGAATGGGCCTTCTGAAGTTTTTTCTTTGGTTATTCTTCCTTCCAGTACAAACTCGCAGTTTTTGGGAACTTCAAGATCAATGGTCTTGCATTTCACTAACTCTGTTTTCTCTAACGCGTTAGCCATTCCCAACTCGTCCACGCCCTTCGGCAAGGACGTAGCAGCAGCAAGGAGAACAGCGGTTGAGTTGCCTATGCAAATGGCGATGTCAAGTTCTCCGCCGGCCTTTTTGAGGGCGGTGTCTGTTCCTCTATCTTCCACTATTCGAGCCACAAACCGGTTCTTGCTCAGCAGCATCAACCTGTGAAAAGACATGTTTCTGCCCAATTCAGGGTCCCGCACTATAGAGACTGCGGACGCGATGTATTTTCCCCCGTCCTTTTCCGTGTACCTCATTATAGGCAGCTTTGTTAAATCAACTTCTTTCTCAACTATCTCTTGGCATTCGCCTTTCTCCACAACCTGTGGGAACAAAGGATGTTCTATAGCACTGGATAAATTGTGTAGCAAATGCTCTTTTTTCAAGTTTAAAGCTCGGGCGATTATTTCTTTAGAAGACACAAAGCCGGCTACAACTGGGATGCAGGATTCTTTCACCTTTTCAAAAAGCACAGGTTTTTCGCCGAGTGCCTCTATAACCCCAGCCATCTCGTACTCTGTTGACACTTCCCGGGTTATGCGCGTTAATTCTCCGTTTTTGCTAAGCTGGTCCAAGAAGCTTCTAAAACCCAATTAGCTCCATCCTCCTTTTTAATAGGCTAATGTTTTCCTTATATCTTTTCAATCCCAATTTTTGTCTTTAACACTTCGTATCCTTCTTTTTTGATGGCTGCGGCAACTTTTTCCTGCAATTCTTTGCCCGGTGTCAGTGCGGTCATGCATCCTCCGCCGCCTCCGCCTGTCAGTTTTGCGCCGAAAGCGCCATGTTTCCTCGCTAAATCCACGAGCAGATCAAGTTCTTTGCTGGACACGCCGATTTCTTGGAGTAAGCGGTGGTTTTCGTTCATGAGTCCGCCGAGTTTTTTAAGGTCATAACTTTCTAGGGCTTTTCGTCCAGCGTGTGTTAGGTTTTCTGCTTGTTTAAAGATTGGGTCGTATTTTTCTGGGTTCTTCTTTTTGCGTTCGGCGACGCCTGCAACCATCGCTTTCGTGTTTGCAACTTTGCCTGTGCTGCCGATGACTATTTCAACAGGCTTGCGTATGCGCAGTCGTTCAACGCTGTCTGGTCCGCCAGCAGTGTTCTTCTTAAACCACATCAAACCCCCATAAGTGGCAGCAGTGTTGTCGATGCCCGACGGGTTGCCTGCGTACGCTTTCTCAGCCTCATAAGCTATTTGATTAATTTTCTCATCTGAAAGATTCAGTGATAATTCTTCCGCGATTGCTCTGGCGATGGCGACGCTGCTTGCCGCCGAAGCGCCCAACCCGCTGAAGCCTGGAAGACTTCCTCCTACCCAAATGTTTAAGGGCAGTTTTGGGTCGAGCCCCATTGTTTTAAGCATTCGTTCGATGGATTCGATTTGCTGAAGCCTTTTCTCTTCAGCGTAACCTTTAGCGGCTTTCCGTTCGTCCTTAATGACGAGGCCTTTTTCGATTTTCTTAACTTCTGCGTCTGTTGATGAATCAATTGCTGAGACAATACCCGGTACTCCGTGAACCACGAAGTGTTCGCCGAACAAAATTACTTTTCCGAAGCCAGACCCTTTTCCCATTACACAGCACCTTGAAAGAATAGCTATTATACAAATTAGATAAAAACGTTCTTTTCACTGGACAGTTTCAAGCATAACAAACTGGAAAGTCGATGTTGCCTGAAGAAGCGCGGGCCTTCCTTGGTGCTATTTGCTTTATTTTTCTCGGAGCACTTTTGGTATGTATGCGCATGCGGGGTCGCTTTCGAACAGGTCTCCCGTGTAGTATTCGGCTCTTGTCCTGCAGCCTCCGCAGATTTCACGGTACTCGCAGACGCCGCATTTGCCTTTGATGTTGCTTTTGTCTCTCAGCTTCAAGTGCAACTCAGAACGCTGCAGCTCATCCCACGTTGCCTTCAAGCCCTGGTACTTCACGTTTCCCAGCCTGTAATTCTCGTTAAAACCACATGACCTGTAGTCGCCGTTCTCGGTTACGCTGATGTAGTTTCCGCCGATCGTGCACTTGCCCAGAAAGCCATTTTGGAACCAGTTCCAAAACTCAGTTGGGTTCCTTTGGCGGACGATTCTGGCGTAGAAAGGCGCGTAAACGTTCACGTGGACTTTTCCCGCGTACTCAACCTGCAGGTCGTAGATGTTGTTGAATGCCCCTTCGTACTCTTCCGGCGAGGGTGTCAAATCGGGCATGTTAGATCCTGCTCTTCCCACGGGGACTAGGTTGTGAAAGACGACCATTCGGGCGCCGTATTCTTCTGCGAGCTTGACAACGTGCTCTGAGTCTTTGATGTTGTATTTGGTCATGGTTGTGACTATGCAGTCTAGGATTCCGTTTTCTGACAGCTTCTTCACGGCGTATAGGGCTTTGTCGTAGCTTCCTTTGCCTCTTATTTTGTCGTTTGATTCTCTGGTGCCGTCTACGCTGACTGCCGTGTAAACTTCGTTTCGCACAAGGTTATCCAATCTTTTTTCGTCGAAGGCGAACCCGCTGGTTATCAGGCTTACTCCGAAACCAGTTTTTTTGGCGTATTCTATGATGTCAAAGATGTCTTGTCGGATTAGTGGTTCGCCGCCGCTTATACCGAAGCAGGGTGCTCCGAAATAGTAGATTTCGTCAACGATTTTGTAGGCTGTTTTAGTGTTCACCTCAGCGTCTACTGCGTGTTCCGGCGTATAGCTGCAGTACAGGCAGTTGCCTACGCATCTTCGTGTGCAACGCCAAGTCACCATGTACAAAGGTGCTTTTTTTTCAGCCGTTAGGCTTCACCGCCCTTACTGTTTTTCTTTCTGAAAATTAGCCCGCCCACTAACGTCGCTACGATTACTATTGGAAGAATCCATAGTAATGGAAACTCTGGGGCTACACCTATTGGCGGTGGAGAGGGAGATGTTGCGGGTGAGTTTGTGGGATCGGGTGATGGGTTTGTTGAGGAAGAATCCGTACCAGCGGTTTCGCTTCCTTCTGGCGAAGGCATCAACGACCATGCTTCTTTGACAGATCTAATTCCTCCCGTGTCTGCCCAGACGTCCACTTCAACGCCGTACATAGAACCATACCACTTGTTTAAGGCAATGGCAACACGCCAAACAGGATAAAGTGTCAATGACCCTCCGCCGTGAGTTTCATCCGTGTCCAATCCGCCGTCGAAAATCAGGGCTGTCCAAGCCACGTTTTTCTCGCCAAAATTTTTCGGGCTGAACGTATCGTTGTCCAGCTTCAGGCTCCAACTGTGAGACTTGGCTGCTTCCAGCGCAATAGCTATAGCTTCTTTTTCAGAGATATTCACTTCATCGTTGCCAATCGCGTAGAGCTGCCACTTGTCCACAAAAGCCTCCAAGAAACCGTCTCTAAAGCCTAAGAATATGAACTTGGAATAGGGCGCACTGGCACCATTTGCAGTGTAATACCATTTAAAACATGGACGCTCACTATCGCTATCTGTTACTTCGAGGACCGCGTTTCCTGATGACTTGGTAAAGTTTGAGGGGATGAAGTACATGCCTTCAAGCATACCCGCAAGTTGCTCGTAAACGAGATCGCCAGTGTATGTTTGGTATCTTTTCAGGAAAGCTTTAGCCAATTCAAGAGCATTGATATTCGTTTTTGAGTTAGCCAAGTATAAGGGTCCCTCCTTATCAAGCACCTGTATCATCATTAAATTTCCATGGGTGAATTCTAGAAGCGCCGTTAGCCTGCTGCTGTCCGCCGTAAGAGTGTAGAAAACAGTGTCCTGCGTAACTCCATCTGGACCCCTAAATTGGCTTTCTTCTGCCTTAACAGAATATCTCGACACGTCAAGGCCAACAACCTCTTGGAGTATTTTTAACCCTTTTTGTGGGAGAACCGACGTAAAAACTGGAGTTGCAGTAGGAGCAGGAGTGGGGGATGGAGGTGGATTTGATGAAGGCCTGGGAGGAGGGATATAATCGCTAAATGGGTTCATGAGTGGATATCTGTCAATGTTGTTGGCATCGATTATGTATGGCGTGTCGCCTATGCCGTCGCCATCAGAGTCTGTTCCTGTGTAGTCACTCCAGTAGTTGCCTTCTTCACCATTATCCCAAAAATTCAATGAATTTGACACGACTTGTATAGAATCCATGAAATTGTTATGGAAGAAATAGCATTTAGAACCAATCACCTGCAGGCTGCGTGTCCCGTTTACCGTGAATCCGGTCATGTTGACGTTGTTTGCGCTTATCGTTATGTCAGTCGTGAATTGATAACTAATCCCGTTGATTATTGTGGTCAAAGGAGTCTCTCCGATTAACGTTAGCTCCTTATCCACGGTGAAGCCACCGTGGTACGTTCCAGACCGTACGTATAACGTGTCTCCTGGATTTGCCCCCCTTATGGCGGGTGAAATTTGCGAGTAAGAAGCGAATTGTGAGGGACCCGAACCATCTATATACAATACTTTTGGCACGGGGTCTTTCTGCACATAAAGGGTTACCGTCTCGCTCTGACTGGGAAGGTAGTTGACGTCTTGGCTGTCAAAGTATTGTCCCGAATAACTTAAACGAAGCGTGTACGTGCCAAGCATATCTGGCTTGAGAACAGACGATGGCAAGTATTCATACACGGCAGAAGCATAAGGACCTTCAACAATGACAGTGCCATCAGGCTTTGTTATCGTCAGGGTATAACCACTAAACGTTCCGCCAGAGGGAGGCGGAAGAGGGCTAATTGATTTGTGAATCCACGCTACTTGTCCGATACCAATCGGGTTTGGCTCCACCGTTAACGTAGCTGTCGTTTGCACGTAATTTGCAAGAAAGCCAGCGGGACTCTCTGCATGAGCATACTTCAAGCGGTAACTTGAGTCACACAAAGCTATGCGCGCGACGTCATTGCTGTCTAATTCAAGCGAAGTGAAATGTTCCGAAATGGAAGTGTACTCGCCAACGTATCCCGCTGAACCTAAAGTTTGAATTATCCAATCTGACCCGTTCCAGAAGGCATACTTTAGGCGGTGGTCTGAATTGTCGGCATAGCTTATATGCGGTTGGCCACTAGAATCAAGAGCTATCGAACTGTCAACGCATTTTCCTAAATCGACAACTTTGATGTTCCAACTTGACCCTACTGATTCCGCATACTTCAAATCGCCATTTGAAACATCACAATAAGCTATGTGCGCGATGCCGCTTGAGTCCAGGACGAGAGAAGAAAACGTGCCCACATCTCCTGCAGCGTCAACTGTCTGTATACTCCAGCCTGAACCACCCCGCCGAGCGTATTTCAGGTTACCGTTCGAAATGTCATAGTAGCTTATGTGTGGGTTACCCTCGGCGTCTAAAGCCAGCGAAGTGAACTCGCCAGCTAGTTGTGCTGAATCAACAATCTCAGTGCTCCAAAATGAGCCAGTCCACTGAGCGTACTTTAAACGGCCGCCACTTGCGGGATGAAAGTAGCTTATGTGGGGATTGCCGTTTTTATCCAACGCGATGGAGGTGAAACTTCCCCCTCCAGCTGAATCGACAATTTGGATGTTCCAGTCGGAGCCGTTCCATGAAGCGTATTTCAAAGCGTTATTTCCATCATAGCTTATGTGTGGGTTATCGTTGGAGTCAAAGACGATAGAAGTGTGTAAGCCTACGAACCCCTCGGAGTCCACGGTTTGAATATCCCAGCCTGCACCAGCCCACGAAGCATACTTCAAATCGTTATTCGTAAAATCATAGTAACTTATGCCAGCCTGATCACTAGAATCTAAAGCAAGAGAAGCGTACAAACCAACCAGACCAGACGAATCAACAATTTGGACGCCTGATGCTGGATCTGCATGAGCCTGAAAAAACGCATAAGGAGAAAACAAAAGAAAAGACACAAATGCAACGCAGAGAAATTTAAAAAACCACTGCTTTAGGCAGCCCTCTCTCGGGATGTTCCCATGCCAATCGGGTGATGCCAATCAACCAACACTCCCTAAAGCCCTGCTTAATATTGGACTGTTTCTGCTGTAAAAGGGTTTTTGTCAAGGTTTCTTGACTAAACAAGCCCGAAACACCCGTTTTTAGTCAAGATTTCTTGACTAACAGGCTTTTTCTTAGTCAAGATTTCTTGACCAAGCCAATCATATTTGGATCTTAATAGAAATAGAATGCAGAAACCTATAGAGGGGGTCTATCCAACGGCGCCTCGGCTCAGAGCTATAAATTAGTTCCTTTAAATAAGGGGGTATAGACTGTTCCGAGCGCTTAAGTGCTCAAGAGTTTTAGCAGTATGGCTTTGGCTGAGTACAGCCTGTTTTCTGCTTGCTCATAAATCACTGACTTCGGGTTCTCAATTGCGTCTGCGCTGATTTCGTATCCCCTGTGAATAGCCATGTCATGCATAATGTACGCGTTGCTGCCTTTCAGCAGTTCATTGTTGACTTGATACGGCATCATCTGCTTCAGCCGCTTCTCTTTTTCCGGCGCGAACTTCGGGTCAGTGAAGAATTCCATGTCAATCCACGTGTCCGTGTAAACGAAATCTGCGTCAGCAACCGCTTCCTTCGCGTCCAAAGTGGTTTTCCACAAACCCGTCTTCTTCGCCACCTGCATCAGCTCGTCATCACGCGCTTGCTCATTGACAAGTGGCGTAACCGTGATAAGCTCCACACCAGTCTTGGTGCAGCCCTCAATCAGCGAGTTACAAACGTTGTTGTGAACGCCGATGTAAACCAGCTTCACGCCTTCAAGCTTGCCCTTCCGTTCTTTAATCGTAATCAAATCGGCAATAGCTTGGCTTGGATGATACTTCTCGTCGCAACCGTTAATCACCGGAACACGCGACGCATCCGCCATTCTCTGCAAATCCGCGTTCCTAAGCAACCGCGCCATGACGCAATCAACATTCCGCGACAGATACTGCGTCTCATCGTAAATGTCAGCCAACGTAAAGTTCGTTGTTCTCCAATCAATGTACAACGCGTGACCGCCAAGCTGAGTCATCGCTACCTCAAAAGCAACCCGCGTTCGCGTGCTGGTTTTCTGGAAAACAAGCGCCAACGACTCAGCGTCCAACGCTTTCCGATAATTCTCAGGATTACACTTAACTTCGATGCCCACGTCAACGAAAGCGTTAAGCTGCTTACCGGATAACTCCTTGAAATTTGCCAGATGCATTTTCGCTGTTCTCTCCACATGAGAGGGTGAACCGAGTTCAGCAAATAAGCTTTATGGAAACCT
>JAFGNM010000115.1 GCA_016927015.1 Candidatus Bathyarchaeota archaeon | reverse complement strand
CCGGCCGGGATTCGGACCCGGGTCTTCGGCTCGAAAGGCCGGAATACTTGACCGGACTATACTACCGGAGCGCTTTTTCTAGAAGCATCATGCAAATGTTTTTCCACTCGAATAAACCTTCCCCTTCAGGCGCCGCGTCTGAAGCGCTTTCAGTAGGAGATTTTTGCGGTTGCTGGGATTCTGCCTAAAATCTTCGCCGTTGCGCGTTCTACTTTTTCGCGGTCCGCTGCGTTCGTGTAAACGCGGAGTATGTTGATGAACCCTTTCAGGTTCTCAATTATCTTTGAGATGTCGCTCAGGCGATACGGCGTTTTCGTGCCGGCTTGGCTTCTGCTGAACACGGGTATCTCCATAGACTCCATGAGCACGGCATGGTGATACGGCACAGACGGCACGGTCGGCACGTCGATAACCACCGCCTCAGTCGCTACTCCCGCTTCCTTCGCGATTTCGCTCTGCATCTGCTGCCGGTACGCCTCGCGCCCAAAAATGTTCGACACCATAGCGTCCTTCTCGTAGAAAGTACGCTCGTACGCGCACTTCAGCATCTTCCGATGCTCCAAATCATCAATTATTCCCTTTGACGCCTCGCAGTTCTTCAGTGCGGCCCAAACCGTGTAGTCATCCATCGTCAAGTATTCCTCAGGTGTCTTGAACGCTGTAAGCCCAAGTTCCTTGTCAGCCTTCTCCATAGCCGTAGCCAGCATGATCTGTGCTGCCCTGCCGACACGGTGGAAATAGATGCTTTTGAACGATTCAATACGAGCTATCATGAAAGCTTCCAGCGCTGAAAGCGCGCCCATCTCCACCGCCAAGTCCTCGCCCAAAACGTCCAAGGCGTGAATCAGCCTGAACACGTCGATGAAACCGTACTCTGCGCCGGTGTGAAATGTGTCCCTTACGATGAAGTCTTGCTTGTCCACGTCAACGCCGCTGCTTATAATCTGGTCCAGAAAGGCTTTGCCTGGCTTGTGGAGCTTTCCAACCGCAAGTTTCCCCACCTCTTCAGGCTTGTATCCCATCTTCGCTATCTTGTCGCTCAACTCGCCTTTCTCAATTATCCACGACGTGATGTCCTCATGAGTCTGCTCAAGATCCCTGATCAACAGCTGCTCAAAAACATGTGAAAACGGGCCGTGCCCAACGTCGTGAAGCAACGCCGCAACCCTAGCCATATCAACCTCTTCGTCGCTAACCAGTCGGGAAATGTTCGGGTTCTCAACAGCCTTGCCCGCCAAGTACATGACACCGATGCAGTGCTCAAATCTGGTGTGGTTCGCGCCGGGATAAACGTACTCCGACCCCGCCAGCTGCCGCAGCCTCCGCAGCCGCTGCATCGGATACGAATCAATAATCTCCTTCTCCGCCTCGTTTATGTACACGTAACCATGCACGGGATCCTTAATTTCGCCCCAATACGCCTTCGGCATTCCTGAACGCCTCACAGTTTGCAAGTTATATTTATGAGTCTCCCTATAATGTGTAACGCTAAGCCAGCGCAAGGTGATTAGAAATTGAGCAAAAAAGGCGCTTTCATCTGCATCGAAGGCCTAGACGGTTGCGGGAAAACCACGCAAGCAAAGCTGCTCGCAAAAAAACTCGGGAAAAGCCACAGCGCCGTCTACACCGCAGAGCCTAGCCGCGGCAAAATCGGCACTTACATCAGAAAAAGCTACCTCTATGGCGAAAAGCGTCTCTCAAGCGTCCTCGAAGCCTTGCTCTTCGCCGCAGACCGTATCGAACACGTAGAAACTGAGGTTCTCCCCGCTTTAAACGAAGGGCGGCTTGTGATTTCTGACCGTTACGTCTACTCCTCTTTGGCTTATCAGGGCGCCGCTGGTCTCAGTTTAGAATGGATAAAGAAAGTAAACGAACACGCTCTTCAGCCAGACTTGGCGGTTTTCATCGATGTGAACCCTAACACTGTAATGAGCCGGCTGAAGCCCAAGAAGTCAGTCATGGAAAACTTGGAGACGCAGCAGAAAGTGCGGGAGATATACCTGGAATTCGTGGAAAAAGGCAGCCTCACCAGAATCAACGGTGACAAGCCCCAAAACGAGGTTGCAAAAGAAGTTTATGAGGTTGTAACGAAGTTTTTGAATGCGCCTCGCTAAGACGGTTCAACTTCGACCCTTTTCAGTGTTCTCCGCGAAGATGTTTTGTTCACTTCGTTCACTAAGAAAGCCACAATGTCCTCTGGCGAAATGTACCTTGGACCCCGCTCGTGAAAAACCTGAATTTCAACGGCGTTTTTGCCGAAGACAACGCGCATCAGGTAATAGTCAAATTTCAACGGCGTTTTGTTTTCTTCAGTGCCCTTGTAGTAGCGTAAGGCGCAAAAGAAGTCCATTGTCTGAAAGGGTGCTTTCCTTAAGGCGTTGAGTACTTTCCTTGTTTCTTCCTCGTCTATGTAGTTGAAGCTTTTTGCCTCAGCTAATCCTGCTTCAAAAATTATGGTGCACTCGGGCACTGTTGGACAGGCGACTTCCTCAAAACTGAACGTTCTGCGATTTATGTCATGGAGAACTTGAATAATCCTTCGTTGGAGTCTCTTGCTTGAAAGTGGAGTCACAAAGGTCTCTATTCTGTGGATGTTTACGGGGAAGTTCTCGTAAAACCCTATCATCTTCAGGGTTCCTACTTTAGCTTTTCTTCATTTTTTTAATCTTTTCAAGGTTGCCTAGCAGTTCGGACAGTGCAATGCTTAGTTTTTGCAGTTCTTCCACGTCTTCAGTGTTTTGAATCTTGTCTTGTATATTCTGCACTTTCGCCAACAGCGTAGACTCAAGCTTGTCATATGCCGCGTTGCTTGCTTTTTCTTGTTCTTCCCCCTCTTTTACCACAATTACTTTCTTTTCGCATTTAGCGCACCACAGCGTGCCGTCTTTTAACCTGAAGAGCGGCGAAGAGCAGGCAGGGCATGACAGATCGGTTAAAGTGGCACCTTGACGCAGCATATCAGCCATGCGTTTAATGGGTTTATCCTCGGTTTTTTCCTGCAATTCCAGAACCCCAAAGTAAATACGTGTCAAAGCTTATATAACTTGATTACTGCGACATTGCATAGGTGGACATTATGGTGCGGAAGAAAAAAGCTCAGGAGTATGAGGAGAAAATACAGCAAGCGCTAATGGTGCTCGGTGCAGTCTCAGAAGACAGTACTACTCCACGAAATATTAGACGCGCCGCAAAAGACGCTATGGGCTCTCTGCAAAGCCCAGAGTTTACGCCTGCGGTGCGGGCTTCAAACGCTATTTCACTTTTAGATGAGATACTTCAGGATCCGAACATGCCGCCTTACACGCGGGTGAAACTGTGGAACGTTATGAGTTTAATAGAAGCAATTAAGGACTAAACCGAGCATTAACAACCCGTTTCTTTTATTTGACCTTTAGCATGTTGGAACCCCCAGCTAAGACATAAAAATAACGGCTGCCAGGCTCTTTCCAGAAAAAACCCTCACTAACAAATATATGCCAGTTATTACATCTAACTTTGGGTTCCCGGGGGAAAGTGCCCTTTGAAGTACGACGTAATAATAGTCGGTGCAGGTCCAGCAGGGATCTTTTCTGCGTTAGAGCTTACGGAAAAGAATAACCTCAACGTCCTAATACTAGATAGAGGTCCAGAAATAGACCAGCGCAAGTGTCCATCAAGCCGAGGATTCGAATGCCGCCACTGTGAACCATGCTCAGTGCTCTCAGGCTGGGGCGGAGCAGGAGCCTACAGCGACGGAAAACTCACTTTATCCACCGAAGTAGGCGGTTGGCTCAACCAGTACGTTTCTCAAAAAGAGCTCAGAAAGCTCGTGGAGTATGTTGACAGCGTCTACTTGAAATTTGGTGCAAGCGAGCAAGTTTACGGCGGCGACCAAGAGAAAGTAGACGAAATCGAGCGCAACGCCTCCTTAGCGGGGCTGAAGTTGATTAGACAGAAAATCCGCCACATGGGCACCGAAAAATGCGCCGAAACCCTGCGGCAGATGCGCCGAGAACTAAACAGCAAAATCACTTTTCAACCCAAAACAGACGTTAAAGGACTCATCGCCGAAAACCACACAATCAAGGGCGTTGAAACCGTAAACGGCGAGAAATTCATGGGCAAATACGTGATAATCGCGCCGGGCAGAAGCGGAGCCGAGTGGCTGCAAACAGAAGCGCAAATACGCGGCTTAAAAACCGTGAACAACCCAGTTGACGTAGGCGTAAGAGTTGAAGT
>JAFGNM010000114.1 GCA_016927015.1 Candidatus Bathyarchaeota archaeon | reverse complement strand
GCGGTTTTGACGTAGCTTCTGACTTTTTGCCTAAGTGTTGGGAATTCGTCCAGCATGGCTTTCACAACTTGCCAGCGGATTTCTTCTTTATCTTGGTAGTTTTTCATGTTGCCTTCCCGGCTTAATAACTGAAATCTTATGACAGACTATACAATATATAAACCTTTTTCCCAAAATGGAACACCCATAATGAAACCCACAAGCCCCCACCAAGCCCACCCCTTCCCCACCCCACTCCTCGGAATATTATTTCTCTGGGAATACACGCTTTATTAACCAAAACCCCCATCGTCTCTTGAGAAGGGAGAAAGGCTTCAAGGCGATTCGCGGATGAAAATTCCTAAACACTCCAGAGTAATCTATCTAGCTTTTGCTATACCGTTTGTTCTAGCTTTTCTCTCATGGCTGTACTTCCCAGCCGCCGCTCAGTGGATCATAGCTAACGTGTTTGGCTACGCCGCAGTGGAGCAAGCTGCCAACCCTGTTTGGTACTGGATGATTCGATTCTTTTACAGTTGGTACACGTTCTCAGCCATCGGCATTGCAGGCGTTTGGATCGTGGCAACCGTTTTCGCGAGAAGGCAAAGCGCAAAGACTAAACACGAATTTTACCCTATGGTCAGCTTTATAGTTCCAGCTTATAATGAAGAGAAGAACGTAGCAACCTGCATAACCAGCCTTTTTGAATGCGCAGAAAATTACCAAGGCAACTGTGAAATCATAGTAGTTGACGACGGCAGCACAGACTACACTTACGAAGCGGCTTGCTCAGCCGCAAAAGTGCTTCACATCCAACACCCTAGAGTCACCTGCAAAGTATCAAGGCACATGATGAACCTAGGCAAAACCGAAGCATTAAAAACCGGCATAAACAAGGCGTTAGGCCAAGTGGTTGCGGTTGTTGACAGTGATTCAGAATGGATGCCTCACACGCTGAGGAGACTAGTTGATTACTTGCTTTCAAACGGAAAAAAAGCCGTTACTGGCTACATTCACCCCAAAACAGATGACGCAGAAGGCGCAAAAGGCAACTTCCTTGTGTCTCTGCAACAGCTGGAGTACAGTCAAGGATTAGCAATCGACCGCTGCGCACAGTCACTCGGTAACTGTGTCCTCGTAGTTCCAGGAGCCATCGGCATTTACGATGCAGATTTGCTGCGAGACATCCTAACCGAAGCGAACATTCGCAGCGTGACTGAAGATTCGGAGATCACATTGGCTATGCATAAGCGAGGTGCAAAAGTAGGCTACCTGAACACTGCTCGCAGCAACACGCACGCACCCAAAGCTCTAAAGTCCTTGTGGCATCAGCGACTGCGATGGATCACAGGATGGCTGCACAACACACTGGACATTCACGTTGACTTGTTCCGTAAGCGCTCGTGGCTGTCAGCGTTGTTGTGGTACAGTTTCATATTCGAGTATGCTGGAGCGTTCGTGGATTTGGCAGCTATTGCAGCGTTTCCGCTGCTTTTCTGGTTTGCGCCTGACAGCCTCCACTTCGCATATAACCTGCTTGTGTTTGCCGCTTACGGATTGTTAATAAGCGTTGTCAACCAAGCTGTTGCGTTAAAGTATGCGTATGACAAAGTCAGCCACAACAGTTTGCTTCTTTACACGCCGTTTTTCCCGTTCCTATGGTTAATCAACGTGTTCGCGCGATTGCGAAGCGTTATAGGATACTTTTTCGGCAGCAGAGGAACATGGCATCCTGCAGAACACAGTTAGACAATAAGAAGCGTTTTAAAGCTTGGCGCATTTTTTCTGATGAAGGATCAAAACACTATGCCTATCCAAGCTGTACTGTTTGACATGTTTGACACGCTGATGCTGATTGAGAAAGACCATGCCTTCTATAACCCTTCATTGAAGAGGTTGCACAGGTTTCTGGTCAAGAACGGCGTGGATGTGCGGTTCAGTGTTTTCAGGGACGCGTACATCAAAGCGCGGGATGCGTTGTACGTGGAAGCGGATGCGAAGCTGGAGGAACTACATTTTAACCACCGTATTTCAAACGCGCTGAAGAGTATAGGCTACAGCTTTGACGTGGAAAGCGAGGTTGTGTCTGGGGCGACGAACGAGTTCTGCGAAGGATTCATGGAGTACGTGCGCATCGACGACCACACTAAAAGCGCCTTGGAGAAGCTGCATGGGAAATACAAGCTTGGAATAGTGTCCAACTTTGCCATACCTGAATGCGTGGATAAGCTGCTAGAGCAGCACGGTTTGGACAAGCTTTTTGACGTTGTTGTGGTGTCTGGCGCGGTTAACAAGCGGAAGCCCAGTCCAGAAATCTTCCAGAAAGCCCTAGAGAAACTAGGTGTCAACGCAGAGAATGCGGTTTTTGTGGGCGACACGGTTGACGCGGACATTATAGGTGCAAAAGCAGCGGGCATGAAAGTTATATTCATTGAGAGGCGTGTGCAAAAGGAGGCTGAGCAGGCGTGCCCAAACCAGACAATAAAAAGCCTAAGCGAACTATTAGCGGCAATTGAGAACTGCTGAAAACATTGCGGAAAATTATGCGTTTTTGGGTCGGTTGGCAGCATAAAAAGAAGTGAAAAAGGAAGTGTTAGTTTGGTTCTTACTCGGCTTTGCATTCTTTCAGGTTTTTGAATTCTTTAAGGGACTGATTAAGGGTGATTACGTCACCGAATTCCTTGACAACACTGACAGGCAAACAAACTGATAGAGACCCCAACATAGGTTTCTTTAATCCCAGTTCTCTTGTAGCATCTTTGGTTAAGCCAACATCCAGATGCGTGATTTTCCACGTATCGGTTTTTGCATGAGCCCCTTCGACTTCTCCGAGAATGTAAGCGTCGGCAGTGATTACTTTCATTCCATTCATTTTACTGACTTTCAAAACTTTCGCCTCATAAGAGGTTGTTCTGGAGAATATTTGAATTTTGTCATAATCCAACCAAGTGTTTCCGTAAACTCGTGAGAGCAGGGTTTAGAAGACGGAAAAGGGAAGGGAAATTTTCAGTCTGAGTAGACTGTGTTACTTTTGCCGTCAACGCTTTGTATTAGGCTTGGAGTTGCTAGGTCTATTCCATGTTTTCTACAAACGTCTAACACGGTTCGTTTTAGGTTGGAATCAAGAAGTGGAAATCTTTATTTGGCTGATGAACACGTAAAGCGTGTATTCAACAGAAAAATTATACAAGTTAGTTACCCAAACATACGGCTTCGGCTCTTTCAGCACTCCTTCAACTTTAGTAGCCGCTTCCAGCAACGCTTTTTCAACTTGTTCAGAAGTTAATTCGTATCCAACAGTAATTGAACAGTTTCTACGCACTACATTCTTTTTTCCATAGTTGTCTATTTCGGAAGTCAGCAGTTGCTGGTTTGGGACAGAAATCATAACGTTATCAAGAGTTTTCATTCGCGTATAAATCAAATCTATAGCCACGATGTCTGCAAACTGCTTATTGAAAAGTATGCGGTCTCCTATCTTGAACGGTTTGCTAATCATCACTATTATGCCAGCGATGGCGTTGCCGATAGTGTTCATAGAAGCAAAACCGAGGATGGTTCCGCCTGCAAGGGCCATAAAACCCGCGACCAAACCTACATCGAATCCGAACTGAGCAACCACGAGACCTATAGCGATTAAACCAAACAACCATTTGAAAACCCTGGTTAAATTAACTGCAACGTTTTCCTCAAGTTTCTGTCTTTCTTTCAGTTTAGTTATCTCTTTGTTAAGAAGCTTGTAGACGACATAAACCACCACGATACCTATAATGGAAAAAGCGAGGCGCTGCCAATTCGCATAAAACCACCCGCAACAAGCATCGAAGAAGTCATTAAGTATAGTCATGAACTTCCCTTTACTTAGTCTAAGAGAAGCTGTTCAGGCTTTAAATTTTCCCCCATAATAGGGGCAGTGTTTTTGCCTACTGTTTCATTTAGATTCTGAACAGCGTATTACCGGAACCAACCTGTTTTCTTGCAGACCAGACACATCGTCAGAGCTACTTGCCTAACTTTTCTAGATAGTCCAGAAATTCCTGTAGTTCTTCTTTATTCATGGAAGTTATCAATTTGCGTTCCGTTTTGATATACTTTCGAAGTGATTCTAAGCATTCTTTAGCTGTCACGTTCCGCTTGACGGTTTGTATTTGGTCACGTTCTATCTTTATTCTGTAGAGTGTTGCCAGAAACGTTGCAAAAACAACCAGCGTATTGCTAACTATAACGATTAGTTCTAAACTCATTAACTGCCGCCTCATTTTATGCCAGTTTCAATCTCTATCTCTTTTGATTTTCATTCTTAAGGCTTTCATTCGCTTTCTGAAGGTCGCTCATTTTTGAGCGAAAACCAACATGCTTTCGTTAACTATCGTTTCAATTTCCGCCCTTTTCTAGGCTTTATACTAGGAACCTGGGCGAGGATTTCACTCTACATAAAAGGGAGGGGGTAGTCTCACAGAGCACGCTAGTTCGCCCCAAAAACTCAAGGCATCTCCATGCGGATGCAGTTTCATTTTCAAATGCAAGAAAGGTTTATGAAAGAAAGACCTAATCAACACAAGGCAAAACAGGGACAACAAGCATGAGCGTAACGAAACTTGAGGCAAAGGGCATTTTCTTCGACTTGGACGGCACCATTGTTGATTCGCGAGAAGCGTATTATGAAGCAGCACGAACTGCGTTTCAAGCAATTGGACAAAAACCGCCCGAAAAAGAAGCGGCTTTGGAGATTCCTAGAAGGCTCGAACGGAAGCAACCGATCAGCGACATCATCAAAGCCGACACACACAAGTTCCTACCAGTCTACCTCGAAGCCTACTATTCCATAACAACGGAGAAAACCAAACCCTTACCTAACGTTTCAACTGCGCTGGAAACTCTTTCTGCAAAGGCAAAACTTGCGTTAATAACCATGCGTTCTGTCCCTAAAGAGAGCCTAATAAAAGAGCTAGAAGGCTTCAGCATAGCAAAATACTTCACTTACGTCGTAACCGCTCTGGACACGCACAAACCGAAGCCTTCACCTGAAGCACTGATAAAATGCGTGAAAGCTTTAGATGTTCAAATCTGCGACTGCATCATCGTCGGCGACTCAGTCTCCGACGTAAGAGCAGGAAAAGCAGCCGGCGCCAAAACCGTGGCGGTTCTGTCAGGACTCTTCTCCCGCCAAGAACTCGCCGAAGAAAATCCTGATTTAATTATAAAAGATGTCACGGCGCTTCCAAATTTTATCGAGTAACCGCTCAATTCATGGGCTAATTATATTTCTATCAACGTAATATTGCTGAAAATTGCCTAAAGCTGTTATATGCGGTAGGGAAAATAAAGTTTAATATAAACCTCCAACTGTAATTAACGTGGAGAAGGCTACAGAGCGGGATTCAACATGAATTTCCTAGAAATAATGTTAGGGGAGAAATTGAAAGATGCGGATTCAGCCTTAGACGTGACAGGCTCAGACCGCAAAGTTCTACAAGTAGCTTGCCAAGACTTCACAAACTTCCTGAAGTTCCATTGGGAACTCATAGGAAAAGAAGCAAGCCAATGCGAACTAGTGGAGAAACTGGAGAAGCTCTTCAAAGAAAACCCTGCTGAACTGGAAGAATTCTTAGGCGTCTGGACTGGCATATGGCTCAAAAAGTGGAAACAACGCGTCAAACTGCTTATAGGTCAACAAAACGCGAGTAAATGGCAAAAGGCTTCAAAAAACATTCGCAACGCCGAGCCTCTGTGGAAAAAAGTTGAACGCAAACAAGAAATCCAAGAGGTTGTAGTGGCTACTCTCATAAAAAACGGCGAAATCTGTGGCACCGAAATCCTCTCAGAGAACCTTCTAAAAATGGAACTGGGCGAAAAACGCGTCAGACATCTCAAAGACAACGAAAGACTCTTCACTGTCGTAAACAACGCTTTGAGAAAAGCACGGGGAATGGCTCAAAGTCAAGGTCCGTTGATCTTCGTCAAAATCGACAAAGGCTACTACGGCGCGACAAACTAGTAAGCAAGCAAAAGTCTACCTTTTGTTTTTTTATGCATACAGCTTTTACTGTAAAGAATGTTGTACGCTGCAAAAGCACGTTTTAATCTTAAATAGAAAACGGTTTAGGCTACTCTTTGCCTTTGGAGCGTTTTCGTCTGCCACGCATAGTTCCTTAGGGTGGTAGTTTCTCCGTAGCCGCAGGCTGCGCACCGTTTTTTGCGCACATGGTAAGCGCGTCTTCCGCAACGTCTACAACGTATGTGCACGACTTTGCCTGAGCGCTTGCCCATTGATGGTGTGCCTTTACCCACGGGATGTCACCTAGGCGGAGGAGAAATTAGAACTACGTTGTCTCCGCGGACGATTATGAGTCCAAGTTTTCTCGTGCTTTCGATGTTCGTGGTGTCATCTGTTTCTTCCAAAACAAGGTTTAGATGCTGGTCGAAACCCTTTAGTCGTGCACGCAGGCTTTTTCCGCCCTTTAAGCGGACGAGCACGATTTTGCCCAAGTTCTGTTCAAGAATGTCAGTCGTCATTTCGCTCATTTTGAATCCTCATTTACCTTTATGCCATGTAGTACTTGAACTTTTCACATTTAAACCTATCTAAGCACGATACAGTTTCCTAGGCGTAAGAGCACTGTGGTGACTATACCCTCTATAGGTTTCTGCATGCTATTTCTATTAGGATCCAAATATGATGGTTAGCCTCTTTTAAGCTCGGAAACGACTATAGCCCCCTTATTTAAAGAGTGAAGTGTTGATAGAATTTGGGCGAACCTTTCCCACGGTCATGCATAGAAATGACTATGAGGGCGCTAGTCAGGCTACAAAAGCTTTAGTTCTATATTCACAACGACGTTCAGTAACTAGCTTTTTAAGCATCTTAAAGCTCATAATTTTATGAGGATACCTGTGGACTCGAAAGGTAATTCGCTTATAGCCTACAATGTTCTGGAGAAGAGAATTATCAATTCGGGATTTTGCACCCTGTGCGGAGCATGTGAAGCCGCCTGCCCAGTCAGTGCCCTACACATACAGGGTGAAAAGGTTAATCGCTTACATGACTGCTCGCAGGACCTAGATTTATGCCCAATCTGCTACGAGATTTGTCCTCATTCTGAGGCGCTCTTGCTCAGGAGTTTGAGTTTCGTTGCAGATGCGCCGGTCAAGAACGAGGCGGTGGGTTATTATCGAAAGATTTTGCTTGCCCAAGCGGTAGATTCAAAGCTAAGGGAACAAAGCCACGGAGGCGCTGTAGTCACTTCGCTCCTGAAATATGGAATCGAAAAAAAAGTTTTTGACAGCGCTATAGTCTCTCAGACCGAACCTGAGAACCCAACCAAACCCAAGCCTTCGGTAGCCTTAGTGCCCGATGACATACTCTCGGCGATAGGAAGCAAGTTTTTTCCCTCTTCAGTCGCCAAGGCTTATGGAAGAGCAGTGTATGGACATGGAAAAACAGCCATAGCTTTCGTAGGAGTACCTTGCCATGTGCTGGCACTCCGCAAGATGGAGGCATGGCAACATAAGATTATTGACCATTTGAAGATAACAATTGGTCTTTTCTGTTTTGGAACCTTTTCGCTAAGCTCCTTACTGGATTACATAACAGAAAAATACAAAATCAAGCCTTCAGACATCAAACGATTGCGGGTATCTTCAAATTTTGAAGTTCACACTGAAAGCGGTGTCACCCAAATTCCGATGCATGAAATTGAAAAACATATTCTGCCTAGCTGCCGCGCATGTACGGACTTTACTTCCGAGCTTGCTGACATATCTGTTGGAGGCGCCTATCCTCTGCCGGACTGGTCAACCGTTATAATCCGAACTAAAGCTGGAGAAGACTTCTTTTATGAAGCCGTTGAAAACGGTGTCATCAACACGTGGGTCATTGAGCAGGAGCCAAAGGTTTATGAGCGAATAGTGGTGGCAGCGATGCAAAAGAGAACATCGGCTCTCAAGGAAGCTAAAGAAATGGAAAAGGTCTATGGTTATCTTCCTGCTCTGTTGCTTAGAGAAACAGATGCCCTAGCTAACATCAAGATTGAAGAGATAATGGCTAAGAACATTACAACCGTGCCGCAGGACATGACGGTCAGCCAATTCTTAAATTTCGTGGCTAAACAGCATCATATCAGCTATCCAATGATGAATGAAAAAGGTAAACCTGTTGGGTGGGCTACCTTGGAAGAAGCGTCAAGTGTTCCGAAAACGAAGAGAGACACAACGCTTGTCAGTCAAATAGCACGACGGAAGCTTATTGTCGCTTATCCTGACGAAACTGCGCTGGACGCTTTCAAGAGAATGAGTGAAAGCGAAACAGGTCGTGTCCTCATTTTTGACCGGACGAATCCCAAAAAACTTTTGGGCATAGTTACTAAAACAGATCTGATGCACACGTTGACAAAGAAATGTTAAATGCCCATCGGAAATACGGGGCACGCTTAATCGGAATAGCGAATGCTAATAAATCCCCAAAGCAATATATGTTAATAACTAAAGCTCGTGTTGAAGTGAGAGGATATGAGCAGTACTTGTAAAACTAAGAAGTATAGTTGCGTCAAATGTGGAGAACCTTTTGAGGTTCATCCTCCAGACGACCTACATACAACTGCTTCGCGAATTGAAAGAGAATGCGATCAAAATGTTAAAATCGAGTACGAATGCAAGAAATGTGGCAATCTTAACACTATTTATTGGTGCCGCCGTAGCCGTCATCACGATCAATACCCATAGTTGGCTCTTGTTAACACAATAATTTTTTTTGTGTAATCGCGAGGATTTGGAAACAATACCGTGGGCTATAAACTTGAAGCGTGTTGGTGACTAAGGTTTTGCTGTTGAGCTCCAAACGCGCTTGGAAGGAACAACTATTATTAAGTGATATAGCATATTAACACACTAACGGTTTGTACATGAGCGGCAAAAAAACCCAGAGTAACGGCGAAACGAAAAGAAAAGACGGACGCAGCAATTTAACGCTCTCATTAATGGTAGTTATTGCAGTGTTGACGGCTTTAGGCGTAATCTTGACGCCGAGAAGCAATGAGTTTCTCCCCGTTTTCAACGATGTAATTTTAACTTTGCTTAACGTAGCGGCTGACATTCTCTACTTGCTCGGCGGCGGACTAATATTCTTTGGCGTCCTCCTAATAACTATACGATTCATCAACATTAAACTGAAAGACCCATACAGGCCATCAGGCGTAACCCGCTTCCTTTCAGGGTACCTGACCCTCAGTTTAGAGTTTTTCATTGGCGCCGAAATCATAAAGACAGTAGTGGTAAGAAACTACGAAGAGTTTTCCCTCCTTATCTTGGTAATCATCAGCAGAGGTCTCTTCAGCCTGATCCTCTACTTGGAAAGAAGATGGCACGGAACCGCAGAAACAGAATAAACCTATGCCTCGAAGATTTTACGCTTTCTGATTTATTTCACAATTCCTTTTTTCGAATAATACATGCAACATGCTGATCTTGCTGGTCAAGATTTAAATCTGAGTGCCTCTTTTCATAGAGAAATAGTTCGGAGTCATAGGCTACGACGGAAAATATCCATGAAAACTCTTTCAATTCCGACAACGAGGGAAAACTTCTTTTAGATGAGTTGATGTCAACTCTACAATGTGATGAACACATGTATATTCCACATGACAATGCTGCCACATACGTTCATGAAAAAACACCTCACCATAACATGTGTAAAATAGCATCAGACGCCAATTGTGAAAACGACAAAAAATGCTTCAGGCAAAAATTGATTGCTAAAATCGAAGCCAAGGGAGACAAATAACGTGTTTGCTGAGTCTCTGATAGCGTTCTTACTAATTTTAGCTGCTGCATTATTCATCTACGCGCTCGGTCGCCGAGCCGCGCCCAAACCCGCCCAAAGTGAAAACGAGCGGTCGGAATACGCTTGCGGAGAAAAAGCACCGATTCAGAGACTGAAAATCAACATAACATTGTACAGGTACCTCATATACTTCGCGATTTTTGACTCCGCAGTTTTGCTGCTTGCTTTTGCAGCACTTTTAGGACAGGGAACGAACGTTCCTCTCCTGATACTCTATCTCTTTATACTTTTGGCGTCGAGTCTAATTCTTATCGAAGGAGGCAAAGATCAATGAGTAAACTCGCGACATGGGCACGGCTGAAGTCTCCATGGGTTCTCCACTTCAACTCCGGCGCATGCAACGGCTGCGACATAGAAGTTATCGCCCTTCTAACACCAAGGTACGATGTTGAACGCTTCGGGATAAAACTCGAACCGTCCCCGCGGCACGCGGACGTTTTATTAACCACAGGAGCCGTCACAACACAATGCGCAGAACGGCTAAAACGCATCTACGATCAAATGCCTGAACCAAAGTTCGTAGTAGCCATTGGCGCATGTGCATGTTCAGGCGGCGTATTCAAAGGGAACTACACCGTAACTGGCGGAGTAGACAAAATAATCCCAGTTAACGCTTACATTCCAGGCTGCCCGCCGAAACCAGAAGCCATAATCGACGGAGTAGTGAAATTGCTTAATTCGGTAAAAGAGGCGAAGCCAAACGGTAAATAATGAACAAGAACTGCTTGATAACATCCAAAACAGAACGGGCAAACGCGTACAAATTCAGCCAGCTCATCTCGGAAAAGCTTCAATCCAAGTTAAAGCAGACGCCAACAAAGACGTTTTGAAAATCCTACTTGAAACTAACAAAAACGCCGGCATCGTCGCGCTCACAGGCTTAGACTTAGGCAAAACAATAGGCTTGATGTACCACATGTACACCAACGGCGTCATCGTCACCGTCAGAACAGAAGTGCCAAAAAAGAAGCCGAAAATCCAAACCATAACGGACCTGATTCCAGGAGCACAGTTCCACGAAAGAGAAGTCGCTGACCTTTTCGGGGTAATCTTTGAGGGACACCCGAACCCCGCTAGGCTGGTTCTTCCTGATGACTGGCCTGACAACCTTTACCCGCTTAGAAAAGACGCAAAAATCGACGAAGCCCTAGCCAAAAACGAAACCGCCCCAAGCAAAGCGGAACCTACCCCAGCCCAAAACGAAGGCGACCTCGTAAACATCATCATAGGTCCTCAGCACCCAGCATTGCTGGAACCTGAAAAGTTTTCGTTGAAAGTTGACGGAGAAATCGTGAAGCAGGTCGAACCACGCATTGGTTATGTCCACAGGGGCATCGAAAAGGCAGCTGAACAGCGCACATACCTGCAGGACGTTTACTTAGTGGAGAGAATATGTGGAATATGCAACTCTTGCCATGCCGCGTGCTTTGTTGAAACCGTGGAAAAAATACTCGGTGTTGAAGTGCCGCTTAGAGCCCAGTACCTTCGCACCATAATCTTGGAGCTGAACCGACTCCACAGCCACATGCTCCTGCTGGGACACGCAGGCCTTGAGATTGGGTATGAAACGCTTTTCCAGTACATGTGGCGAGACAGAGAGCCAGTGATGGACTTGACTGAACTGCTCACAGGCAATCGCGTAATCTCTTCTGCCATGACAGTTGGCGGCGTTCGCCGAGACCTGCAGGAAACAGATGTCCCGAAAATTAAAACTCGAATGGCCACTCTGAATAAGAAAATGGACTTTTACCATAAGCTTTTCGAAAATGAGCCTTCACTGAAGATGCGCACTCAGAACGTTGGAGTCCTCTCGAAGGAAGACGCGTTGAAACTATGCGTAGTTGGTCCCGTAGCCAGAGGCTCAGGCGTCGCCATAGATGTGCGCAAAGATGAGCCTTACGAAGCTTACGGCGAAATACCCTTTAACATGATTACTCGAGACGAGGGAGATTCGTGGGCGCGGCTCATTGTCCGCTTAGACGAAGTCAACGAAAGCATAAACATAATTGATTACGCGTTAGACCACATGCCTTCAGGACCATTCAGAATTAAAGTGCCCAGAGTCGTGACTGCAGGCGAAGCGGTTAACCACGTGGAAGCACCCAGAGGCGAGCTTTTCTACTACGTGAAAAGCCAAGGCACAGCCTACCCGGAACGAGTAAAAGTGCGAACCCCAACTTTCGCTAACATTCCAGCATTCATCAAAATCGCGGAAGGCGGCAACATAGCGGATGTACCCCCGAGTTTCGTGAGTTTAGACCCATGCTTTTCATGCACTGACAGGTAAGGATGAAGAAAATGGTTGTAAACTTGTGGCTTGTTTTCCGCGTGCTTGTCTTTCCAGGCTTCACATCCATACTCTTTTTCACCATGTTCTGCGACTGGGTAGAAAGAAAAATCGAAGCCAGAATGCAGAACCGCGTCGGCCCCGCGTTCACTGGTCCCGCGGGCATTCTTCAACCCTTCGCTGACGTCGTCAAGTTGCTTACCAAAGAAGACATAGTTCCAGCCGGTGCAAAAAGGACTGTGTTCAGGTTTGCGCCAATCCTTTCTTTCTCATTTGTCGTTTTTGCTTTTTGCTTTTTGCCAATTGACGGAGCAGCGGTTATACCTAATTCAAGCTTTGCTGGAGATTTAATTTTTATTATGGCTTTAATCACCATAGCTAACTTTTTCCTGTTCCTTTCCGGATGGGCTTCCGCGAACCCCTACGGCGAAATAGGCGCCACAAGAGTTTTAACGCAGTTTCTCGGCTACGACATTCCTCTGATTCTTCTCGCGCTGACGCCCGCGTTCATAGCAGGAAGCCTAAGCATCTCTGCAATAGCAGCAAACCAGTATCTTCCATTCGCCCTTTTGGCGCCTTGGGCTTTCGTGCTGTTTATCATAACGCTTCAAGCAGAGTTGGAGAAAGACCCTTTTGATATTCCCCACGCGGAAAGTGAAGTGGTCGGCGGATTAGAGACAGAATTTTGCGGTGGCAAACTTGCCTTTCTGCGTCTTACGCGAGATGTGCAAATCGTTTTTGGAGCAGCTCTCGTGGTTGAACTGTTTCTCGGCGGACCATACGGCCCAGTCTTTTTCGGTCTGCCCCAGTTTTGGTATTTCCTATGGTTTGTGCTTAAACTATTAGCGGTTGTAGTAATCACTGAGTACGTAACGTGCCTGTTTGCCAGATTACGCATCGATCAAGTTTTGTCAGCTAATTGGAAGGTGCTGTTGCCTCTTTCAGTGTTGTCTCTTGCTCTGACCGTTGCAGTAGCTACGTGGATTTATCCTTTGATGGTGTGAGTTATGGGAAAGAAATCATCTGTATCGCCTATGATAAAAGAACTGTTGTCGCAGCTCTTCAAGAAACCTGCTACTAGCAAGTATCCCTTTGTGAAAGCTGAAGTCCCCGAAGGGTTCCGCGGCAAACAAGTATACGACGCTAACCTGTGCATCAGCTGCGGCTTATGCTCCAGAGACTGCCCTGCGAAGGCTATTGAAATGGTTGAGGTTGACGGAAAAAGGAGCCCGCTGTTCCATCTTGACCTTTGCGTCTTCTGCTATCAATGCGCTGAAAGCTGCCCGAGAAACGCTATAAAAAGCTCAGAGTTTTTCGAGTTAGCTGCAATAAATAAATCTGACTTGGTATTGAAACCTGAAGGAAACGCTCAAAAAGGAAAGTGTGAGCAGCAATGATATTGGAACTTCTGTCTGTAGGACTAGTAATATCGGCTTGTTTAGCGATTTTTCTTGACGAAGCAGTTTACTCCGTTGCCGCCTTAGCAGGCACGTTTTTCTTAACCTCGATGCTGTACGCGCTTAGCGGCGCGGTTTTCGTTGCTGTTTTCCAGTTTGCGGTGGGCGCCGGAACATTGGCGATTCTCTTTTTGGCTGGAGAAATGCTGAGTGAAAAACCAGCAAAAGTGCCCCAGAAAAACTTGCTTTCACTTGTTGCGGTCGGCGTGCTTTTGTCGTTGCCTGCGATTTTCCTTTCGGTTTCTGGTCAAACAGGCGTTTTTTCTGCAATCTCGTTTGAAGAAGCATTATGGGATTTGAGGGCTATGGACGTTGTTCTGCAAGGCTTCGTTATAATGACTGTAGCTTTGGGGATAGTCATAATTCTGCATGAGAAGAGGAAAGGTGGAAAGTAATGGACTACGTAATCTTATCTTTGGTCTTGTTGGGGATTGGCATTTACGGTTTGTTGACTAAACGTGACTTGTTGAAGGTGTTTGTGTCGGTTGAGTTGATCGCAACAGCTGCCACACTGAATTTTGTTATGCTTGTGCCTTCTGTGGGTAAGGGTTTGGGCGAAGCATTCTTGGTATTGGCTTTCGCTACGGACACATGCGTGAGCGGCGTAATCTTGGCGTTGCTGGTGATTGTCCATAAAAAATATGGAACAAGCGACATCGGCGACTTAGTGAAAATAGAAGAAAGCAAAAAAGACGAGGTTGAAGCGTAATGTTATCTGAAATTTCATCATGGCTTGTTTGGATACTGCCCCTGGTTTCCAGTTTGTTTGTGCCATTAATTGCACGTTTCAGCGAAAAAGCAAGAAACTACTTCGCCGTGATAATCACCTTAGTCACAGCTGTCTTGGCGTTCTCTCTGGTTCCCGCCTTGTTCGGCGCCGAAGAAGCATTAGCCTCGTCAGCCGCTTGGATGCCGTCTGTAGACATAAACGCCGGCGTCTTCATCGACCCACTCAGCGTCTTGTTCACGGTTCTAGTAGCCTTTTTCGGCTTGATAATAGCCATTTACTCTCAAAGCTACATGAAGGGCGAAGAAGGGCTAACACGCTACTACTTCTTACTGCTGCTCTTCATAGGCTCAATGATTGGTCTCGTCGTCTCGGACAACTTCCTTCAGATGTTCATCTTCTGGGAGATGGTGGGGCTCTGCTCTTACGCGCTAATTTCCTTCTGGTACCACCGCCCCGAATCCATTCGCGCAGGCGCCAAAGTTTTCCTGATGACTCGCATAGGCGACGTAAGCCTACTAGCCGCCATCGGGCTTCTTTACTCGTATTTAGGCTCGTTTTCCTTCAGGTATGCAATTGACAACATAGCGACAATACCCGTGCCTATCCTAACCGCGATAGCTTTTCTAACATTAGGCGGCGCTATCGCCAAGTCGGCGCAACTTCCCATGCACACGTGGTTATACAGCGCCATGGAGGCACCGACCTCTGTAAGCGCGCTGTTGCACGCGGCAACCATGGTTAAGGCAGGCATCTACTTGATTGCACGGTTAATCCTGATTTTAGGTCCCTTAGCGTTTGCTCTTCCCATGTGGCTGCCTGCAGTGGCTTGGATTGGAGTTTTAACTGCGTTCGTGGGCGCAACGTTAGCCTTGTACACTTCCGACATCAAAGGAGTGCTTGCTTACTCAACTATCAGCCAGCTTGGCTTTATGATGGCGGCTTTAGGTGCTATTTCACTTCACTCGTCTTTAGGCTGGTTCGCCAG
>JAFGNM010000010.1 GCA_016927015.1 Candidatus Bathyarchaeota archaeon | reverse complement strand
TAATCAAACCTGCCAAGATCACGGTGGCAGTTCCCTGCTGGTCATCATGCCAAACTGGAATTCGCAATCGCTCTCGGGCTTTTTCCAAAACATGAAAACATTTCGGTTTCTCTATATCTTCCAGATTTATTCCGCCGAAAGTCGGCTCGAGAAGCTCACAAACGCGAACTATTTCCTCAGGGTCTTTGGTTTTCACGCATATCGGGAACGCGTCTACGCCGCCTAAGTACTTGAACAGGAGCGCTTTTCCCTCCATCACGGGCATGGCTGCTTCGGGTCCGATGTCTCCTAAGCCTAGGACGCGTGTGCCGTCGGTGACTACGGCAACGTAGTTCCAGCGGTTTGTAAGCTCAAAAGACTTGTCGGGATTCGCCTGAATCTCCCTGCAGGGCGCAGCCACGCCTGGGGTGTACCATACTGCGAAGTCGTCTGTGTTCCGTATTGCGCATTTGGGCATGACCTGGACTTTTCCCTCGTAAAACCTGTGCATGCCTGGCGCTAGCAACGCGGGTTTTTTGGCTTTAGCCAGCAATTCTTCCACAGTAGGCTTTTTCTCTTCCTTCTCGACGACCAAAACGGCTTGTCTCCTGCTAAGCAGAAGAATGTCTATCTAAGCCTGTTTTAACTTTTTGCACAAAAAAAGTAGAACGTTATTCCTGGTTAATGTTTGCGTTTCTTGAAGTACACAAGCAGTCCCAGACCAATAACAGTTATTGATACTGTGGAAGCTACGATTATTGCTGTTGGGAAAGGAACTTCTATGTTGAAAAACACAGTTTCTGAAACCCCAACGTATCCTGCGGCATCCCAAGCGTAAACAGTCACGTTATGCACTCCGTTGGACAAGCCAGATAAAGTAGTGTTTTCCACAATTGTAACGTTTTCCTGTCCATCCAGAACGTATGATAGTTTAGAGACGCTCGTTTCGTTAACCGCAATATCCAACTGGGTATCAGATGTGTTGTAAGTCTTTTTTTGTATAGAGAGGATGGAAACTTTTGGGGGAGTAACGTCGATAGTGAATTTGATTCTTGAAGAACCAGTTATTTTAAAAGTTTTGTAATAGTGGACAAGCGAGTCTGGCGCTTTCCTGTGTTGCCTGACTTCTTCGCGAGTGTAAACACGCCCTTCTTGTACGGCATGAACGCTCACTAAATGTGTTCCCTCGGGCACATCTGTTATGTTAATGCTGTAGTTATTTGCTTTCTTAGGCTTAACTTCTACGTTGCTTGACTGCCAGCTTGGTCGATAGTATATCCGAGCAATATTAGGAAATCCCGCGTAAGATTGAGCAATGCTTATGTTGAAATTGAGAGAAAAATTGTTTAAAGAATAAACGGTGTCGTTCTTCGGAGAAAATATTGCCACAGTCGGCGGTACGGTGCCGTCAGGCGGAGACGTTACTCCCTCCGAAACTGATTGGTGCCAATACATATTCGCCCTTCCCATACCAACGAACAGTATTCCAGCTACCGATGACGTTAGAAGCGCTGAAATGAAAGCAATTGTTAATAACGTCTTCTTTTCCACTGGCAATCCCTGCTTAATATCGGGCTTTTTCTGCTGTAAAAGCGTTTTTGTCAAGCTTTCTTGACTAAACAAGCCCGCAGTGAAGATTTTAGTCAAGATTTCTTGACCAGGTGTCCCAAAAGTTAGTCAATTTTTCTTGACAGGCTTGTTTATGTTTACCTCTGTATGTGGAGTATGAGTTAAAGTATATTTAACCAAACACTTGAAAAAATCTGCCTCAAAACGGGAAAAGTAAGTTAAAATAATCTTTCTGGCTGGTGATTGTTTATCCAGGAGTCGGGATTAGAATATCTCACTTGTGGCCCACTTTCCCAGATTGCGTCATAGACAGTGCTGAATTCTTCTTGTGACATTCTGTTTTTCATTTACTTAAACCTTAAACTCTAATATCGCAAGAGTTAATATAAGCAAAACTTCTAACCGCGAAATATAACGAAAACAGATATAGGTACTTAAAATAACCCACGATTGAGAGCAGGGGCTGAGAATTGAACCCCGACAAAAGTGGAGATGTCACCCGCTTAATCTTTTTCTAATAACCCAAGCATGCATGCAACTCAGCCAAGCTGCTGCATTATTTTATTATTGTTTGTACTCTGCCGACTTTGCCGTCTGTAAGTCGTACCTTGATTCCGTGGGGGTGAGTTGAGCTGTTGGTGAGGATATCCTTGACGATTCCCTCGGTTAATTTACCGCTCCGCTGGTGCTGCTTCAAGACGATTTTTACGCGGATGCCTGGCTTGATTTGGCTCCTCTGCTGATTAGGTTGCATTTTCATTCATATGTATCTCGCGGCTTATAGTGCGTTCTCCCCAACACATATGATTCAAACAATGGTTGTCCTGGGTAACCATTGCGCGTGCATACAGTCTATATGACAGTTATTTTTCCATATTTCCCGGTGGAAAGCTGTAATATATTTCTGAAAGATTTAGCGTAACCATTTTCGATTTTGATTTTATTGCCAACCATAACCTGTCTAACCTGTTCATTCCAGAGCGTTAAAGTTATTTTTCCTGTTTCATCTTTAAGCGTAGCATCTGCAACCATTAAAACTCGACCATATTTACTGCGTACCTCACGGGCGTAAGATTTCTCCGTAACTTCTCCTTCAACGTTGATTTCAACATCTCCTTCTTTAATATCGCTTATTTTCACTTTATACACATCCTTCAAACAAACTCTTCCAGCCAGTGATAAGGATTCTTCCCTTTCCAAACATGACCAACCAACTCAAAAGTTTTACGTCTTGGAAAATTACTTTTAATGTATCATAAAGCGAGTTACTTGCAATTCATCAACCTTATGCCAGAACTTTCAAGTTTGCTTTTTCATAAATTTCCTTCATTCTTTCAGGATTATAATCAGTATGATGCCTCGCCAACACCGATTTGGGTGTCCGTCCACAAATCGCATCTACATAAGTCTCAGAAACATAACGCAAATTTTTTGAAAAGAACCACTGCCACAGCTTCTGCGGAGTATATTCAATTTAGTCTTCTTCTCAGCAGACTGCCTTGACAAGAGCGCCGCATGTTTACCCATGCCTGTGGAGGATGAGTTAAAGAATAATACCTATGCATTTTGGCGGCGTTAGAAAAAGAAAATGACAAACATTTCCTCTAGTGTTTGCGTTTATCGAAATAGACCAGCAAACCTATACCTATACCGGTGATTGTCGCTATGATAGCTAAATTCAAAATGACAGTTGACAGTGGAGTGCTATAAGAAGGGAGTTCAGGAGCAGCTATGCTGAAGAAAACTGTTTCATCCATTTCATTCCCAGCCTCATCCACAGCATGAACCCGAACACTATGTGTTCCTTCAGATAACCCAGACAAGGTTCGGTTATCGTAAATTACCGTACCATCAAAATAGTCGCCAGCTGAATCGTCTAAATAGCAATTTACATAATTAATTGCCTTGTTTACTGAAAAAGAAAGTGTGACATTTTCTGTATCATACGTTTTGTTCTCTGGAGAGAAAATCGTTATGACTGGGGGGGGCTATGTCCAAGAGTGGTGAATTAACATTCTCTTCGATAACCACTTCCCACTCCTTACAGGTAGCTGCGTCAACATAAATGTAAAACGTTCTATTATGGTTATGTACAACAATTATTCCATTGTAGAGTTAGAATGCTCTCTTGTTACACTCCCAACCAATTCGTATCTTCTGAGTGAGAGTTCGAGTCGAAAAAAGTTGATGCCAATATCGTGTGTGACAATGCGCCATCTTGCGCGCCATTCAAAATGACTGACAGTAAACTTAGGTTGGTGCAACGAGGTGAATTCTCCACTATACCTTGCCACTTCTACCCAATTTTCAGAAGCCGCAGACGTAAACTTAACATTTCCAATTGTGGCCAAGGCTGAGACAAGCATCAATAAAATAAGCAACACTGAAATTGCGGGTCTCTTCATGGGCACTAAACCTCTTTCCTTACTTAGCAATGGGTTATTTGCGCGGTAAAAGCATTCTTGTAAAAGTTTCTTGACTCAAACTTTCTTGACAAGCGCCGTTTATGTTTACCTATGTCTGTAGAGTATGAGTTAAAGTATAATACCTATGTTTTTTACGAATTACAAGAGGATTTCGTAGATTTAGCGGAATTTACCTTTGTTTTATAAGGAGCTTTTGCAATACTTTTCTCAGCCCTATAGCTGAACGGTTAGAACGGCAAAATCTATAACCCCTAAAGAGACTGCTGGTTAAAACTGCTTTTCTATAAATAGGTTCTTTATATACGGGGGGTATAGACTGTTCCGAGCATAACAGAGACCACTCGACGCCAGAACCGTAAGCCATGAACAAAACATGGCAAATAAGGGTAAAAACATATATTTCTTGATTTGTCCTGTTACTGCTTACGTTTAAGGCGAAACTATGAACTTGACAGATAAAATTCAGAAGCTTAAAAAAGAGAAGAAAGCTGTGATTCTTGCGCATAATTATCAGAGGTCAGAAATTCAGGATGTAGCT
>JAFGNM010000009.1 GCA_016927015.1 Candidatus Bathyarchaeota archaeon | reverse complement strand
GTTGAGGCTTTGCGGTCGGTTAAGCATGAAGGGCTTTCTCCTGATTCAAAGTTAGTTGAAGAAAAAATTGGAGTTGGAGGCGTATGCGAACGAGCAGCATTAATAACTGCGGGAAAAAACGCGAAGTTAATCCTGAAAAAGATGAAAATGAACGGTGTAACGGTGGCCATAGCAGAGGGCGAATAAGCGTCGTCGGCATCGGTCCCGGCGCCCTTGAGCACATGACACCTAAAGCCAAGCAAGAAATCGAGCGTGCAGACGTAGTAGTAGGGTACGCGACGTACATGAAGTTGGTTAGGTCCATTGTTAAGCCTGACACTGAAGTGATAAGTGGGCGCATGGGGCGCGAAGTTGAACGTGCCAGAGTTGCAGTGCTGTATGCGTTGAAAAACAAGCGTGTGGTGGTTGTCAGCAGCGGAGACGCAGGGGTTTATGGCATGGCTGGCGTGGTTTTAGAGATTGCCGCGCTTGAAAACGCCGAGGTTCCCATCGAAATTGTTCCCGGCGTAACCGCTGCCACTGTTGCCGCGGCGAAACTCGGTGCGCCTTTAGTAAGCGATTTTGCTGTGATAAGCCTCAGCGACCTTTTAACGCCTTGGAGCGTGATAGAGAAGAGGCTGGAAGCGGCTGCGGAGGCTGACTTCGTGATAGTGCTGTATAATCCTCAAAGTCCCGGGCGAACAGAGCCATTAACAAAAGCCCATGAAATCCTGCTTAAGCACAGGAGAGCTGAAACGCCAGTGGGTATTGTTCGGTTGGCTGGAAGAGACGGTGAGGAAGCAGTGGTTACGACGCTTAAGGCGATGGTGGATGCTGAGATAGACATGGTTACCACGGTGGTTGTGGGGAACTCGACAACCCGCGTTGTCAACGGAAGAATGGTTACGCCGCGGGGTTACGACGTTTCGAAGTAGCCTCTGGTTTTGAAGTTTTTTGTGAGCTTAGAAGCCTCAAGATTTCTTTTCTAGCGTCTCCGATGGTGAGTGGAAGCTGTTTGTCTATGGGGAGGTTGTCCTCTTTTTTTAGAACCTCAAACAGGTGTGCTATCCTTGGAGCGCGCAAGTTGACGCTTCTGATCATTTCGGCGTCTGAGAACATTTCCGCAGGCGAGCCTTCCGACACCAGTTTTCCTTTATTCAGTATGTAGAGCTTATTGGCAAACAAAGGAACCATGTCTACGTCGTGTGTAGCCAGCAGTAAGGTAATTTTGGACTCTTTGTTAAGGCGAAGCAGTAAATGCAGTATCTCGCTTGTTGCTCTCGGGTCCAAATTGGATGTGGGCTCGTCCATTATGAGCACTTCAGGCTGCATTGCAAGCACTCCCGCCAACGCCACCCGCTTCTTCTGCCCTAAACTCAGGAAATGCGGCGGCTTTTCAGCGTACTCAGCCATGCCCACGGTCGTGAGCGCTTCGTCCACGGCTTTTTTAACTTGGTCGGGTGGCTGCCCGAGGTTTAACGGTCCAAAGGCGACATCCTGTTTCACGGTGGGCGCGAAAAGCTGGTCGTTCGGGTCTTGGAAAATGAAGCCTACTCGCTTCCTGAGGTCCAGCAGCGATTTGGAATTGTATTTTAACGGTTTGTCTTCGAAGTAGACTTTTCCTGAAGTCGGCTGCAAAATGCCGTTCAAGTGGTGCAGCAGCGTGGTTTTTCCGGAGCCGTTGGTTCCTAGCAGGGCTATTCTTTCTCCCGCCGCGAAGCTCAATGATACGTCATCTAACGCGAGGGTGCCGTCGGAGTATTGGTGTGACAGGTTTTCCAGTCTGAACAGCATTTTGAGTTACACAACCCCCATGTTCATTGTCAAATAAGCAGTTACCGCGAGCGTAACCGCGAAGAGGGTTATTCCTGCCAGTGCGGTTTTGCTGGGTTTAGGCAGGTCTTCAAGAACGCGGATGTTACCGTCGTATCCTCTGGCGTTCATGGCGGTGAACGTGCGTTCGCCCTGCTCTAAGGTTCGTATGAAAAGGTTGCCGAGCAGCAGAGATGTTGACCTAATTTTCTTTAGCCACCCTGAATAGCCTAGGCGGAGTTCCTGAGCAGTGTGCATGGTCTCCATGACCTCTATGAAGACAAATATGTACCTGTATACCAGTAAAGACGTTTCGATTAAAACCGTGGGGACGCGTGCTTTTCGTATGATTAATAGTATGCTTGTCATTGGGGTTGTTAGCACAAGGAAGAACTGGGTTGAAAGCCCTCCCGCTACTCTAAAAAAAATGTTAATTCCCAGGGTTATTCCATCTTTAAAGACAGCCCATCTTAAGCCCAGCAAATTTATCTCTGTTAGAGGTTCTTGATAACCAAAGAAAAGGGCAATTATGACACAGGTTATGGCAATGATTATGATCGGGTACCACAGGAGTTTCAAGTAGAAGCGGTAAGGAATTTTTGCGGAATACAAAATCAAAGTTGAGCTTGTTAAGAACACGATTATGGGCACGACCGGAGTTGGTGAAGTGACGCTTATCAGCAGCAATGATATTGCTAAGAAAAGTTTTGTTGCTGGGCTGCTTTTTGATAGGGCGTTTGTGTAGGCGTATCTGTCTATTTCTGAAGATAAGTTAACGTGACTCAGCGGTCTTCTTCTCCCACGAAATAACTGTTTAGTCTTTACTAATAGATATTTTTCCTCTCTCATGCCCAACAAAGAAGCCGAGTACGGCGCCGCCTATGCCAACTTGCAGTGAAAATAGCAACCTCTCTCCCAACGCATCTGGCTGGAGACCTATTGGGCTGACCCAAGGTTCATAGCCTTCTCCCTCGATTGCCTCAGGGCCTTGTCCGTCGGTGCCTCCAAACTCGCCATTTGGATTAATTAGAAATGGCACTATGAAAAGGACCAGCACGGCTGCAATCAGTGCAAGGTATTTTACATTAATCGTTTTTTGTCCTTGTTTTTGCTCAAGTTTACTTGCGTTGTTCCTATTTTTTCTTTCAGCTCTCCTGTACCCGAAGAAGTGACCTATGGTTGCAGCCCCTATTCCTGCAAAGACCGTGAATAGCAAGATTTCAGTCTCATTCGGTAATGTCAAAAACGCGTCAGCCCACGGCGTATACCCTAAACTGACTATGTACAGTACGAGTAAGGTTGGTAACGCAACGACTATGATGAGGTAAGGCCAATATTTCATTGCGGGTTCACCTCTTTTTCAGTTCTTAAGTTGGGCAGCTTAATCACTTTCATTGAAGAGAGTAGTTTGCCCTTGTACTTTACAAGGAAGTCAAAGAGGAGGACTGCGAGTATGGCTTCGCCTATGGCTAATGGGATTTGCGTGACAGCATAAATTGCTCCGAAATAGGTGAATGACTCAAAAAATGTGCCTGCTATTGGTTGAGCAAGAGCAAGCTGTGCCGCTGTCACAACATAGGTTCCTAAGTCGCTCAAGGCAACAGCAGTGAAGACTACAACTGAAGTTGAAAGTCGTACTTTTTTGCCAATTACCCATACACCGAAGGCTATGGCAGGTCCGACTATTCCCATAGAGAGAGTATTAGCCCCAAGTGTGGTCAAGCCTCCATGTGCCAGCAATAAGGCTTGGAACACCAATACTATCACTGAAAGAACTGAAGCTACAGCTGGTCCGAAAATAACCGCAGCAAGCCCAGCACCAGTTGGGTGTGAACTGCTACCTGTTACTGAAGGAAGCTTGAGGGCTGAGAGTATAAAGATGAATGCGCCCATTAACGCAATAAGTGGTTTAGCTTCAGGATGCTCTTTTGTGATTTTAGAAAGCCTGTAGACGCCGTAAGCCACTATTGGAAGTGCAATTATCGTCCAGACTATAGCCCACTCGATGGGTAAGTATCCTTCCATTATGTGCATTTTATCTCCTCTCTGTTGGATAATCCAGCCGAAGATTTATAAACATTTATTTAACTTTAGTTAAAGTCAGGTTGAATTAATTGAATAGGCAATCTCAAAACCCCATCCTACGAGACAAAGGCGAATTCACCAAGTTCCAAATCCTCTTTGAAGTAATGCGAAACCAGCCGCACGTGAAGCAGAAGGACATAAGCGACGCCATTGGCATCACAATACAAGCTGTCTCAAAATATTTCAAAAAACTAATGAAAGAAGGACTGTTGGAATCCGGCTCAGAAAGAGCAGACTACAGGCTTACTCCCAAAGCTCTTGAGAAACTGCGCGAAGACATAAAATACTTGGAGCGCTACGTTACCAGCATCAAACGCGAAATGAAAGTCGAACACTACTTTCCAGCTATGGCAACAAAGCCGATAAAGAAAGGGGAAAAGGTGGGGTTGACGGTGAAGAAAGGAATTTTATATGCAGTCGCCTCAAGCAACCCTGAGTCCGAAGCGTTCGGGATTGCAACTACAGACGCCAGCCGAGGCGAAGACGTAGGCTTGAAAGACTTGCAAGGCAAATTGAAAATGAAACAGGGAAAAATCGTGATTGTTAAGCTGCCAAGCATCAAGCAAGGCGGCTCCAGAGCCGTTGACGTGGCAAAGGTCCGCGCGTTTTATGAAGAGTTCCAGCCAGACAGGATAGGCGTTATGGGCGCTGTTGGCAGAGCCATACTGAATAAGCTGGGGCTCAAGGCGGAAATTGAATTCGGCATCAGCCGCGCAGCCGCGTTAGCTGCTTCAAGAGGGCTAAACGTGTTCGTGCTCGTTGTTGGCAGAATGGTTAACCGCGTGATCGAAGAGATTGACGCAACAAACATGAAAAGCGCCGTTGACATAATTTACGAAGTCAAAGACGGAAGAATAACGTAAACCTGACTTGCCACTCAAGACTATATATACTTTATATAAAGGGCTTTTTTGCAAAACTCCGTTTAATCGATGGAAACGTCTTTTACTATTCTGCAGCATCTTGTATCTTAGTATTTACAAAGTGTTTTCGCAATTTTCTGTACTGAATAACGTCTAAGATGTTGCGGAATCACGGAAAAGTCCATGAAAGCAGCCGAGTTGAGGTATCTCGGTTCGGTTTAGGGATTTTCCGATGTCACTCGTAACCTTTTTCCCCTTCTTTTTTTGAGATCTAAATGATATGGCTAACATAAGAAAGGAAAATTGTTATTTTCTTGAAAAAGCTTTATATCATCTTTAAGCGTCGTATTGAGGCTAAATCAAGCTTGAATAGAAAAGGCGCTTTTGCATGGAGTTTTGTCCAACTTGCGGTTCCTTCCTTACACCTACGAAATCTAAAGTGGGCGACGAGACCGTAGTGGTGTTTGCCTGCGGCAAATGCGGGTACACAAAGCAATTTTCAGGAAAGGTAGCGCCGTTGAGAATGGGGAAGGTTATTCAGCCCAGGCGTAAGCCTTCTCTTACTGTCATAAGCGAAGAGGACCAGAAAATGACGACTATGCCGACCATTAAGGTGGAATGCCCTAAATGCGGAAACAACTTGGTGTTCGTTTGGCAGGTTCAAACGCGAGGCGGGGACGAAGCTTCGACTCAATTTATGCGATGCACGAAATGTAGCCACACTTTCAGGGAGTACACTTAGCTTCTAGAAAGTGTTAATTGTGTGTTCTTCGTAGTTCCTTGTAGGTTTGATTGGAAATGAAGAAGGATAAACCGCTAACTAAGAAAGAGCGCGACGAGAAAAGGAAGAAGCGCAAAGAAAAACAGCAGACAAAGAAAGGCTAACACGTATTTGGAGCGTTTATACAAAAAACGAGTAGCTTGTTAGGCTCAATTCTGTTTCATGCAGGAACGTACATACCCGTAATAATGGCAATATTTTCCACCTTTTAGCCCCATCAACGGAGTAGCTCCCGATGGATGAATGTTAACAAAACATTATAGCGCGCAAGATGAAAGGCCTTTGTTTATGCTAAAGTTTGGGTTCGTATCAAATTCCCAGCGCCATATTCATTGAAACAGAAGAAAAGGCTTCTTGATGTCTTCCTCGATAATACTTTCGGTTTCTTTATTCTAATGCCTGACCACATTTAGCAATAACAATGTGGATAATCTCGTGCTATCTACTTCTGTTCAGGTCCACTTGTCCCGTTCGGGTGCTTTTTCATCCAATCAAACGCAAACGCTTCAGCTTTTGACTCAGTCGCGTATTCTGGTGAAATTTTTGTTCCTTCATCGCCACTTTTCATTTCAGGGAATAGTAACACTATGTAGTGCTGTCCAAACTGTTTCTTTGAAACAACAAGATTCTGCCCTGTTGTGTCATTCAAGTATCCGCGCTCATTGTCGATTTTCTTCCACCCTTCAATTATTCTCATAAAAACATTCCTCACAAAATTTTATCAAACCGCATTCAGGAGCCGTCCCTTGTCGCTGATTTCCAAGAATTATACCGATTTTTAAGTAGATGACTTCATAATTAAGCATTTTCTGAACCTGAGCAAGAAAGACTTTGTTGCCGTGACAGATTTTATGATGCGCCTCAAAATTGGAAAGCGTATTCACCTCTGCGAGTATGAAGCTGACAGTTTAGCGGAAGGGTTGAACCTGTTTTTTGACCGCATGGTTGACATCCCAAGAGTGAAACATGGAAACAGGCAAACGGTTGATACTCTGATTAGTGAAGAGGCTTTGTTGCTTGCAAAGTACTTGAGAAACGAGAGAAAGAAATGGGTGCCAAGACTCTCAGATTTGAATTGAATGAACATAATCAATGTTTTATATTGTAAGAGTAATGATATCCCCTTTTGTATGTGAAGGTGTGCTTGCTCTTGGTGAATCGACTCCATCGGAAAATGCTAAAAAAAGGCATTGACGTCTGGAATGATTGGAGAGAAAAGGAGCCAATTAAACCAGAACTTCGTGGTGCAGACCTCCGTGGAGTAGATTTTGAGGAAGCTAACCTTAGCAATGCTAACATGAGCCGAGCAAATCTTGAGGGCGCAAACCTTCGCGGGGCAAACCTTAGTAACGCCGAGCTTCGGGGAACATATCTTAGCAAAGCAAATCTCTATAGAACTAACCTTCGCTATTCAGACCTTCATGGAGCAAACCTGAGCGAGGTACGCTCGTTTAGAGGGGATTTTCGTGGAGCCAACCTTAGCAATGCAAACCTTAGTGACGCGGTGCTTGAAGCTTCAATTCTTTTTAAAGCAAATCTTGATAGAGCGAGCCTTCCTAGCGCAAACCTTCGCTGGTCAAGTCTCAATGAAGCGAACCTTAGTAATGCAGACCTTAGAAGTTCAGACCTTGTTGGCGTAAATCTTAGGAAAGCTAACCTTAGCGATGCAAACTTGAGCCGAGCAAATCTTGATAGAGCAAATCTTCGTGGAGCAAACCTCAGCAATGCCAATATGAGTATGACACGACTAATTGAAGCGGACTTGAATGGGGCGATTCTCACTGGATGCAGAGTTTTTGGTATTTCTGCTTGGGGGTTAAAAGGTTTGGAGAAAGCAAAGCAATCAGACCTCAAAATAACTCCTGAGGGTGAGCCTGAAATTATGGTGGATAACCTTGAAGTTGCCCAGTTCATCTATATTCTTCTTCATAGCGAGAAAATCCGCGAAGTTATTGATACTATAACGTCCAAGGTTGTGCTTATCCTAGGGCGCTTCACTCCAAAACGGAAAGCGGTTTTAGACGCAATTAGAATCGAGCTTCGGAAGAGAAACTATTTGCCTGTGCTCTTTGATTTCCCTGAACCAATCAGTCGACGCAAAGCAGAAACAGTATCGACTTTGGCTCACATGGCACGATTCGTCATTGCTGACATCACTGACGCGAGAAGTGTGCCTCAAGAATTGCAGAAAACTATTCCTCATCTCACCTCAGTTCCAGTTCAGCCAATTCTTTTATCTTCCTCCAAGGAATATGGTTTATTTCAGGATTTCACACCTTATCCATGGGTTCTCAAAATTCATCGATATAACAACATTGAAGACCTGATTGAATCTCTTGCAGAAAAAGTTATTGCCCCTGCTGAAGCTAAAGCAACTCTTCTGCAAAAGCGTAAACGATAATAAATTATTTAGACAATACCCAGCCTTCTAAGATATTTTTGTTGCGTTTGTGTGTGAGAGTTATGGTTTTTGGTGTTTTGTGAGAAGAGGGTAAGAGTAAGTATATGTAAGCAAGCAAGAGCAAAAGAGTTAGCAGGTTAGCATGCAAGTACGAGAGAGAGAAAGATAAAAATTTAATCTTTATTCCCATCATTAATAGTACGCTAAAAATAGTAAGGAAAAGCCAAGGCGCACTGAAAAGAATAAAAAGCGTCCAATCTAAACGCCGAGCCTGCTTCGTAAGGCGAAATACGATTGCATGTATGATAGGTATCCATCCAAAAAAACTCAAAACTATAGTAGTTGCACAAATGAGCATTATCTGTTGGGTGAGCTGTAAAGTAAACGTCACCCTGCATAGATGATCTTATAAAATCGGGATGAATACTATGATTATGCCCAAGCTCAAAAAAGAGTTGTTACCAGAACAACGTGAAGAACTACTCAGAGCATTGAAAGCCCGTTTTGAGAAAAATATGAACCGCCATAAAGGTCTTAAATGGGCTAAAGTACAAGCAAAGCTGGAAGCTAATACTGAAAAACTGTGGTCACTCAATGAAATGGAAAGAACTGGCGGTGAACCGG
>JAFGNM010000113.1 GCA_016927015.1 Candidatus Bathyarchaeota archaeon | reverse complement strand
GGTTAAACTGCTTATCTGAAAGGATACTGCGTGCTCTGGACAAAACTTCGAGACATAAGTCTTTAAAAACGAGGTCAGCGCAACCCAGTTTTGCGTCGTCAATCAATTCTTTGCAAGCTTTTAAGATTTGTTCACTCATGCACTTCACCTTGCAATCACATACTCCACTCTGAAAAGTTAAAACACTTATGAATTCAAAATACTTATCAGGGATAAGCCTCTCTGCGGCAGCAAAACCTGAAAATTCGTTAATGCTCTGACTTCAGTATGCTCTGGAACAAATCGCTGTCGATGTTGCCCCCAGTCACAACGGAGACAACGCGTTTATTTTTGAACAAGGGTTTATTCTCTATTACGGGTGAAACAGCCGCGGCGCCGGAACCTTCCACAACTTGTTTATCATGAGTCCAAAGCAGATAAACCGCTTGTCTCAGCGTTTCTTCCTTCACCAACACTACGCTGTCAACGTATTTTTGGACAATTTCAAACGTTATTGGCCCCACGTTGCCAGACAGGCCTTCAGCCACGGAGTTTCCCACCTTTTGAACATTAACTATTTTTCCAGCTTTCAAAGACTCGTACATGACAGGCGAAGATTGTGACTGTACGCCAATCACCTGCACATCTGGCCTTCTGCTTTTTATGGCAATGCTTATGCCGGAGATTAAGCCGCCCCCGCCTAGAGGCACCATAACGGCGTCAACGTTAGGAAGCGTCTCGAGAATTTCCAGCCCGATGGTTCCGTGCCCCGCTATGATTAACTCGTCATTATAGGGCGAAATGTAAGCGCAACCGTCTTTACGCGCCAGCTCTTTAGCTTTCCTTTCAGCTTCATCATAGTTCTCGCCGAACAAGACCAAGTCGGCACCGTACTTCTTTATGCCGTCAGTCTTGACTTTCGGAGTGGGTTTGGGCACAACTACTCTCGCGTAATAATTCAGTTTTTGCGCGGCAAAAGCTACTGCTTGACCGTGATTGCCTGCAGAAGCAGTGATTATGCCCCTGTTTTTTTCCTCCGCGCTCAAATGCAAGAGCTTGTTAAAGACTCCTCTGGGTTTGAAGGAACTTGTAATCTGCAGATTTTCAAGTTTCAAGAACAGGGGGCAACCGCAAAAAGTAGTCAGGAACTGCGACTGCACAAGAGGAGTACACTTGATAAAAGGCGCTATCGCTTTTCTGGCGTCTTGTATGTTTTCAAGGGTAACCACGTGCATCACCGATTGGAAACTTTTGCACTGCCTACTAGAGAGGAAACAGCGTAAGTTAAAAATGTGGCAGTTGAAGTGCCCAATTCTGGCTAATCAGAAACGCTGATTGCGTCATTAGCGGCTCAAATATTTTACCATAAACTATTTAGTTCGCTTTAAACATCAAACTTCAATATATACGGGTGTTTTTATGGGCACAGCAGAAAACTTGAACCCCGCTGAGACATTTAAGAAGAGAATGCGGGAACAACAAGAACTTCTCGGCTACAGAATGAAGCGGGTTAAGCATACTGTTGCCGTGATAAGCGGCAAAGGCGGCGTAGGCAAAAGCACCGTGACTGTGAATCTTGCTGCGGCGTTTGCTCTAAAAGGAAAACATGTGGGAATTTTAGACGCGGATATACATGGCCCAAGCGTCCCTAGAATGCTTGGTTTGACGGGGCAACAGGTGAAAGTTGGGCCGCCCGGCGCGTTTCCCGTAATAGGTCCTTTGGGGATGAAGGTTGTTTCGATAGATTTCTTTTTGCCGGAAGAGCAAACACCTACCATTTGGCGGGGTCCGCTTAAAATGACTGCTATACGGCAGTTTTTGTCAGATGTAGTCTGGGGCGAATTAGACGTTCTCTTTATTGATTTGCCGCCTGGAACCGGCGACGAACCGTTGAGCATAGCGCAACTTTTGCCCAACATTGACGGCGTGATTATCGTCACGATGCCTTCGGAGCTCTCGCGAGCCGTCGTCAAGAAAGCGATTACGTTTGCGCGAAGAGTGGGCATGCCCATAATAGGCGTTGTTGAAAACATGAGCGGCTATGTCTGTCCAACTTGCGGCGATAAAATCGACATATTCCAGTCTGGCGGCGGAAAGAAGATGGCGGAAGAAACCGGCGTTCCATTTCTCGGAAGCATTCCGATAGACCCGAAAGTAGGCGTGGATTCCGACAAAGGCTCACCGTTCGTGATTGAGCATGCAGACTCCCCTGCAGCTAAAGCGTTTGTTGAAATCGTCAATAAAGTTGAATCTTACCTGAAAGAAAAAGAGAACACAAAACCTGAGCCAGATGAAAAAGCCTGAGAACTCTTTTCTCTACTGAATAATTCTAAAAAGTATTGCTGATAAAGATAAAAAGGTAGTGGAGAGTTGAATTTAGTTTGTTTTGTTGTGCCGCCATAGTTATACTTTTGTAAGCATTATTTCTATCGTTGAAACCATTCTGGATCTGTTTTCGCCTTCTCTTGGTGGCATCTCTTGTGTTCCGATGGCTATTTTGGTCACTTTCAAGTCTTTTAGGAAGCGACTGCGAGTTATTTCTGCTACGTCAACAGCTGTGGTAATTGCTTGTCCTCTAGCCTTCAGCGTTATCTCTTTAATGTTGCTTTGCGAGAAAGCTGTTATGATTGCTAGGACATAGCTCATCGGGGGTTTGTTTCCAACGAATATAACGTCTGATTTTTCTGCCATATTTTATCACTCCTTTTTTTCATGTTCTTTGTCGTGTTGGTAGCGTTCATGTCATCTCTCCTTGGACGCTGAACGGTACTGCCTCTTATGCACAATCTTACTTATAAAGTCAATTCAATAACCGGATGCATACCGTGCGTTTCCAGAGTAAAAGCGGTATAGTTTTATACCTAATCATTAAAGGGAGAAGTGCACGCTGGAGCCATTGCATATGTCTGTGTCGCCTAGCATCCGGGAAGTTTTAGCGAGAAGAATCGCAGGGGAGATAATTCTTTCAGGTAAGCCTGGGGCGACGATGCGGAAGTGGCGTGAGCTTTTTGCGGTGTCGCAGATAAGCCTCTCAGAGCGGATGTCGCTTTCATCCTCGGTTATCAGCGATTATGAGAGCGGCAGAAGAAAAAGTCCAGGCGCCAAGTTCATCAGGCGCTTTGTTCTGGCGTTGCTGCAGATTGACGAGGAAAAGGGCAGCCGCTTCATCAGGGAATTCGCGAAGCTGACGAGTTCGCCGTCCATGGCTGTCTTGGACCTCAGGGAATTTCCGATTCCAGTCCGCGTTGAATACTTGTGCAAAGCCATAAACGGCGAAGTAGTCGCCTGCAAGGACAAGTACGTAAAGGAAGTCAGCGGATACACCGTGATAGACAGCAAAAAAGCGGTTGAAGCCCTTTCAGGCTTGGAGTACGCGCAGCTGTTCGGGGCAACAACCGACCGCGCCTTAGTGTTCACCAACGTGGAGAACGGGTGCCTGCCCATGATGATTGTGCGCGTTAGCAACTTGAAACCGCGACTGGTGATTTTCCACCGCGTGAAACCAGACGATTACGCCATAAAACTGGCAGAGTACGAGCAAGTGCCGCTCATCTACTCAACCGTGCCGACTGTTGAGGAACTTGTGAAGTCGCTGAGGAAACTGCACCGCATAGCCCTACGCATAAAACTCGGAAGACGCATACGCCCACCACCAAAAATAAGCGCCTAAACGTGGTGCTTCCAAAAATCCAAAGTTGTCCCTGCGTTTTAGCCTTTAAATAAGGGAGGGGGTAGCTTTTCCAAGCAGCTGTTGTTCTGTTTATTCTGTGGGTGTGGGCGAATATCGAGTCAGGTAGCCTTTGGTGATTCGTGGTGGTTTTGGTTTCCATGCTTCTAGGCGTTTCTTGATTTCCTGTTCCGTTAACTCTACTTTTAGCACGCGGTTGGGGATGTCTATTGTGATGGTGTCGCCGTTTTTGATTATTGCGATTGGTCCACCTTCAGCGGCTTCTGGTGCAACGTGTCCGATGCATGGTCCTCTTGTGGCGCCCGAAAATCTGCCGTCAGTTATCAGGGCAACTGATTCGCTTAGTCCCATGCCGGCTATTGTTGCTGTGGGGATGAGCATTTCGGGCATGCCAGGTCCACCTTTAGGTCCTTCGTAGCGGATGACTACAACGTCGCCTGGCTGAATTTCGCGCTTTCTGATTGAGGCAACGGCTTCTGTTTCAGAGTCAAAGACTTTTGCTGGTCCACTGTGCCTGAGCATGTTGGGTGAGACAGCTGCTGTCTTCACAACTGCTCCTTTTGGCGCTATGTTGCCGGTTAGTATGGCTATGCCGCCTTCCTTATGCACAGGGTTTGTCAGAGAGCGAATAACGTTGGCGTCTAAAACTTTGGCGTCCGCAATGTTCTCGCCGACTGGTTTGCCGGTTACGCTGAGCGCGTTCAGGTTGAGCAGCGGGGATAATTCTTTCATTACTGCGGGTATTCCTCCAGCCGCGTGCAGATCTTCCATGGCGTATGGTCCGCTTGGAATCATGCTGCAGAGGTGAGGGATGCGTCTGCCGATTTCGTCGAAAACTTTCAGCGGTAAGGTGACTCCTGCTTCTTGGGCGATTGCGGAAACGTGGAGGACGGTGTTTGTGGAGCCGCCTAGCGCCATGTCGACGGCGATGGCGTTTTCGAATGCTTCTTTCTTCATGATGGCTGAGGGTTTGACGTCGTTGCATGTGAGTTTGACGATTTGTTCGCCTGTTTCTTTGGCTATGCGCAGTTTCGCGACGCTGTTAGCCAGAGCGGTGGCGCAGTAGGGCAGGGACATGCCTAGGGCTTCAGTTACGCATGCCATGGTGTTTGCGGTGAACATGCCGTTGCAGCTGCCGCATCCTGGGCAAGCGGCGTTTTCGAGTCGGCTGAGTTCTTCGCTGCTCATTTTGCCTGCGAAGTGTTTTCCTAAGCCTTCTGGGACTGAGGCGTAGCCAATTTTTTTTCCGTCGAGCCAGCCGGAAGCCATTGGTCCTCCAGTTACTGCTATGGCGGGTATGTCTAGTCGTGCTGCTGCCATGAGCATGCCTGGCGTGATCTTGTCGCAGTTTGTTACCAGGACTAACCCGTCTAGCCTGTGTGCTTGCGCCATGACTTCTACTGAGTCAGCGATTAATTCGCGGCTTGGAAGCGAGTAGCGCATGCCTTCGTGTCCCATGGCTATTCCGTCGCAAACCGCTATGGTGTTGAATTCAAAGGGTGTTCCTCCTGCCGCTGTTACTCCAGCTTTCACTGCGTCTGCGATTTGGTTCAGGTGGATGTGCCCTGGAACTATGTTTGTGTAGCTGTTTGCCACGCCTATGAAGGGCTTGGCTATGTCTTTGTCAGTTAATCCTAACGCCTTTAAGAGTGCTCTGTGCGGCGTTTTTTCTATTCCCTTTTTTATCATGTCGCTTCTCATTTGGTTTGCCTCGTGAATTTGAATGGTTACTAAGTTATTTGCTCGGTGAGATTTAAGTTGTTTCCGCTATGCTCAGCGCAACTGTTGTGTGAATTTCGACTTACACCCTGCGCATAGGGGCGATATGGCTTTTTCTTTACACTAGATTACAAAGTTGCTCTCTGTAAGGGTAAACGTTTATATTTTCGTTGGATTCTTGCATATTTCCGATTGAAAAATAGCTTTATCCATTAAAGAGAGGTTTGACAATATGGCGTATTTAACAACAACTGGTTCAGGACAGCCAGTTCTAATACTCAAAGAAGGCACATCTAGAAGCAGAGGAAAAGAAGCTCAAAGAAACAACATAATGGCAGCACGCGTAATCGGCGAAGTCTTAAAGACCACGCTTGGACCACGAGGCATGGACAAAATGCTCATAGACGGCTTAGGCGACATAACCATAACAAACGATGGCGCAGCAATCCTAGAAGAAATGGACGTGGAGCATCCAGCGGCGAAAATGATGGTGGAAATCGCCAAGACCCAAGACGACATGGTTGGCGACGGAACAACCACAACCGTAGTTTTAGCAAGCGAACTGCTCAAGAAAGCCGAGGAACTCCTCGACCAGAACATTCACCCCACGATATTGGTAAGCGGCTACCGAAAAGCAGCCCAAAAAGCCATCGAAATCATAAGCAAAGTCTCAGTACCAGTCAACGTCAACGACCGCAAAACCCTCCTCAAAGTCGCATTGACATCAATGGGCAGCAAAGCAGTCGGCGCAGCTAGAGAACATCTGGCGGAAATTTCAATAGACGCAGTCACACAAATCGCCGAGCAACGCGGAGACAGAAAAATAGCAGACATCGACAACATCCAACTCGTAAAGAAAACCGGCAAAAGCCTCCTCGAAACACAACTTATAAGCGGAATAATAATCGACAAAGAAGTCGTTCACTCCGGCATGCCCAAAAAGAAAGAAAACGCAAAAATCGCACTGCTAGACTCAGCCTTGGAAATCGAGAAAACCGAAATGAGCGCAGAAATCCGCATCCGCGACCCAACACAAATGCAAGCGTTCCTAGACCAAGAAACCAACATGATGAAAGC
>JAFGNM010000112.1 GCA_016927015.1 Candidatus Bathyarchaeota archaeon | reverse complement strand
AGCCTAACAAAATTTAACGCTCTTTCTTATTAATCATTTCCCGCCAGCGGCAAACAGGGTGCTACTGTCTGTACTTTTTGATGTAGACTACTGCTCCGACTGCTGCTAAGCCGCCGCCGACTCCGCCGCCTATATACAGCCCGTACGTCACCAAGAAAGACGGCTCCTCAACCGTCAACATCACCGTTTCGCTTTCGCACTCGTAAATGCTGCTGTTTCCGGCGAAAGCAGCTTGAACAATCCAGTCTCCAGTGGTTGCTGGTTGGAAGCTTGCGGTGAAAGTGCCGTTCCCAAGCGCGGTGCACTGCAGTGTTTCTGTAGAGTTTACAGACATGAACGTGACCGTTACAGGCGCGCCACCAGCCTCCGCGGAAATGGTTCCCGTGACGGTTATGTTATCGCCCAAGGTCACTGGCATTCGCGTGGCGTTAAAGTCAGTTATCGCTGAAATGTACTTTACTGTAAAGTTTCCAGTCGCCGTGAGCATGTTCTTTATGGTGTCCGTTGCCTGAACCGCGTACTCCACGTAACTGCCTGCTTCCTGCTGCGGAATCGTAGCGTTACAGGTCATATTGCTGACCACCATATCAACTTTGGTTGTGTTTTTCCAACTGTCAATTGTGTACCGCAACGTGGCGTTCTCCAACCTCGTAGTGTTCGTTGCGTAAGCAATTTCCGTTTCATTCGCTGGGGTAACTTTCTGCGGAAAAGTCAAAGGCGTCAAGACACCGCCGAACGTGGTTTTAACCAGAAAATCTATGTTGCCTTCGCCGACCTCTCCCATCAAAACCAAGTGGTAAACGTTCTCGCCCCCAAACGGCTGAGTGTAATTCAAGAACATGTCTTGCCCGTTGTACTCGCAGCTCGCGTAAGCTACGCCGCGGTATTCCTCGCTTTCAAGGTTGTAGCCGCCCACAGCGCTCAGGTTGCCGTAAAGACCAGGCTCCCAAGGCAGCGAAACGTTATTCACAGTTAACGATTCCGTGTTGCTCATCAAGTACAGCCTAGCTTCGTACATGTCCAGCGTGTCTGGCACGCGCACCCACAGCTCTATGCGTTCGCTGGCGGTTAAGAACTCGTAAGCCCAACTGGTGTTAAACGCCGGCGCATCAGCGACTTTTCCGCTTACCGAGTGCGTGTACCACCTGTCACACTCAACGTTCTCGATTACCATGAAAGTCGCCTGCTCCGCGCCATTGCTCTCTCGAGCATCGTTTACTATGGCGAACGTGTAGTTGCCTGAACTGGCGGGAACGAAAAACGCGTCTTCAACCGTGGTGCCTAAGTGCTCGGGAAGCCCAGCCGCTTCAGTGTGAGTGCCTTCTAACTCGCCCTGCGGGTTATAGACGTAGATGTCGTAGTCTGTTTTCGGCGCGTCGCCAGTGTGCACCCACTCGCCGTAACAGTAGACGTGGTAACTGTGGTTCGCCTGCAAGGGGCAGATAACGGTCCAGTTTTTGCCGATTGGTACTTGGGTTTCGTTAAGGTAGACGGGGAACATTGGCTTCTCGATGTAGGTGCAGTTGCCCAGCCAGTCGGTGTGAACGTACTGTTGGTATTCTGGAAAAGCTTGTGCATCAATTTGTGCATCAACCTTGAATCTCAGGGTCATAAGTAGCAAAGCGGCTATTACCGCGATTGTAAACAGTGTTTGCATGCTCCGTGCTGATAAGGCGGTTTTCAACTTGAACACTGATTGCGCCTTTTGTTTATGCTTAAGTATATCTGTTATGAAATCCGACTCTGAATTCAGAATCCGAATTCCACAGAAACCTACACACCAAAAAAGTAAAAGCAACTCACACACGTATAACACAAGGAACACCCCATGCAAACAGAACACAAAATAATCCTCGCCAACAGCCAACAAATGCCCGAACTCGCAGACTCAAGCATCCACCTAATGGTAACCTCGCCGCCATACCCAATGATAAAAATGTGGGACACCCAATTCGCCACCATAAACCCGCAAATCGCCCGCTTGTGGCAAAAACTAGAAGCAGACGGCGAAGAAGAAACCGTAACCCAAATCTACGACGCCATGCACGAAACCCTCTCCAGAACCTGGCGCGAAACCCACCGAGTGCTCGTAGACGGCGGAATAGCATGCATAAACATAGGCGACGCCACACGCACCTTAAACGGCAAATTCCGCCTTTTCCCCAACCACTCCAGAATAATCGAACACTGCGAAAAAACAGGCTTCACGACCTTGCCCTACATCTTGTGGAAAAAGCCCACCACCAAACCGAAATACAAAGGCAAAGGCGCATTCCTCGGCTCAGGCTTCCTACCGCCAAACGCCTACGTCACCCTAGACTGCGAATTCATACTCCTCTTCAGAAAAGGAAAACTTAGACATTTCCCGCCAAACGACCCCCGCCGATACGAAAGCGCCTTCACAAAACAGCAACGAGACGAATGGTTCACGCAAATCTGGGACGTAATAGGCACACGCCAAACAACAAGCCAAATCGAACGAAGAACCGCCGCCTATCCAGACGAAATCGTGAACCGCCTCATCAGAATGTTCACCGTGAAAGGCGACACAGTGCTCGACCCCTTCTTAGGCTCAGGCACAACGGTTAAGCTTGCAATGCAAAACGACCGAAACAGCATAGGATACGAAACAGACGAAAAGTTGCTTCCGCTAATAGAAAAGAAGCTAACCCCCGAACCAGCAACATGCAAACTAAGCATAATAAACCGTGAGAATTAGTCCTCAACAAACCACAATATTCGTTGCCTTAACAAGAAAAACCTGCTGCCTACCGATTTTAACCCGTATGTCGCGTATTCGCTCTTTATTCAGATTTTGCGGAGCGCAACGCAACTCAAAAAAGTTATTAGCCTGTAACGACTCTAAAAAAGTTTAGAAAGCCGTAGTTTGTGGGTATATACATAAAAAACTTTATTAGTGAGCTATGTAGCATGTGTTTGTGCTCTTTAAACGTAGAAAACCCTTTTTCGAGTTGGAAATTCCAACATCGGAGGAAATCGCAAGTTTGAAAAAAGCCCGCACCAAAAAAATCCGTTTGCACATTTACAAACTTAACCTCGCGGGAGAATGGTAAAATTGACTAAATTCCAAAAAGAAGATATCCATATTTTGTTGAAAAGTTTCTTCAACGACAAAGGCCTGGTAAGGCAGCACCTTGACTCTTACAACGAATTCATAGACCACGGCTTACAGGAAGTGGTGGACGAAGTCAGCGAAATCGCCATAGAAGTTCCCGAAAGCCCCTACAAAGTAAAGCTCGGACAAATCTGGGTGATAGACCCTCAGTCACGCATCACTGGACCATACGCCACAGAAGTGGATGGCACTAAACACGAAATCTACCCTATGGAAGGCAGGCTCAGAAACTTGGCGTACGCAGCGCCAGTAGCTATTGAAATGACGCCCGTGATAGATGGAAGAGAACAAGACACTGAACTCGTTTTCATCGGAAACATCCCTGTCATGCTCAAGTCAAAACTCTGCTTCCTAGGCCAGCTTTCAAAAGAAGAGCTTATTGCCGCAGGAGAAGACCCAGACGACCCAGGCGGCTACTTCGTGGTAAACGGTTCTGAACGCGTCATAGTCGCCATGGAAGACCTCGCGCCGAACCGCGTGATAGTTGACGTAGACGAGAAAGGCACCTCACCTGTTTATCAAGCCAAAATATTCTCAACAACCGTAGGCTTCAGGGCAAGAATAGAGCTGAAACTGAAGTCCGACGACGCCATCTACGTGACAATGCCTGGCGTGCCCACTGAAATCCCCTTCGTAGTAATAATGCGCGCGTTAAACTTGGAGAAAGACAAAGACATCGCTGAAGCAGTCTCCCTCGAAAAAGACATCCAAAGCGTGCTCGGGCCTTCATTTGAAAAAGCCCTAGGCGTAGACACCCCCAGCGACGCCATGCTGTTCATTGGAAACCGCGTAGCCCACGGGCAAGTTGAAGAGTACCGTCTGCAAAAGGCTGAAACAGCCCTCGACAAAAACTTCCTTCCACACTTGGGCAGAAGCAACAAAGACAGGCGGGACAAAGCCATATTTCTCGGCGAAATGGCTTACCGCGTTATCCAGCTTAAGCTTGGCAGGAGGCAAACAGACGACAAAGACCATTTCAAGAACAAACGTTTGAGACTCGCAGGCCCACTTCTCGCAGACCTCTTCCGCGTTTCCTTCAGAAACTTAACCCGCGACATAAAATACCAGCTTGAACGCATAGGCGTAAAAGGTCCGATAATAACTGTGTCCGCGGCAGTCCGCCCGGGAATAATAACCGAAAGGTTCCAACATGCGCTTGCAACTGGAAACTGGGGACGAGGCAGAGTCGGCATAACTCAGCTCTTGGATCGAACAAACTACATATCCACGCTCAGCCACTTACGGAGGCTCCAGTCACCGTTAAGCAGAAGCCAACCTAACTTCGAAGCTCGAGACCTGCACCCTACGCACTGGGGACGCTTATGCCCAAACGAAACACCTGAGGGGTCTAACTGTGGTCTGGTCAAAAATCTGGCTTTATCAGCATCAATTTCGGTGGGTGTAAACGCCGATAAGATTAAGCAACTGTTTTTTGAGATGGGCACAGTTCCAGCTTACGAGGCTAATGCCGATTTAAGAACTTCTGGAGCAAAGGTTTTCGTTGACGGAAACATAATCGGATACTGCAATTCAGCTTCCGAACTAGCCCAGACTTTCAGAGAAAAAAGAAGATCAGGCGAAATCTCAACTGAAGTTAACATAACCTACTTCTCGAAGCTTCAAACTGAAATGGAAGAGTTGCACTCTAACTGCGATGAAGGACGAGTCAGACGCCCTCTTATAATCGTTGAAAACGGCGTTCCGAAGCTTCAGCCTGCACACTTAGAAAAAATAGGTCTCGGCGAATGGGCTTGGGAAGACCTTGTTAAAAACGGTTTAATTGAATATTTGGACGCTGAAGAAGAGGAAAACGCGTACGTAGCCGTATCTCTCGACGAGGTCACTCCTCAACACACTCACGCTGAGATTGCGACGTACACGATTCTGGGAATCTGCGCGTCAACTATACCTTTTCCAGAACACAACCAGTCCCCGCGTAACTCCTATCAGGCCGCTATGGCTAAACAGGCGCTCGGAATTTACGGTACAAACTTCCATTACCGCGTGGATTCAAGGTCACACATACTACATTATCCGCAAGTGCCCTTGGTTGAGACCGAACTGATGGAAATCATGGGTTACAAACAACGCCCTACAGGACAAAACTGCGTTGTTGCTGTGCTCAGCTTCGAAGGCTACAACATGGAAGACGCTTTAATCTTCAACAAGGCATCGATTGAAAGAGGCTTAGCCCGCTCCACCTTCTACAGGATTTATGAAGCTGAATGCCGCCAGTACTTGGGCGGGTTAAAAGACAAGTTTAAAGTTCCCGAACCTGGAACTAGAGGATACCGCGGAGAACAATATTACCGGCTCCTTGAACCTGACGGAATAATAGGTTTGGAATCTGCAGTTGTAGGCGGAGACGTTCTTATCGGAAGAATAAGCCCGCCGAGGTTCCTTGAAGAATACAAAGAGTTTGAAGTTAAAGGACCCTCCATGCGTGACACATCCACGGATATGCGTCCTTCAGAAACAGGCACCGTTGACGGAATTTTCATAACAGAGTCTGGAGAAGGAAGCAAGCTCGTAAAGGTCAGAGTCCGCGATCAACGTGTTCCAGAGTTAGGCGACAAATTTGCCTCTCGCCACGGACAAAAAGGCGTCATAGGCTTGATAGTTCCACAGGAAGACCTGCCCTTCACAGACGAAGGCATCGTTCCAGACATAGTAATCAATCCTCACGCTATACCCTCAAGAATGACCATCGGTCAATTCATCGAATCCCTTTCGGGAAAAGCTGCAGCTGCAAGGGGAAAACCAGCGGATGGCACACCATTCGCGAACGAAGGACCCGAAAAAATTAGGAAAAGCCTTGTGAAACTGGGATTCAGCCACACGGGAAGCGAAGTATTCTACAATGGCACAACAGGCGAGAAATTCGTTGCTGAAATCTTCGTCGGCATCGTTTATTATCAGAAACTGCATCACATGGTAGCCGACAAAATACACGCCAGAGCCCGCGGGCAAGTTCAGATGCTGACGCGGCAACCCACTGAAGGCAGAGCCAGAGGCGGAGGTTTAAGATTCGGAGAAATGGAACGCGACTGCCTCATAGGTCACGGCGCGGCTATGCTGCTCAGGGATAGGCTGCTGGAGGAATCTGACAAGTACACGCTGTACATTTGCGAAAACTGCGGTCAGATATCTTATTTCGACATGAAGCAAAGAAAGCACGTGTGCAAAATCTGCGATGAAAAGGCCAAGATTTCCCCCGTAATCGTGTCTTACGCTTTCAAACTCTTGTTGCAAGAGCTTCAGAGCTTGTGTATCACGCCAAAATTAACACTAAAGGAGAAGGCATAGAATGTCAGAAGTATCAATTCACAAAGTTGTTGACGCAATCTCTTTCGGTTTGATTTCACCCCAAGACCTGCGTAAGCAATCAGTTGTAGAAATTCAAACACCAGATACTTACGATGAAGACGGCGCGCCCATCACCGCGGGGTTAATGGACGGCCGACTGGGCACTCTGGAGCCTAGGCAGAGATGCAAAACCTGCGGCAACACGGCAATCCGTTGCCCGGGCCACTTTGGACACATCGAACTGGCAGTGCCCATAGTGCACATAGAATTCACGAAAATAATTCACGACCTCTTGAAGGCAACCTGCCGCAGTTGCGGGCGAATACTCCTGTCGGACGAGAAAGTGAAAAAGGTTCGAGACCGGATTGAAAGGTACAACACGCTTTTGGGCACGATACCCGACGTAGTGTATAAGACTATTATGCAGGAAATTAAGGCTAAACAATGTCCGCATTGTGCAGCTGACCAGTTTAAAATCACTTTTGAGAAACCTACAAAGTTTATAGAGCAAACCGAAGCCGGCTCTGAACCGTTGACGCCCAGCATGATCAGGGAAAGATTGGAGCGCATTTCAAATGATGACATGGAAATTTTAGGGTTCAACCCCAACGCGGCAAGGCCTGAATGGATGGTCCTGCAGGTTTTGCCTGTGCCTCCGGTTTACGTTCGCCCCTCCATAACGCTGGAGTCAGGAATCCGCTCGGAAGACGACTTAACTCATAAGCTTGTGGATATCATTCGCATTAACCAGCGGCTTAAGGAAAACATGGAGGCAGGCGCGCCAACACTCATCATTCAAGACTTATCTGAGCTTCTGCAATACCATGTAACCACGTACTTCAACAATGAAGCTTCTGGAATACCGCCAGCGAGACACCGTTCAGGAAGAGCGTTAAAGACCCTCTCGCAACGGTTGAAAGGAAAAGAAGGAAGATTCAGGAGCAACCTTTCAGGCAAAAGAGTTGACTTCTCAGCGCGCACAGTTATTTCTCCAGACCCGAACCTCGACATAAACGAAGTCGGTGTTCCAAGAGACATCGCCATGCGCTTGTCTGTTCCTGAAAAAGTAACCGAGTGGAACATTGAGGAACTGAAGCGGCTAGTCATAAACGGACCTGAACAGTATCCAGGTGCCCTCTACATTATCAGGCCTGACGGAAAACGCATAAGGCTTGAATTCGTTGTAGACAGAGAAAAAATCGCTGAAGCCGTAGAGCTTGGCTTCGTTGTGGAGCGGCATCTCAAAAACGGCGATATCGCCATATTCAACCGGCAGCCGTCACTCCACCGTATGTCAATTATGGCGCATTACGTGCGTGTTCTGCCCTACAAGACTTTTCGGTTACACCTCTGCGTTTGTCCACCTTACAACGCGGACTTTGACGGAGACGAAATGAACCTTCACGTGCCTCAGAGCGAAGAAGCGCGTACAGAAGCCCTGTTGCTGATGCAAGTTCAAGACCAGATACTCTCGCCAAGGTTCGGAGGGCCTATAATTGGTGCGATACGCGACTTCATCACGGGAGCATACTATTTCACTCGAAGAGCAAACCTTATGCCTAAAGAAGAGGTTAGCAGGCTACTCACGGCAACGGGATATGTTGGACCACTGCCAGAGCCTCAAGTCAAGGGACCTCAGCCCCTGTGGTCGGGCAAACAGATTTTCAGCCTCTTCCTACCGGAGAATTTGAACTACGTTTTGAAGGCGAACCTCTGCCAAGGATGCACCAAATGTGAAGAGGAAGACTGCAAACATGATGCGTATGTGGTTATTAAAAACGGTGAGCTTGTTTCCGGCATCATAGACAGGCGTTCTATAGGCTCCGAGCAGTCTGAGAGCTTGTTGCACCGCATAATTAAGGACTACGGGACTCAAGCGGGACGCGAATTCTTGAACAAGATAACGAGGCTGCTGAAGCTTTTCATAACAATGCGCGGTTTCAGTTACACGTATGACGAGCTTGTTCTCTCGTCTAGGGCTGAGAACAGAATCAAGAAAACAATGGAAAGAATCCAAAAGAAAATAGATGAACACATTGAAAACTACCGCAACGGAACTTTACCGCGGCTGCCTGGGCAAACACTTGAAGAATCATTTGAAATCTACGTTATGCACGAGTTGGCTACAGCCAGAGACGAAGCAGGAAAAATCGCAGACCACGATTTCACAATAGAGAACGCGGGCATAGTCATGACCCGAACAGGCGCAAGAGGTTCAAGCCTTAACATTGGGCAAATGGTTGCTTGTGTCGGTCAGCAGTCAGTGCGTGGCAAAAGAATACTGCGAGGCTATGTTGGAAGAGCTTTGCCGCATTTTGTTGACGGTGACCCCCGTCCGAGGGCAAGAGGATTTGTTTACAATTCTTACCAGAGTGGGTTGGACGCGATTGAATTTTTCTTCCACGCTATGGGAGGCAGAGAAGGCTTGGTGGACACTGCAGTTAGAACACAGCAGAGCGGTTACATGCAAAGAAGACTCATTAACGCTTTGGAGCACATTCGCTTAGAGTATGACGGCACCGTCAGAGACTCAGCTGGAGACATAATCCAGTTCATGTACGGCGAAGACGGCGTTGACCCAGCTAAAAGCGACCACGGTCAAGCGGTGAACGTGAGCAGACTTATCGGCCAGATAAAAATCGGAGAAGAAAAAGGCAAAGCAGCAACGGCGGATTACATTAAAAAGCAGTTGACCGCGGTCGAGGGGCAGCTCACGCCGATACTTATGGATCAGCTTAAGCAGGGTTTGGCCAAAGCTGGCCTCGGCAAGGGAGGTGTTGAAAAAGCTGTTGCTCTTACGGCTGACCAGTACAAAAAGGCGTTGATGGAGCCAGGTGAAGCCGTGGGCATAGTTGCTGCTCAGTCAATAGGTGAACCTGGCACGCAGATGACGCTCAGGACGTTCCACTACGCAGGAGTCAAGGAGCAAAACGTAACCTTAGGCTTGCCAAGACTGATCGAAATAGTTGACGCCAGAAGAATCCCGTCAACTCCGATTATGACGATATACTTGACAGGGAAATATAGGAAAAGCAAAGAAGGCGCAGTAGAAATTGCACGCAACATCATCTACACGTCTCTGGAAGATATAGCTTCAGCGATTTACGAGGACCCTGTGCGCGAAGAAATAATGGTTGAATTAAACAGGTCCATGATGCAAGACAGGGCAATAACCATGGATGAGCTTAAGGACCAGTTGCAGATTCAAAACGCCACTGTGGTGGTGGAGGGCGATATGGTGCAGATTACGCCCAAGAAAGTTGAAAACTTGAAGAAACTGCTTGGCAAGGTGCCGGGTTTCCACGTTAAAGGGGTGCCTGACATAAAGCGTGTGCTAGTTACTGAAGAACACGGCGAATGGGTCATAAGAACAGATGGCTCAAACTTGTCTAGGGTTTTGCAGATTTCTGGCGTAGACACTTCACGAACAACAACAAACAACGTTCACGAGATTGCTAAAACGCTTGGAGTAGAAGCCGCGAGAAACGCTTTAACCAATGAGGCGAAAGGGGTCTTGGAAGACCAAGGCTTAGACGTAGATGTGCGTCACGTCTTGCTTGTCGCAGACATGATGACCGCAACGGGTGAAGTGCAGCAGATAGGCAGGCACGGAATCAGCGGCAAGAAAGCAAGCGTGTTGGCTAGGGCAGCGTTTGAAATTACAGTCCCGAACATTGTTGAAGCAGCCGTGAAAGGCGAAAGCGACCCGTTGGCAGGCGTAACCGAAAACGTAATAGTCGGGCAGTCGATTCCAATTGGCACAGGTTTGGTGGAGCTGTACATGTCCACTTTTGAAAAACAAGAAAAGAGCGGAGGAAAAACGGAAACATGATTGACATAGATAAAGCCATAGCAACAGCTGTGAAAACTGGCAAGGTTTCTTTCGGAGCCAACACTGCTTTGCAAAACGCTAAGACTGGTAAGGCTAAAATGATTGTTTTAGCCGCTAATTGTCCAAAAGACATAAAAGAGCAAGTAGAATATTATGGTAAAATCTCTAAGGTTCCTATCATGACGTATAAAGGTACTTCAATGGATTTGGCAGCTGTCTGCAACAGACTCTTTATTATTTCAGCATTAAGTATAAGAGAAACGGGTGACTCAGAAATTCTCAAAGTTATTGAGAACAGTGAGATGCCAGACTCTACTGGAGGAAATGCATGACAAGCGGCATTAAAATCACGTGCGACGAAATGCGTTACATCGCTTTGTTTGAAAGCGTCAGCGGCGCCGGCGTCAAAGACTGCATAATCGACGAAGAGCAGGGACGCGCAATATTCATCGTTAACCAAGGTCAAGTGGGTGTTGCCATAGGACGGGGCGGCAGAAACATCCACACACTTGAAAGGATGACCGGGAAAAAACACGAGATAATCGAGTACTCAGAGGACCCAGTGCAGTTCATCAAGAACGCCTTGAAACCCGCAGCAGTCAGAGAAGTTCGCGTGTCTGAAAGAACCGACGGAAAGAAAATGGCAGTAGTAACCGTTAACCCAAAAGACAAGGGCGTCGCCATAGGCAAAAACGGCAAAAACGCCGAACGCCTGCGATTTTTAGCAAAACGGTATTTTGACATTCAAAACGTCAGCATCACCTAAGCCTGCAATTTAGCGGCTAGGCGATGAAGCGCCGCGGATTAATGTTTCGGCAATACGCTATGCCTCTTTTTCAGACTTAGTCACGTTATTAACATATAGGGTAAGCGAAAAACGCGTGGTTGAAGGTTAGTCAAGAAATATTGACTAAGGCTTAGTCAAGAAACCTTTACAAAAACCCTTATCACCCAAACTGCCCACTGTTATATGAAGGGCTAAACAATAAAAATCGCAAAAAACCTCAGTGTAACTTTGATTCTTGCGATAATACTACTGCTCTATGTAGTTGCTACTCAAGTCGTAACGGCTCAACCCCTTCTCGTTTCTATAACAACAGATGGAAATGTTGAAGGGACAAGTGCAATTCAGCGTAATGGTAATGCTTACACGTTCACAAGCAACCTTGAGGCGTCAATTGTTATCGATGCAAGCAATATTGTGCTTGACGGCGCAGGTTTCACTCTTCAAGGTGAGATATATGAAATAAACGGAGATAATGTGGAGATTAAAAACTTGAAAATAAACGCGCCTGTAAATGCAATTGAAGTCTATGGCTCGGAGTGCAAAATTTTAGACAACGAGATTCAAGCAGACTACACAGGGATCAGAATTAGAGAATCCGACAACAACGTTATCTCTGGCAACATAATAGCTGCAGAGGCGGGAGCAGGCGTTGCATTTGAGACTTCATTTAACAACATTGTTACAGGAAACAGCGTCACTTCAAAAATAATTGAAGGCGTTGCCCTAGCTTATTCAGACCACAACACTTTTTCAGGAAACACCATCAATTTTGTCTCTGTTTATCAGAGTTCTTATAACACGTTTGACGGAAACAATCTTCCCCAAGGGCTAATGGTCCGTCACTCTTCAAACTACAATAACATAATAGGCAACAGCGTCACAGATTTTAATGAATTAGCTGAAACGAGCATTGCGAGCAGTGGAAGTATTTCAGTTGAAAGAAGCGAGGGCAACGTTATTTCTTCAAACACAATAGTAAACAGCGGCGGCATTTTCCTCATTACAGCCTCAAACAACATGCTTAGGAATAACTCAGTGAGCGGGACTGGGATAGGCTTCCAAGTGGAAGGTGCTCCTCAGCCGTCCTTGTCGTCGTTTATTAACGACATTGATGATTCAAACACGGTAAAGGGCAAAAAGATTTACTACTTGACTAACAAAAGCGATGTGCGCATAAATCCATCGACCTACCCAAACATTGGCTATTTGGCTTTAGTGAACTGTACACGAATTATTGTTGAGAATACTCATTTCAATACGCAGGGAATACTGCTGGCTTGGACAACAGACTCGCAAATTACTAACAATGACGTTTCTAACAATTACGGAGACGGCGTGATTCTAAACTACGCTTCAAACAACCAAATCACAAAAAACAACATCAACGCAAACATTGGGGCGGGCATAAGACTTTCATATTCAAACCAGAACCTTGTTTCAGGTAACCACATAACCAGAAACCAAATTGGCATTTACCTCATCCATTCAGCAAGCAACAACACAATTGCCGAAAACAGCATCGCAGACCAAGACATAGGCATCAATTTCTATGCATCGTCAAGCAACCTCATTTACCACAACAACTTTGCCAATAACACAAAACATGTCGACGATGCTTCTTGGGGACACCCACAATTCCCAGGAGTCCCTCTGCCTTCAGAAAACATCTGGGACAATGACTATCCGATTGGGGGCAACTACTGGGGCAATTATGCCAATCAGTATCCTGATGCTGAAGAACTTGGCAGCTCGAGTATATGGAACAAGCCATACATTATAGACGAAAACAACCAAGACCGATATCCACTTCTGAACCCCGTCACCATACAACCAGTTCAAGTTCCAGACGCTCCAGACGGAGAGACCCCATTCACACCGACAGAAAACCTCACAACAACATTAATCTTAGCTTTAACAGCGTCAGCGGCTATTGTAGGCGTAGGTCTGCTACTGTACTTCAAGAAACGCAAACACTAAGCACTGGAATGCTTATTCACTTTCGCTTTCCTTGTCAAAAAGCATAGGTATTATACTTTTACTCATACTCTACAGACACGGGTAAGCATAAGCCTGTGGCAAGGCTGAGTGCACCGACAGTTTAATATTCTCAAAATGCTCATACTTTACACTGGGATTCCCCACGAGAAAGCATAAGTGGATTCTGGTTTTCCTCGTTTCCCTTCTGCTATTCCAGTTCTACGGAGTGGCAAACTCGAATGTCAGTGCCGATTCCAGTGGCGATGACTGGCCGATGTTTCTCCATGACTCGGCACACACAGGCGTTACAGCAAGTGCTGGGCCAACGGAGCCTGTTGAGTTATGGCGTTTTCCTGTGGGTAATGATGTTGTTTCTTCTGCCGCTGTGGTAGATGGGATAGTCTATGTTGGGGGAAACGACAACATCTACGCTCTTAACGCTTACACTGGCGCCGAAATATGGAGCTACCCCACGACACCAACGATGTATTCGTCTCCTGCTGTGTCTGGAAGCAGGCTGTTTATAGGCGCTGACGGTAATGTGCTTGCCCTTAACGCTTTAACAGGGACTAAAGTGTGGAGTTACCCGACGGAAGGTCGAGTGATTTCTTCACCCGCCGTCGTTGATGGCGTGGTTTACGTAGGCTCACCTGAAGGCAACCTCTATGCGCTTAACGCTTCAACGGGTTCAAAAATATGGAACTACACCACTATGGGTGCGATAGAGGTACAATCTTCTCCAGCTGTTGTTGACGGCGTAGTTTATTATGGCTCACCAGACCATAATGTTTATGCGCTTAAGGCGTCTACTGGCGAAAAAATATGGAACCACACGATACGTCATATCGTAAATTCTGCTCCCGCCGTCAACGGAGGGGTAGTCTACGTAAGCACAGATGTTGGCTACCTTTATGCACTGGATGCTGACAGTGGCGAAGAGTTATGGCGTTTTACAGTCAGCGATGTGTTGCAGAGGATTCATGGCTATTCGCCTACAGTTGATGACGGCGTTGTTTACGTACGTTCTTCAGATTCAGGAGAGCTGTACGCGCTGGATGCACTGACTGGTGGTCTTAAGTGGGAGAACCGGAACCGGGGTTCTTCTTATGATCGGGGGTCGGCTGCCATCGTTGGCGATGTAGTTTACATCGGTACCTCTGCTCTTAACGCGTCTACAGGCGAGGAAATATGGCACTTTCCCACTGGAGACAAAGTCTCCGCTTCGCCTGCTGTGAGCAACGGCGTTCTTTACGTTGCTTCAAGGGACGGATATTTCTATGCGATAGGCGAACCCTTAGCGAATCCTCCGCCTAATCCAAGCTTTCCAACCGCGTGGATATTAGCTGCAATAGCCCTCTTGACTGTTTTTGGCATAGCTCTGATAATTTACTTCAAGAAACGCAAACACTAAACAGAGGAAATGTTTGTTCGCTTTCACTTTCTCAAAGCTGTTCCATGCAACGCATTCAAACCTAGGTTCTGCCCTAAAGTTCAAGCTATTTATAGAGGGGGTATAAATTTTTCCGAGCGCTAGAGATTTTCCTCTTCTTCTTGCTCTTCAACGCCTTCTTCGCCGTTTTCTTCATTTGAAGCCTCAGAAGGCAAAGTCGTCTGCGCTTCGCTTCTAAGAAGCAGGTTAATCAGCGCTTTCTCATCAACTTCCGCACGGGTTCTCCAATCCAAATACAACTGGTCATTATCGTCCTGCTGCAAATACCCATAGCGAATGTAACGGTCAATGTTAAAGCCGACTTTCCAGCCAGGCAACTTCTCGCCCAGCAACTTTTCCACATCTTTCCGCGGCGCTTGCCCCTTCTTGCTGATAATGTGCGCAATTGCAACGGCTAAACCCGCCAAGTCGTCAATTCGCCAGCCAATCATCTTCGACTCTTTCGGAGCCAACTCACCCCGCAACGTAATGTAAAACCGTGCCTTGCCAAGCTCTTCCAAAGAAGGCTTTCCCGATGGCGTTTTTTCCTCTTCAAAAACCGTCTTAACCTGCAAATCCAGCGACTTCAAATAGTCATCAAGAATCTCCAGTACCTTCGGGTAATCAGCGCCCAACGCCTTATGCAGCTCCCAGCCTTTGACGCCAGGTTTCTGGTGTCTCCTGTAAAACAGCATATGCGTTGCCCGCTTCATTTTGCTCGCGTAAACACCCTTCGTCTTCTTTCTCAATACAGTTCGCCTCTCTTCCACTTCTGCCAGCTCTCATACGTAACCGCAATAGGAATCGAAATCGACTGCTGCGTAAGAATCTCCGTGTTGGGCTTGTCGAAGGGTTTAATAAAAATCTCCTCTTCCAACGGGTGAATCTCCAACGTCGCGTAACCGTACGTTATCAAGAAACTCGTCAAGAAAGCCCGCTCCACAGTATCCTCATAAGTGTCTGCGCCGACGAAATCCCAGTAGAAAATCTTGCCGCCGACACCCTTTTCCTTCACTTTCTCCTTCAGCTCTCGCCAGTAACCCTCAAGCTCCTCAGAAAAAAACTTGTCTCCGAGAACACGCTGCTGTACTAACTCGTCTCGGCTGGCAGTTCCCATTGCAACTTCCTGAACATCAAGGTCTAGCCATCTTTCCTTAAGCGGCACCAACCCATCCCAGTACCGCATAGCCTCAGCGAGACTGTGAATGCTAAGCTGCTCCAACTCAACCAGAGGATGCCACGCCTTGAGAAACACGCTTAACATTTCTTCTTTGCTTGCCTGCGTGATTTTTTCTTCAAGAAGAAACGGGTCAGTGTAAAGCGATGTGGAGCAGTGTTTGACCCATTCGCTTTGAAGTTTTATAACCGACGCCAAGTGGTGAATCGCCTCCGAATCCAAGTTAAACTCGTCAGCTTCCTCCCACTGGGGAAAATACTCTTTCACCACCTTAATTATGTTGTCAACGTCCAGCAGAAACGGGTCCACAGTGCGGTTTTCTATAGCCGTGCACATTTCGATGATGCGTTGCAGTTTTTCTCTGCCGAATCGTTTCTGCTCTTTTTTGGCCTGCACTATGCAACCTCTCGAACTATTGATTTGCCTTCAACGTTTTGCACCGTGATTATGTTCGCGTCCTGTTGAGCGAAGGTAATCTGGCTTGGCGTGATAACGATGTACTGCGCCGTAGCATCCTTTATCATCGACAACAGCATGCGCGCAATCATTTCCCTGTTCTTCGGGTCCATGTGAATGTCGTACTCGTCCACAGCCCTAAACGGAGAACGCACATGCTGCTGCAACGCCAAAAGGAAACTCATAGTCGCCGTGGTTCTTTCTCCGCCGCTTTGAGTGTAAGCGTCCAGCGCCACTGGTCTTCCGCCCTTAAAGCCCACAAGAATCTCTAAGCCCGCAGTTTCTATATCATGCCCATTCGCAAGCCGCACTTCACCAGTCGCCAAAGTTTGACCCATAATCTTCTGGTACTCCAAGTTCACGCGCTCCAACAGACGCTGCATCACAGTCCGCCACGCTTCCATGCGCACTTTCACTTCTTCAAGGGTTTTCTCGCGGTTTTCGGCAACCACCTGCGCCTTCTCCTTCAGCTCCAAATAAAGCTTAGAGTAAGACTCGTACATCCGCTCTATATCTTCTGAAGCATCCGCCAGCGCAGCTAAATGGCCATCAGTAACTCGGATTTCGTCAAGAATGTCCGCGGCACTTTTAATCACGGCAATTCGGGCACCTGACTGTTCTGCCTTGGCGGTAGTCGCGTTAAGGCTGGCTTCAGCGTCTTTAAGCGCTCTGTCTATTTTTTCCAAGTCAGCTGTCACGTTTTCTCTGCGGTACTGTAGCAAGGCGAGTTGAATGCGGTTATCCAAAACTTGATTAGTGACTTTCTCGGCTGCTTCTTCTACGCTTTGCATTTTGGTTTGGTTTTCTGTTACTTTCTCGTTTATCTTTGAAAGGTTTTGCCGCGAGTTCGCCAGCATCTCCTGCAGGTTTTCGCTTCTGAATAGTTTAAACTGGTGGGCGTTTTTCTGGATTTCAGGCTCCAGCACTGAGGCTTCTTCAAGCAGCTGCTGAACTATGGAGACAGTGACCTCGTTTTCGGCGATTCCCCGTTCAAGGTTGAGACGCTCACCGAAAACAGTCTTCAGCGTGTCCTTCAGCGCTTCCTGCTGGCTCTGCTGGTCTGCAATTTGCCCTTTTGCAGTTTTTGCTTCCTCTTCGATTCGGTTCAGGCTTTCCTGTTCCTTTTGCCTGTCTGCCTGTAGCCCTTTGAGTATGCTTTCGCGGCGTTCCACTTCTGCCCATGTGAGCTCACGGTCTAGGAACCGGCGTTTCGTCTGCATTTGCTTTTTTTCTTGGTACTTAGCGTATTGTTCGCGCCAATAGTTGAGCGTCTGCTCCGCGGTCTCCAAAAGTTTGCTCACGGATTCTTCTTGGCTGAGAATACGCGTCAGCTTGCTCTGGGCTTGCAGCACATTCTCGCGGAACGGTTCTAAACCCACGGCTGCTTCTACCATGCGCAGCTTTTCCAGGTTGGAGAGCACCGAGAACTGTTCCACCATGCTCTGGTGCATTATGATAAGCATGTTGTCAGGGTCAAAGCCGAACTTGCCCAAAAGACGTTCAACATCCTGTTTCGTGGCGGCGCGGTTCTCCAGTTCAAACCAGTATTTGCCGTCTCTCCGCAAGACGCGGGTGAGGAAAAGCTGGTCTTTATTGTATTTTCGAACTGGACGGTTGCCGCCTCGTTTGCTGTTGTCCAAAATGAGCGTAACGCGTGCCTTTTCCTTGCCCCAACGTATCAAGTCACTTAGCTTTCTTGAGCGTTCCGTGTACGACTGACCCAGACCAACCGAAATAGCCAAAAGAAGCGAGGATTTCCCTGCGCCGTTGGGTCCGCCAATGACGTTTACGCCTGGTCTAAAGGGTACCCTAGCGTACTCGTAACTCATGAAATTCTCCAATATGACTTCCTGTATCAACATTGCAGATTTTTTGCCTCTTATACAGCGTGCGTTATTAGGTGAAAAATCTATTATTTAACCAAATTGCACACAAAGGGCGAAATCTCCCGCGACATTTCCCTTTTTCTTTTTTGTTGATTCGCATAAAAGTGGCAGAGGTGAGGTAGCCTCGGTGCAAGTGGCAATATCTCCACTCTCAACAAAATCCTCATTTTATCGAATTTTTCCTGTATCTCATTACTGGAAACTATTCAGAAAACCAAAATGAGAGCCTGCCAAAAATTCATGCAACTGTTAGTAAAGCGGAGCTAGTATTTCAGTCACTATTCCTTGAACATCTGGAACTTCCTCTTCTATTCTTTCAACAAGTTGCTTAAGCTCAATCTTGTTTCTCACTCTTACCGCACAGATTACATCGTAGGGTCCAAAAACCGTGTCCGCTGACAACACGCCCGGTATGTTCTGAAGCGTTTCCTGCAACTTTTCAAGATTTCTGGGTTGAGTATTAAAAAATAGGAAAGCATACGGTTCCTCTTCGAATGGTCTGCCTTCTGAGATTGCAATGAGAGTTTGCGTCTTTTCAACCATTGGTTCTGCAGGAGTTATCGCTCTAATAGGATTGAACCAATTGTTGATAAATTCATTAAGGTCTTTTAATCCGCGGATTTGGATAAGAATGTCAGCTTGACCAAAAAGCAAGAAGACATTTTTCTGGGAAAGATTCATTTTTATCAGTTCGTCCAAGACTTTTTTGTAAGCGCCCGCTTTGCAGGACAAAGTCATGTATGCTTTCATAATTGGTCAAAAATCAATACACTCTGTCTTTGATAAGTTTATCGGGCGATACAAAAGGAAGCTGTTCAGAAAACCAAAATTTTGAGGGGGGCAAAAAAAGTAATGATTGGGGATTAAGAACAGTTATTCTAAGAAGTATGGAGTGCTGGTTTTTTTATTTAAGTAACGTCAATAGTCTAATATAGTGTGATTCTGTGTCAAAAGATGAATCTGGAAATAAAACGGAAGAAAAATTCGTGATTCCTATTAAAGCTGACGATGTAATGGCCACGAAAGTCGCTATTATGGAAGAGAGTGTCTCCGTAAAGGAAGCTGCAGAACTCATGGCTCAAGAAGGTGTAAGCGCCATAATTGTCACGGTTGAAGGGAAAGCACAAGGAATCGTTACTGAGAGGGATATCCTGAAGCGTATAGTTGTGGAGGATAAGAATGCTAGGAAGACAAAAGTGAAGGAGATTATGTCGAGCCCTTTAGTGGCTATTGAGCCCAGCACTAATTTGGAGGAGGCTGCACGTCTTATGTTTGAGAAAAAAATAAAGAACCTTCCAGTTATTCATGAGAAACGTTTGATTGGCTTAATCACTTTGCATGATATTTGCCGACTTCAACCTGAGATTCTGAAAATATTAAGGCAAACAATGGAAACCCCCGAGAATCTTCAAAAAGTTTTGAGATATTATATAATCTAATCTAGAAGCAGATGCTAATATAGTTGATATTCGGGCTTCATTCTGTTCAAAAAACCAAAATAGCCCTTTTTCTAATACTAGTTTTTGAGGTGATTATTGTTGAAAAAATGGGATTGTGTGATGGTGGGACACCACGAAAATATAGGTAAAATAATTGAGGATTGGGAAAAAGCAGGCTGGAGACTTCACACCTATACGGCTGCTCAAATGCGTGCAGGACTTGAAATCAATCATTATTTGCTTTTTGAAAAAGGCGAATAATAGCCGAAATAACCGCATCATTTAGAAGTTATCTTTGTAAAAGTCGCAGTCTGAGCTTGTCACATGTCCAATTTTCCCTTTTTTAATGAGCACGCCTTATTAGTCAACCTAACATAAACTGGAGTGATCATTGTGAATCCTGAGAGATATTTGAACAAAAATACGTTGATGATAACAATACTTTTAGTTACTTCAAGTATCTTGATCATTAACAATGTAAGCGCGCCCCCGGTAGTTTACAATGAAACATTAAGCCCTATTTATCGGAACTTCTCTGGAGTTTCTAGCGTTTTTGTTATAAACAATACAGGAACCATTAACGGAAATTTTGCTCTCAACCATTATTTAGAAAACGATACTCCTGTAGCCTCCGAAACTAAGCAAATTAATGCTGGTCAATCACTGACAATAGATCTTTCCCAATCAGCACCATTTGCTAATGATCCCTTCACAGGATACGTTATAATAACTGCTGACCAACCTTTTGTCGCAGAAATACAACCAACACCTACCCCAACACCTACCGCTAGTCCATCACCTACTTCCACGAGTTCTCCATTTTATAGTCCTACTCCTGAACCTCAACCCTTAGAAGATCAATCATTAACTCTCTATGTAGTAGGAGCCGCAATAACTGTTGCAGCAATAGGTCTCATCGTGTTTATACTAAAGAAGAAATAAAAAGCCACGCACGCTGAGGCATCCCTTATAGTTTTTAGGATTTTTCGCCAGTACAGTATGGAACATGATCGCTTATGTTATGCCATTAAATATCTAGTCCGTGCATTTAGATAAGCGTATGTTTGAGTTCCTAGTCTTAATTGCTGCCTCAGCCACATTGGTTGCTGCTTTCGCTTACATACGCTCAATGTTCAAAGGACAAACTAAACCCAACCGCGTGACATGGTTGATGTGGACCATCGCGCCCTTCACCGCCACCTTAGCTGCCTTCTCCAGCGGCGCAACCTGGGCTGCTGTGCCCGTGTTCATGTCAGGCCTCTCTCCCTTATTGATTCTGTTAGCTTCCTTCCTCAACAAGAGAGCATACTGGAAACTCTCAGCATTCGACTATGTCTGTGGAGCCTTGTCGGTTCTGGCGTTAGTGTTGTGGTACGTAACAGAGAACCCTAACATGGCCATAGTTTTCGCAATTTTTAGCGACGCTCTAGCCGCAACGCCGACACTAAGAAAAGCCTGGCGAAACCCAGAGAGCGAATTTCGCTTGCCTTTCTTAGTTGGTGCCTTTAGTCCGATGACAAGTTTTCTCGTGACCGCGGCGTGGACATTCTCTGAGATAGCCTTCCCAGCTTACCTTGTAGCCATTAACATCTTGCTTGTATTTTCCATGTCAAAGAGAAAATAGAGATCCATAGCCACATGATTTCGACCAAACAGAGATCATTTTCGCCGGCGCCGATGGGTTTGGGGTGAATCCCCATAGTAACTACGCACAGATTGGAATTGCATCCATTGCATGTGGAGATATCTCCCTCAAAAACTCCAAATTTTTTCATAAGAAAGGTAAATGTATATTTAACTAACTAACCAAAATGGTCTTTTTGGTTTGACCTGGTAGCCAAAACGCATGTAGAGTTAGGTACACTCGGATAGCAGTGGAGATGTCTCCCACACCCAATTCTCTTTTTTCATTTATTTTTGAGGATATTTGTGTTGGCTGTCACTTTTGGCGCGAGGCTTACGTCCTTAGTGAAAAGGCTTCCGATGTTTTAGTTCTAAACTAAAAGTCAATCCATTTTTTTTGTAGCCAGTTTATTAATTCTTGTTTTGTTCTCGAATTGGTGGAATCCATGAGATTTCTTATGTAAATGGCTATTTCATCAGGGCTTTTGGGAATACCAATAGAGTTCATTACTCCGTGGCTCAAATGGGTTTGAAACTCCAATGGTATCCGCTTAGCCGCAACCCCTGCTTTGCCTTGTACGATAGAAGCTTTAGCGAAGTAACTTTCTGGAAAACGCCCGTTCTCGATTTGTTCCCAAGCGAGGAAGGCACATCTGCTTCCAAATTCGTATGCTTGCAACACATGTGTCTCCGTTGTATCGGAACCCCAATGCCTCTCCTGTCTAACGTAGTTTGGTAGCAGTTTCTTTATTTCGTTTTCAAGTTTTTTCTCTACTCTATCTCTGTTTTGTTCGTCGCGATATTGAAATCTGATCCTTAATTCATCTGGCTCGTTTGGGTTCGGCGGAACTTGATAATAATGGTTGAATGCGTAACCGACAATGAGCTTGTTGTTTTCGAGTTGCTGTATCCAGATCCTTAGTTTTCGAATTATGTCTTTTTGCTTGTCAAAATCTGATGGAATAGGATATTCATGCCACAAATCTTTACACCTTTCTCAATATTACTAAGCCTTTTTATCTTCAGCTATTTGAATTATTACTCAGTTTAGCTTGAATATTGTCTTTTTGGTTTTGCCCGAAATGTAGTGATTGTTTGTGATTTTCAGAAGCTGTTCAGACTATCGAAGAAGCGAGGTACCTCGTTGAGGCAGGCTTCGATTTTTATGCGATATAGACGGCTTTTAGCGAACGAGATGAGGTAGCGATTTACAGGAAACCAAAGTAGTATAGGGCTCCGGTAGTATAGTCCGGTCACATTAAGACTGAAGTGGCGATTTCTCCCGCGCAACTTTCCCCTTGAAAGTTCTAATTCCCAAATCCCTGAACTTTCTTTTTCACAATCGATATATCTGTTTATTCGTTTCTGCCGTGTCTTTTCAGGCATTCCAAACAGATTTTTTGCTTGCGTGCCCTTTCTTTGGGAGTTTTAAAGAATTTTCTGCAGACACGACATTTGACATAAATTAACGGGTTAGGTTCAAGCAGTTTCAGCCTTCTCTCTATCTCAGCTTTGATTTCAGAACCATGCTCCTTCTTCAAAGATTCAGTCAACAATCCTATAGCAATTTTCAAGCTTTTGCTTCCGAAAAACTTTGTAAAAGCACTTGGCAACTTCCCATCAGAATCTATTCTCATCGGCAACAGGCTAACAAAGTTTGACGGATAGCTTTTGGACTTGTTCAAGTCTACAACAGCAAATCGCAAATGGTTCCAAGAAGGATAGCCTCTACCATACTCTCCCTTGAATACTATCAACTCAAAAGTCAAATCAATAATCCCTGAGATAAAGAGAACAAGCGAGTTAATCAACATATCTACTTCAGTTTACCAACTTCTACGCTTAGATGGATTTTCCTATGTCCCACGTAACCTTTTCCCCCTTTTTTGTTAGTTAAAATCGGATTTAAATTGGGATATTGGATGGTTTTGTATCTGAAACAGGTTCGTGGTTGAACAAAGCTGTTAAAAATAATTTAACTTAATATTATGTTTTTGAGTGTTCAGGGTATGAAAAAAAAATTTGTGTATGTGCACATAAGTAATCTGGAAGATGACGTTAGAATTATGTCTGTTAGCAGCTCGTTAGTAAACGCGATGGGTAAAGCAGCAAAGTTTATGGAACGCCACCAACTCGATAAAGATTACAAGCTTCATGTGATAGAGAAGTGGGAAGTCAACTCAGAATTAGAGACTCCTGACGAAGTTTGGGAATACGAAAGAACGCGGATTGATAAACCTAAACGGTGGGTCAGCTCGAAGGAAAAAAGAGCAAGTTATGGGTATGAAAAAGCAGTGTAGTTAGTGTTTAGGTCAAAACATGCGATAGGTAGCTCGGTTCGTTTTCAGGATTTTTACCATGTCCCACGTAACCTTTTCCCTTTTTTAATTAGCCCGCGCTGAGTTCACAGTCTCTTCATGATTTATGATATTCGACCCGACATTATAATACCAAAATACAAAACGAATTACGGCCAATAACGCAGAGGTTACATCAAAGAAAGACTAACTTCTTGTCAAGCAGGGACTGTTCCACAATTTTCTTGATTCTTTTCACACGAGTTTCAGTCGTCTTCGCATTGTTGACCCAACCAATATACATGTTCCTATAGCTATTAGCAAAGTTCTGAAAGTTGTCCCACGCTTTCTTGTCCTTCATAAGAGCCTCTTTCAAATCTAAAGGAATAGCCTCTTTGGTTTTGTTTGTATAGGCATTATCCCAAAGACCAGTCTTTTTAGCTTCCTCTATTTTGGCCAACCCAGCCTCAGTCATTTTTCCTGATTTCATCAGTGCCTCGGCTCTTTCCTTGTTTATTTTTGACCATACACTATTTGCCTTTCGAGGAGAAAATCGCAAGATGAATCTCTCAGCATCTAATCTTTTCAGTTTGCCGTCTATCCAGCCAAAGCACATGGCTTCTTCCACAGATTCTTCCAAGGTTATTCCTTTTTTTCCAGATCCTTTCTTGTAAAGTGCTAACCAAATATGACTTTCTTTATCATAATTCTTTTCAAGCCATTTTCTCCAATTTTCTCTATCCTTGAAAGACAGTGCGTTATCCATAACAGCATATTAGAGGTTTAGGCTATAAATTAGTAAGAAAAGCATGAAAAAGTGGCCGAGGTGAGGTATCTCGGTTCGTTTTAAGGATTTTTCCTATGTCACTCGTAACCTTTTTCCTTTTTGTTACTGTATTATGACAACAGCATAGCGTTTTATACGTGTGAAAACGAAATAGGAAAGTAAAATTTTAGCAAGGAGATGAATTAATGAATTTTAGTGAATTGAAAGACCAAGACGTTTTTGCAGAGAACGAGAAAATTGGCAAAGTTAAGGATGTGGTAATAGACACTGATGGATGGAAAATGACTCATCTTGAAATTGAGCTTACCAAGGAGGCAGCTGAAGAAATACTTGGTGCAGCATATGCAGTGAAAAGCGTGCGAAATAGGTTAGCCATTTCAGCTTTAGAAAAAGGTGCAGCTTGCTGTACAGATAAGGGCGTTGAAATAAAGGTTTCGAAAGGGCAACTTCACATCTATCTAAGACCCGTTTAAGGGCAATTGGCTAAAAACTGTATCTGAGCCTATAGGCAAGCATGGAAAAGAATTTTCTTCCTATGTCACTCGTAACCTTTTTCCCTTTTTTTACAGGAATAATTCTTATATTGAATGCTTGGAAACACTTTTTTTATGCCTTCGCATTGGGTTAAATTCACCCTCACATTTATCATAGCCTCTGGATTGCTATTAGCAGGTTTTTTCCTAGCATGGTATCCACATTCAGTGATTGAAAGTTTGGAAGCACGACTTAATCAGGGTGAATTAACTCAGTCTGAAATAGACAATTTGCAGGGTGGCCTGACGTGGTGGCGTGCTCAAGGAATATTTTATTATGGATCAGCTTCCAATTTTGTGCTAGCATCAGGAATACTTGCTCTTGCATATGCGATAATTTATTCGGTGCTATTTACTTGGCGGGAATCAATGAGAGCTAAACAAATTAATGCAAAACGGCAAGAGACTTCACAAGTCAAGTTTGAAGAAAAAGAGACTGACAATTTTCAATACGAGAAAACAAGAAAAACGGAGAGAACTAGTTTTCCAATTGCAGGCGGACTCCTCACAATTATAGCTTCGTGGATAGTAATGGTTTTTTCCGGCATTCTTGTTTTTGGCGGCATTCTTACTGATAGTTCTCAATTTTCAACTCAAGGTGTAACTTACTTAGCTGACGGGGCGTTCGGTATCTTAGTTTCTGCATTTGCCTTAACTGGAGGCATAATGATTCTAAAGAGAAAGAATTTTGCTTTTGCAATAATTGCAATGTGCTTTATGGTGGTAAAGGGCGCAACATTCATTATTTCAACTGGCGGTGACTTTTGGGGTCTATTTATTGGGGTGTACATTCTCGCGCTCACAATGATAAGTCTAATTTTCACTTCGATATCATATAAAGAATTTTCTTGAATGGCTACTAAATTCAGTTTAGTGTTTAATTAAAAGAGAACGATAATTTCCATGTTGGGTTTGAATACGTTACCGAAATGGAGGGTAAAAAGCTATTCAGAAAGCGAAAATAGAAAATTATCGGGTAGCTTCCAGAATTATTGAGTATATCTCTTTATTGCATGGTTCTGGCGATGTCTCCCGCGCAACCTTTCCTTTTTCTTCTTTTCTCCTTAAATCTGTACGCCCAGAGCCTCAGCAAACCAATCATCCCATACAAGCCTAAAATACAAGTTTAAAAACAATTAGGCGTGTGGTGTGCAAAAAGCTTTTGTGGTCACTTCAGGGTCATGTGCCACTCGCAGTATGGGTCTCCATTCGTAACGCATTTAGTTTTTTGGATCTTTGGGGTTATACTCATAATCTGTTCGTAAATGCCCGTGACGAAACCTTCTATACAGCTGCGGTACATTGAGTTATCACATCCAAGTTCAGCGAAAAAGTTGTTCCAGATCCTAAATTTAACTGCGGCTTTTTCAGGATCGAATTCTATGATTTCTATTTTTCCCAAACCGGCATCCGTGAACCTTTGCGTGACTGTTTTCAGGAACAGTATTTTGTCAACCTTTGTTACGTCAGATGTCTCTTCCGCAAAATGTTTGCCTGCTGCTTTGCCTGCTTCAAAAATGTTTAATTTGGCGCCTGATTGAAAGATTTCAGAAAGCCTTGAACAGACTTCTTCAACTCTGGTTTGGGTGATAATTATGCATCTTTCTCCAGTTACTTTGTCTTTAATAACGCCGGTTTCTGCGTCAAACTCGAACTGCATGTCTTATTCCCCAGAGGTCAGTTTTGGCTTCTTATCATATTTATGCTTTTACAAAGCTGGACAGCGCATTTTGCTTTTTCGTACAGCCGCAAACGTGTTAAGCAAAGTTTCATAAGCAGCCATTGTTACCATTTTAGGAGACGAGGTGTTGCATGTGGTTGTTGCAGGAAAAGTCTTCAGGTTTGCGGAGCAGTTGCCCGTGGCTGATGTTGCCGCGAAACTTGATGGTTACCGCACAGAGGAGGCTTACGAGGAGGGCGACTACAACTTTGCGCTTGTAACGGAAGTAGCGGGGCTTCTGCCAAAGGAGAACACGCTCAGCGGCGTCTACTCGCACGATTACGTTATGCGCGTGTTCCACAGAGGCAAAACTGTGCCCTTGCCACGCACCGTGGAGGCGCTCTTCAGCTTCGCCCAGATAGAGGACACGACGTTTCTGGCTATTGTGGAGAAGAAGCGCGTTGCGAATCTCGTAGCGAACAAGCTCAGCGAGATTCTGTTCGGCAAGGTGGGCGGCATAGTTGAGGCGCGGATTCCGCCTGAAACACTGCGGGAGTTTCACTTGAAAAACCGTGAAGATACGAAAATAACGTTTTTTGATAACGTGGACATTCCGAATGTGAACAAGCTTTCGCTTTATGGTCCTGACTTGGTAAACGCGACGTTGTTTGAGGATTACACGAAGCATGGGGATTTGTGGTACGTTGTTGCGCGGTCAAAGGAGACAGGCTACGTGGTGGGCGTCACAAGAGACGCTTCGGTGACCATATTCAACTTGGCGGACAAGAGCAAGTACGTGGAGTACGTGAACAAAGAGATATACCCAATAATTTTGAAGTCTATCTCGTAATTTTTCGCTTTTCCAAGCCAGTTTAAAACAAGGAAGCAAGGGGCGGATTCACGTAGTTGTTATATTCTGTTGAAGTAGTTCATTGGTGCATACCAGTAGAGTGTAATGGGTTTTTTGCATTTTGGGTTCTTGCAAACAAGGTTTTGTTCGATAACTTCGCCGTAAAAGCTGCCTCTTAACGGTTTTTCAAAGGAGTATGCGGAATGAAGGCTGTCTGGTGGTTTAACTTCAAACGGCCAATCGCAATAAGGGCAATTGAGGAGGAGTTTGGATACAGCCATGGCACACCCTCCAACCATTAATATATGTGGTTGGCTGCTTAAATTTTTTTAGTTGTTTTACTTGTTTTACTTGTTTTACTTGTTTTACTTGTTTTACTTGTTTTACTTGTGTCTTCGTAGCTTTTGAAACTAAGCTGTGTTTAGATTAGGGTGTTTTAGGTTTGCGGCTAATTAGAGTTAGCTGAAGTTTGCCTAAATAGTAAACGGGGTTCAGTCAGCGTCTGTTAAAGGTTAGCAGGCAGTGTTTTGAACCCTTACATTTCTGTGTGCGAAGCGTGAACTGCGTGTTTTCATCAAATTCGGAAGTCCAAACAGAGTACTCGATGTTGCAGATGGCTGTTCCCACTTTCTCGGAGTATTTTTCTCTTACACTTTTCACCATCAGATTATGCCAGGGGCAATCGCTGATTTGTATTTGGAATCCGTTCTCTTTTTGTTCCACTTTGAATTTGAAGTCTTCTAAGGTTAGCTTTGTTGTTAGACTTTTTAAAAGGGCAGCTTCGCCTTCGCTTTTTCTCAGCATGGCTTTAATCATGCGTGCTTGGATTTTGGGCATGACTTTCCAGACTTCTTTATCTATCTCTAAGGCAGCGTTGAAACCGTATTTCTCTTCTACTTTCATGAACCATAATCCGTCTGATGCTTTGTAGCTGCGTTTAAAAAACTCGATAATTTGTTGATCGGTTAAGTGTTCCATCTTTCTAAGCCTCTTTTCTTGAACTGTTTTCGCATCTTAGTGTGTTTCTTGAAAATATTAATCGATGCTAGAGTGGCTTCTGGGTTTGCGAGGGTTCCGCGGTTATTTGTTTGGTGCTTTTGATATGGGACTTCCGTCGATGTAGGAGCATCGAATGCCGTATTTTCGTGCGCACTTCAAGCAGAGGGTTGGGTCGCAGAGTGTGGTGGAGAGGTATTTTTCTCCGCCGTCTGGGGCTATGGCGACTATGACGCCTTTTTTGATTTCGCTGGCTTTTTTTAGGGCTATGTGGAATATGGCGCCTGAACTAGGCCCAACAAAGATGCCTTCTTGGAGTGCGAGTAGACGGGCGGCTTCTTCTGCTTTTTTCGGTTTTACTTTGTGGATTTCGTCTACCTGGTTCTTTTTCCAGATGGCGGGTACGTATTGGGTTTCGAGGTTTTTTAGGCCTTGGATGGATGTGCCTTTTTCAGGTTCTACGGCGATTACTTGGATGTCGGGGTTGTGTTCTTTGAGTCTTTTGGAGACGCCCATGAGGGTGCCTGTGGTGCCGATGCCGGCTACGAAGTGGGTTACTTTCCCGTTTGTGTCCCTTAGGATTTCTTCGGCTGTGGTTTCGTAATGCGCGAGCACGTTAGCCTGATTCGCAAATTGGTTGGGCATGAAATATTTGTCTGGGCTTTGGCTGGCTATGTTGCGTGCTAGGTCTTCTGCGCCGTCCATGCCTTTGCCTGCTTCGCTGAGGATGATTTTTGCGCCTATGGCGTTTAGGATTTGCCGTCTTTCCAGGGTCATGTTTTCGGGCATGACGAGGAAGAGGTCGTAGCCTTTTACTCGGCAGACCATAGCTAAGCCTATGCCGGTGTTGCCGCTGGTGGCTTCTATGACGGTTTTGTCTTTGGTGAGCTGCCCGGTTTTCTCGGCTTGCTCAATCATGTATTTGGCTATGCGGTCTTTGACGGAGCCTCCGATGTTGAATTTTTCCAGTTTCACGTACAGTTCGAGGTTTGGGTTCTTGTGCAGTCGGTTTACCTGCACCATCGGGGTGTTGCCGATTAAGTCCAAGATGCTTCTGACAATCATGTGGCATCATAGAAGTGAATGGTGCCGCATAGGTAAATCGTTTTCTGTCCCGTCGGCGAAGCACGACCCAGCTTGTGGGCTACGGCAGCCATCGGCTTAACAGCAGGAGTAGGCGATTACCCACTAGCAGTCGTAGTAACATTCATCGTAGTCATCATACTCGCCTCAAACACCCTACAAAAAAATAGGACTAGAAAAAGAATAGACAGCAATGAACTCAACAACAGATTTTTGTAGCTTATGGATTAAATTTTAATTTTGGGTTTGGGTTTGGGATTAAATTTTAATCCCGACGACGACGATTTTCACTATTAGGAAAAGAAGATGCAAACAATGTTGGAAAAACAAGAAAACAGCAATAAGGCTTATGCCTTCGCTTGACCTCGCCATTTACTTCAAACAAAGAGTAGGAATTTAATATTAATAAAAAAAGGCTTAAAAGAAAACTCTTTTTCCACCATTCTTAGAAGATGCTTAAGCCTCTGACGGTTCAGGTTCTACCCATTTTTCAACGAGCAACTTGTCGTCTTTTAGCTTGAAGCTTACCTTGATGAAAATTGAATCTGCGCCCTTGAACGGGAACATGCTGTCTTCTGCAAAGTCTTTCGGCAAGTAAATTAGGTATTTGCCGTCTTTTCTCCTGAACAGTCGCCCTCTCCCTTCATTAACCAATAGTTCACCACCCTTGAAACTAATCTGAAATTTAAGAAAAGGTGTATCTGCGCAATATATATTTAATATTTGCTCCAGAGATTTTTGCAGCAATCCCGCAGGTAAGTTGACAAAAACGTTTAGAATACTGCTTGTCTCTTCTCCCTCTTTAGAAAGAAAGCGTCATATCGGTCTTTTCCCAAGTGAAACCAACACATGTGTCAATTGTCTTAACGTCAAGTTCATCCAGCATTTCCCTTATATCGTTGACTAATTGACCTTCTTCTCCTTTTTTGCACAGCGCGAGCAAAGCTATGTTGTGTGCTCCATAGGTTCGCCAAAGAACACTAATCTTCGGACATTTTTTAAGCAATTCAATAGCTTCCGCCTCATCACTGTGCGAGATGTTTATGCCCACGGCAAGAGGTACAATATCAAGTTTTGTAATGTCTATTGCAAACTTCAATTTGCGAAGTACCACTTTCTCTTTTTCAAGCTTTGTTATTCTCCGATATACAGTGCTGCGTGTAACATTACAAAGTTTCGCTAGCTCTTCATAAGAATTTGCGCCAACGCTAAGGTGGCGCAGAATCTTCTCATCTAATTTGTCAATAAGCACTATTTACGACACCTTCCTACCTGCAGTAAAAGAAACGATTAAAAAACTTATCTACCCTTTTTTGATTTGCTATTGGGAGACCCAGGCAAACAAGATTTTCAGAAAAGCTTTGCATAATTGTTAGCCTTGCAACGAGCCTGTAGATTCAAAGGTTCTAAACAAACCCTTTTCCGTCAAGCCTTTTAGTTTTTGTAAATTTGTGAATTGTTAAATTTCGTGAGGGTTCAAATAGCCCTTTTTACCTCGGCTTTTTCGGTGAAGCGGAACATGCAGCTGAAGCTTCAACTTGCCGTTTGTGGCGGTTACCTGTCCAGAAAGAAAAGTTTCATTGTAGATGAGGCATTTCGCTTGTGCCCACCACACTTAGCCTGCCCATCATATTTGGATCCTAATAGAGATTCTATGCAGAAACCTATAGGGGGTAGGTCGCTATTGGCGTTTTCAGCAACCAATAGCATGTTGAAAACGCGAAGCGAACCTATTTGCCGCCTAATAGTCAATCAACGCAGAAAACGTAGAGAGGGGTCTATCCGCACCGACCTTGCTGCCTATTTAAAAGGGAGGGGGATCTAGTCTCCGATCACAACAGAACAAGCCTAATTGCATCACTTGCCTGTTGCCTACTCTTGCTCCATGATGTGGTTGTTACCGTTCAAGAACTGCTTGTAAACTGGATGACCCTTAAACCGCAAAGTCGTTTCAGCCCTCTCCACCGTCCCACTTGGCAACCGCATGCAAATCGACTGCACAACAGCGCCATTCGAAATCAAACGCACACCATCCAACAACTCGCCCTTCGTAACCCCAGAAGCAGCAAAAACCAGCTCATCACCCTTCGCCAACTCCTCCAGACAATAAGTCTTCTCCACATCAACACCAGCCAACTCCAACCTCTCCAACCGCTGCGCATCATCCTTCTTATCCCGCCAAACCTTCACAAGCATCGTCCCACCCAAACACTTCACAGCCGTAGCCGCAATAGTCGCCTCAGGACCCGCACCAGCACCCAAAAGCAAATCAACACCCGAATCAGGAATACACGAAACAACCGCACCCGCAATGTCACCATCAGGAATCAAAATAATCCTCACCCCAAGCTTTCTAAGCGTCCTCAGCATCTCCACATGCCTCTCACGCTCCAACATAATCACAGTAAAATTCGCAAGAGGCACACCCTTCTCCCGCGCAACCGTGCGAACAATCGACTCAACAGGCATATCCATAGACAACTTACCCATAGAATTACCGTCAGTAGCAACCTTCAAATAGTAACCATCATCAGGCAAAACCTGAAAACACCCCGCAGGAGCACAAGCCAACGCCGAAATAGCATCTTTCCTGCCCTTAGAAGCCGCAGTAGTGCCATCTACAGGATCCACCACAAACTCCACTTTAGGTCCTCGACCTGTACCCACTTTTTCTCTGGTTGTGAACGCTGGCGCATGATCCTTCGGACCCTCACAGCAAATAACCTCACCGGCAATGTCCGTCTGAGCCAAAACAGCCCTCGAAAACTCCACAGCCTTCGCATCCACCAAATCACAATTTCCTTGACCGATGTGCAGTGCAGCGCCTACTGCCCCCGCAATCGTAATCCGTGTTAATGAAGGAGCTAAAGCTCTTAATGAAACCACGGCGTCATTTCTCCATAACTCTATACACGAAGTTCCACTAATTAAAAGGTGTGCATATTTCAAACGACATATGAACAGTTAACAACTTAAGCGACACCAAGCCAAAATCCCACGTATTGCCCGAAATAAACCAGAATTGTGAAAACTATGAATCTAGGCACAAAACTCAACGCCAGAAAAACCGATATGGACGTTTTAAGGAACCCACAAATGAACGCAAGCAACTCCACAGGCAAAACTGGAATCAACCCAAAAACAGTGTAAATTACCCAACCCCACTTATTCCAAACACACGTCATCTCTTCAAGATGCTCAGCCGACATTCTCTTCTGAATGAAAGGTCTCCCAAGACGATACGCCAAGCCATAGTTAATTGTCATACCTATAGTGAATCCAACTGAAGCCACCAGTATAAGCAGCACAGGATCAACAAAAGGAGATGCAGCCACAACTAGAGCAGGACTTCCCAAAGGCACAATCGTTCCAGCCGCAATGGTTGCGAGAAAAATGCCTGCAAGCCCATAAGTTGCAAAAAAGCTTCCTACATCCAAGAACAGCTGCGTCCCAGCAATGTTGAAGGCTTTCAAAAGCCAAATTATAATCAATCCCGCAACGGTTGCGATGATAGCAAGTTTTATTGAAGAACGCATCCATGAAGCCTTAAGCAAATCGGACAGACCGTATTTTGCTTTTTGGCTTTGGTCAGGCATGGCAACCACTGATGAAAATAGAAGAAGGCTTGGTCTTTCTAAAAAGCCTTTGTGAACCCGAAAACTGACGCTTTTGCTTCATCCTGCATATCTAAGATGTGTCAGCTTCCCTGTTCTGCTGCAGTAACTCCTGCAGTGTCTTGTGGCACCTGCTGCACTCAAGCATAGCGTGTCCACATGAAGGGCAAAAAACTTCTTTTTCAACCAATTTTTGCAGCAGGGCAGACAACGCCAGTTTATTCTGTTCCACACGTGCATCACTGACTAAATCTTCAGCCGCAACAGATGCCTTACTGCCTTCTTCGCGTGCTGGCTCTGTCCCTCTTTCAAGCGCAACCACTTCGCGATAAACTTTTGCGATACTGGCTTTTCCCTCCCGCAGCTTCTGCTTATTCTCTTCACTTGCCTTCTCCAAAATCTTTTTGCCTCGTTCAAAAGTTCGAGTTGAAACCCCAACCTTCTTGGCGACAGCCTCGGTTGCCTTACTTTTAGTAACGGACTTAGCGTCATCTGGCGCTAACCCCAACTGTATATTTCGCCCAGTTTTTCCTCCTGTGGTTTGGCGTTTTTTCGCTAACGCCTTCTCAATCTCCAACAATGGCACACCTAACTCCACAAGCTGAAACTTTGTTAAATGGCGTCGCCGCAAATTCGCTTCTATGACAAACTTTTTTTCAAGCAGCTTATCTTCAAATTTTCGCACTTCAAAATCTGGTTCTATGCCCAGCTCGGTGCAAGCTCTGAAACGGTGATGCCCGTCTAGCACCTCTAGGTCTTCGTTGGCGACGATTGGGTAATGCTGTCCTTCCGTTTGTATGGAGGCTCTAAGTTCGGCAAATTCATCATCAGACATTTTAGGCAGCAACTTTTCGTATTCGGGATTTAAATGCAGGCTCATGGCATTGCCTCTGTCTGGTACACTCTACTTTTGTTTCACCTCTTATTTAAGGCAAAAGCCACACGCGGTACGGTTTGGCGCTTAGGTGGTCCTAAGTGTTGTGCCATTTTCCCGTCGATATTTTCGGATGACTATGAAGCTGAAAACTAATCCCACTGCCAGTATTGCTGAACTTCCGAAAAATGCCGCGGTTGCGCCTGCAACTTCAAAAAGGAAACCTCCGATTAATGGTCCTGGAACCGTGGCGATGCTTAAAACGGAACTGGCTATGCCTAGGATTCCTCCTTGCTCGTCTGCAGGTGTAAGTCGGGAAAGGAAGCTGGGTACAACAGTGCGCATTATGCCGCTGCCTGAAGCAATCATTGTCATGGAGGCAAAGAAGGCTATAATGTTCGGAATCAGCGGCATAGCGAATAATCCCGCTATCATCAGCACTGGTCCTATTACTATGAGGTTTTCTTCACCGAATTTGCTGGTTAACCGCCCTATTACGAAGCTTTGCAGCAGGATTTGGACTATGCCGATGTAGATGAAAACGTACGCCAGTTCAGTTGACCCAAACGCGAAATAAGCAATTACCAACAAGGGCACTATTACGGGTACGGCGGAGAATGCGAGGAAAACGACGAAGTGGATCACGAGAACGGAGCCTATAACCGGTTTTTTTAACGCGTCCAATATTTTGTTTTTTGAGCCATTTTTTGAGTTAGGCGTTATTGTTCTGCTGACCTGATTTTTTCTGTTAGTTTCTGGAAGAAAGAATAGGACGAACAGCAAATTTATCAGGGTTAGCACTGCAGCTGCAAATCCTGGAGCCCAGAAGCCGTAAACGCTTAGGATTCCGCCTATTGCAGGTCCGATTATGAATCCTGCACCGTGGGCTGCGGTTACTTTGCCTATTCCTGCGGCGCGGTTTTTTTCGGTTGTGATGTCTGCGATGTAGGCTTGTGCTACTGCGGTTTCTGTGGCGATGCCAGCTATTACTCTTGAGAGCAGAAGCAAGAGAAAAGAGTCTGCGAACCCGAAGATTACGTAGCTTATTGTTGAGACTAGGATTGAAATTACAAGGACTGGTTTTCGCCCTGCATTATCTGATATGCGCCCCAGCACGGGTGAAAAAAAGAACTGCATAACCGCGAAGGAAGCCACCAAAACTCCGAGAGCAGCAGAACCCGCCTGCAACGTTTCAGTGTAAAACGGTAAAAGAGGTATAATTATTCCAAACCCAATAGCGTCAATGAAAAGCGTCATCACAACTACAAACGTGGGAGATAACCTGGCCTTGGTTTTAACAGCCATTTTGGATTCAGAATTATCCGTCATATCTTCAGCACTTCGCCAAGCCGTCAGCAACACAATTTTAGTTCCTAAAGATTAACCCACTTCTATAAAAACGGGAAGGTTGCAAACGCGGCTGACGCTTAAGCGCTCGGAAAAGTCTATAGCCCCCTTATATAATGAATGGGTAGTGCCCGTGAGCGCGATAGTTCGCGCGTTCGCTGCTCTTATTTTGAGGCGCGCTTTTTGGCACCGTAGTAAACTGCGCCTGCAGTCAGGCATATGCCGCCGATTATCCATGCTTGTGTTGCAGCGAAGAGAATAAACGCTAACAGCACAACGCATGTGCCTAGTCCCACTATGGGAACCAGCTTGTGATATCTCCTTTTTTCGGTTTTCAATTTGAGCGCAGCCGCGTTCGTGAAGGCATAGTAGAAAAGGGCTCCGAAAGTGCTGACAGCCACAACCCCTGTCAAGTCGAAAAACAAAACCAGCACCGCCATCAAAATTCCCACCGCCCAAATAGAATAGTGAGGCGTGCAAAACTTCGGGTTAAGCTTCGCCAAAACCTGCGGCAAATCCCGTCTCCTAGCCATGGAATACGCCATACGTGAAACACCCAAAATAGCCGTCAACAGCACGCTCGCCGTCGCTAATAAACCTCCGAAAGACACAACTTGCACCGCAAGCGGGCTTCCAGTGGCGCTTATGGCTTCTGCCAAAGGCAAGTTTGAACCCGCAAGCCCAGCTGACCCCACAAGCCCCACAGCAACTATCCCCACCAGCACGTAAATTATCGTGGAAACTGCAAGCGACAAAAGCAAAGCCCTCGGCACGTTACGTTTCGCGTCTTTCACCTCTTCCGCCACAACCGCTGCTCTCGCGAAGCCAGTGTAAGCAAAGAAAATGAAGTAAGCGCCATACAATACTCCCACGTTAAATGGCTCAAAAGGCGCGAAATTCGCCGTGTTCGCGTTAAACGCCCCAAAAACCACAAAAAACACTAGAATCAGCAGCTTCGCCACTACAAGAACAGTGTTTAAACGAGCTGATTCACGCGCACCAAAAAAGTTCAACGCCGTAAACGCTAAGCACAAAACCGCAGCCACCACGTTAGCGGGCAAATCTGGAAACGAGGCTGTCAAGTAATATGCGAATCCGAGAGAAACAGCGGCTCCCGTGAAAGTGTTGGAAACCATCCACATCCAACCCGCCAAAAACCCTGAAAAAGGCGAAATAACCTGACGAGCATACTCGTAAACGCTGCCTTCTACAGGCTGCCACGCTGCCAACTCAGCAAAACTCAGCGCCGTGAAGAACGCGATTACAGCCGCCACAACCATGGACACCACTAAGGCTGAACCAGCCAAACCCGCTGCGATGCCTGTTACGACGAAAATGCCGCCGCCGATTATGGCGCCCACACTTATCGCTGTTGCATCCAGCAAGCTTAAAGAGCGCTTCAACGCGTTTTGCGGTTCCTCTTTCGCCATTTACCTCACGTTCAAAACCATGTTACAGTTACTCACTATAAAGTTAAGCGTTAAGGCTTAGCGCTTAGTCGTTCCAGAATTCTCTCGTGCGCAAAAACTGAATCTTCGCCTTAAGCAAATCCAAGTAAAACTCATCCTCGTTCGGATGCATCTTGCCCAGAATTCGCGACGCTGTTTCTGGACCCACACCTTTCACTTCCAGCGCTCTAATGGCGTTCTTGCCGTAGCTTAAGATTAAATCAGCCTTACGCCTTGCCTGAGTTAACTCCTTAAGCTCTTCCTCCGAAAGCGTTTCGCGTTCGCGTCTTCTCCGCAAAACCTCTTTCAAGTGATTCGCGTCTTGGTTTCGATAAAGCAACGCTAAGAGTCTGGACCCGCAGTTTCCGCATTTTGGCTCATCCGGCAACTTTTTGATTCTCTCTTGGCTGGTCCACTCGCCGCACTTCATGCACAGAAGCGTCGCTGTTCTGGCTTCAATCGCCATTTTCATCTTGTCAATATTGCTTAACAAAACGCGTTCCGGAGCCATCAACTCGGAAACGTCCGCGTACTTCGCGAGTATGTGATACGCCAAAGGTGTCGGTTTCTCAGAACGGTAAAGCACGCTAACCTTCAGTCTTCCTTTCTGGACAGCACGCATCAACTGCTTGGCTTTTTTCAAGTCCACCTTCTCCAGCATCGCCTCACGCAGGGTTTCGTCGTAAATCGGTGTCCCTTCAAACTGCGCTCTAAGCTTGCTTTGCCTTTCATAACTCATGGTTTTTCCCCTAGGCAGCACCCCGAAACGTTCAGCTACAAACTTCATCTTGGCAGCAAAAGGAAACTTGGCATTAACATATTTCCTGAACGCCTCATCCACAGCGTCATCGGTTAAGCGGAAAAGTGTGGCAGGAAGCTTTTCAACTTCTCGCGGCGCCAGCTTTCGCGGAGCTTCTACGAGTATGCGGTAGCCGTCGGTCCACCAGCCGCTGACAACCTCGTTTTCCGCCAGCACCGAGTCAAAAACTCCTCCCAACGTGCGGTTAACTATTTCTCCGAAACACGCGTGAATTATTAGGTATTTCTCGAAAGCTTCGATGAGGACATGATTCTGCGTGGGCAACGGCGCCCCTGCTTTCAAGTGGTCATCTATTTCCCTCACAGTGTCCAGCATGCTGGCTTTGTCCGCAGCCATTTTCTCCGCAATTTTCGCAGCGACTGCCTCAACATCACCCGTTTTCCTGAGCATTTCTCCTATTTTTTCCCGCGTTTTCCCAGTTTGCTGCGCCAAATCAAACGGCACCGGCAAGATTTCTCCGTCCCAGCCCGGAACTGCGGCAAACGGGTCTTCGGAAGGAACAACGTGCACCCTGCCTGTTTCCTCTTCGATTTGGACTATGCGCCAAACTTTCCCTCGCATAATGAAGTTTAAGCCCACACGGGCATCTAGCGCCATGAACTCGTCGCCTAACGTGCCGATTTTCCTGTCAGAAAGCACGTTAATCACCGGGTAGCGCCTTTCGTCTGGAATCATCGACAAGTTTCCGTAATAGTACTCTCTCGATTTCCGCGTTCTTCTCAAAACTTTGCCTTCTTCGTAGAATCTTAATTGGCTGAGGCTGTCTAAAAAGTATATCACATCCAAAAGTTGGCTTTCACTGAGCTTACGGTAAGGATACGCGTTGCGCACTAATTCTGCAACCTCAGCCACGCTGACGGTTTCCCTCTCCATTAAAACCCCAACAATCTGGTGCGCAAGCACATCCAAAGCGTTTTCATGGAACAACACCGGCTCTATCCTGTTGCCGCGGGCGCTTTTAACTGCCGCCATAGCTTCAAGTGTGTCATCTGGAAACACCGTGATTACCACGCCCTCAGAGAGCATATCCAAACGGTGACCGCTCCTGCCAACACGCTGGATTAACGTGTTCACCTGCCTCGGCGACATATACTGCACAGTCAAATCCACGTTACCTATGTCAATCCCCAACTCCAAAGTGCTCGTGCAAATTATCGCTTTCAACGCTCCAGCCTTGAAATCGTCTTCGATTTTTACGCGTTCTTCCTTGGAAAGCGAACCATGATGCACCGCGACATCCGCTCTGCCAAGCTGACTGAACTTATGCCCCAACGTTTCCGCGACTGTTCTACTGTTCACAAAAATTAACGTCGACTTGTGGCTGTCAACTAGCTCAGCTAACCGCCTTATTCTCGCCGCAGCTTCAGGCGCAGTCTCCAGTTTCCCAGCTAACTCGTAATCCGCTTCAGTCGCCGCTGGGCTTTCAACATGATAACGGAAATCCTTAGCGAGCACCGCGCAAATCACGTCGATGGAGCGGTTTGTTCCAGCGATGAACTTTGCCACGGCGGTTGGGTTCCCCACTGTCGCGGATAAGCCTATCCTCTGGAATTCTCTGCCGGTAACTTCGCGAAGCCGCTCCAACGCTAAGGTTAGCTGCACGCCACGTTTGCTTGACGCCAACTCATGCACTTCGTCAACGATGACGTGTTGCACGTGGCTCAGGTGCTTCCGCATTTGCGAGCCTGGAAGAATAGCTTGAAGCGTTTCAGGCGTTGTCACCAGCATCTGCGGAGGAGACCGCGCCTGTTTCCTGCGAGTTTTCGCTTCTGTGTCGCCGTGCCTAACCTCTACTGAAACGCCCAGCCGCTCAGACCAGAACGTTAACCGCTTCAGCATGTCACGATTCAACGCCCTCAAAGGCGTGATGTACACCACCGCTATACCCATCGGCTTCTTTTCTTGCTGAGTAAGCTTGGAAAAAACTGGAAGAAGCACCGCCTCAGTCTTTCCACTGCCAGTAGGCGCTATTAAAAGCACGTTCTTGCCTGCAAGCAGCGGCGGAAAAGCCATAACCTGCGGCAGCGTAGGCTCAGAAAACCCGAGTTCAGCTAACGCCTTGCGAACAGGCTTGGCAAGTAACTCGAAAACTGGGTCAGGCTTCACTTTCTGCATGGCAACAGAACTACACGCGAAGCAGGCTTTATCCTTTTATCTGCTGCGTGAGGTGGATGAAAGCAGAAGTGACACAACCCCGTTTTGCTCAACTAAGCCAAACCCGCCGTTCTTAGCGGAGAACTCGTCAAACTTTTGCACGCCATCTGCCTCTAGCCGCGGTGATTGAACCGCGAAGGGCACTGGTTCTCTTGTGTGTGTTCCAATTTTAATCGGAGTTGGATGGTCGGGCAAGACCGCGATTGCGTACGGCTCCTTTAAGCCTTCAAGAATCCTGCCAATCATCCTCTTATCCAAGTCTTCTATCGTTTTGACTTTCAGCTTGTAATCCTTGACGTGGCCTGCTTCATCCGGCGCTTCAACGTGGACAAAAACAAAATCGTTGTCCCTGAGAGCTTTCAGCGCGCAGTCTGCTTTGCCCTCGTAATTTGTATCGTCTCTGCCCGTAGCCCCAGGGACATCAATTACTTTCATTCCCGTGTAAATCCCGATGCCTTTCACCAAGTCCACAGCGGAAATGACTGCCGCTTGCAAACCGTATTTCTCCTTGAACGATGGCATGCGTGGTTTTTCGCCGCCGCCCCAAGGCCAAATCATGTTCCCTGGGTTTTTCCCGCTTTTCTGTCGGGCAACGTTAACTGGGTGAGACTCCAGTATCTCTTTGGATTTGCGTATTGCGTCTTTCAGCAGGTTCGCTGTTTTTTCTGCTTCTGGCACCTTTGCTTTTGGCAAGACTGCTGAGATTTCTGCGCCTATGGCGTCGTGGGGTGGAGTGCACTCGATTTGAAGCGAAAGCGGCGCGTTTCTCAGAATTAGGAAGTGCCGGTAGTCTAAGCCTGAATAAAACTCGATTTCGCCAGGTTTTTCGCAAGCCTTTTTTACAGCTTCTATTAGCTGCGTGGAGTCTTTGCTTGTTATGTGCCCCGCCGAGTAATCCGCCAAGATTCCGTCTTTTTCGGTTATCAAGTTGCATCTGAATGCTACATCTTTTTCTTTCAGCTGGATGCCTCTGGCGGCCGCCTCAAAGGCTCCTCTGCCCGTGTAAAACTGTTTAGGGTCGAACCCCAGCACCGAAAGGATTGCCACGTCTGAGCCTGGGTTTAAGCCGTCGGGTACTGTTCTGAGGAGGCCGTTTCTGCCTTTGGCTGCTATCGCGTCCATGTTTGGTTTGTGTGCTGCTTGGAGAGGCGTCTTATTATGCAATTCTGAAATGGGGTAATCTGCCATTCCGTCTCCGACAACGACTACATACTTCATTTGCGCACTTTGACCTGTTTTTTTGGTGGACATCTAGGCGTCTCCTTTTTTTGTGCTCATGTACCCTTTTCGAAGTTAAGTGATTGATTGTCTTCTCTTTTTACTTCGAAAGGTATTTGCAACCCGCATATTAATCTAACTTTTCCTAAATAGAAACTGCAAATAAGTTTGGTCGGTGCGCTGACATTTCGGACGATGAGAAAATTCAGGTGCTCCACCTATTTCCCATGGCTCTTCCTTTTTTTAAGGTCATTCATGATAGATGTGTATTTTTATGGCGGATTTTTGGGCTTGTTTTTTGAATTTAGCATTTTTTGTTAAAGAAAAAGTTAAATTTACTAAACGCCGAGTTTGTGTTGGGGGCTTAGATGTGCCCAAGAAATTTTCTCTTGTTACTTGGAACGTAGAACACTTTGAATTGAAATCTACTTTATAAGCGAAGGTAGTGAATCATCTCAAACTCATGGACCCTGATATTTTTGCCATTCTAGAAGTCGAAGGAAAAGATGTTTGGAATTACATGTTCAACGAATTTCCAAAACATAATTTTTTCATTACAGAAGGAGCACAGACCCAGGAAATACTGGTAGGAGTCCATAACAAGTTCAAATGCTTCTTAACTCAGCGTGATGAGTTTAAAACTGGAAGGACTCATTTGCGACCAGGACCTTTTGTTACGGTGCAAGTTGATAACGAGTGTTACACTTTGTTGTTCTTACATCTTAAGAGCAAATCGGACCCCGAAGGATTTGGCCTAAGAGACAAAATGCTTGATCATGCATTTAACTTGAAAAAGGCTTTAGATAGCGCTGCAGGAGGAAACGGAAAAGCCAAGTTCATAGCCATGGGGGACTTCAATTCAATGGGCATGGAGTATCCCTATGACTCAAACATATTGCCTTCTTTTGAGCTTAAGCGTTTAGCCAATCGTGCGAAGTATCGAAAAATGAGCATTTTGCCCAAGGACTATGAAGCAACTTGGACTAACGGAAAAGGAATGTACTCTGACTTAGACCATGTTGTTGCGTCAGATTCAATTAACTTCAAAGAATGGAATGGCAAAAAAGTCAAGGTGCTTGGGTGGAATGAATTCCCTGAAGGATCAGATGAATTCAATGAATTCGTAAATAAAATCTCGGATCATTGTGCATTATATTGCGAAGTCCACTGAAATATGGGCTATGAGGAAATCCACTCACTTTCCAGCCAACTTCTCCAGCGCCACACTCTCTTTTTTGCAACGAATCACCACTTGCTGGGAACAACTTTCAGCGCAGAACTTTTAGGTGTTAAACTCCATAATGCTTATCATGTCTAAGCAACTGCTCCATAACCAGCTAGCAAAATACTACGATAGGGTTTATTCCTTCAAGGATTATTTAGACGAGGCTGTTCGATTACAGAATCTAATCATAAAATATTTAGAGTCAGGAGGAAACGCGCTTCTTGATGTCGGTTGCGGCACTGGGCTTCATCTTAAACATCTAAAAGATGATTTTTCATGCACCGGCGTTGACGTCAGCAAGAGTATGCTCAAGATTGCAAGAACGAACGCGAAGGGAGTCACCTTCAAAGAGGCAGACATGAAAACTTTGAACCTGGGGAAACAGTTTGACGTAATCGTATGCTTGCTCAGTTCAATCGGCTACGTAAAAACAACTGTAAGCCTAGAGAAAACTATTCAGAACTTTTCCAAGCATCTAAAGAAAGGGGGCTTAGCGCTAATCGAGCCGTCACATGCAAAATCGTTCTACGTAAATGGTGAACCGCGCATCACGGCGTATAACGGGAAAGACGCCAAAATCGCGAGAGTTAACTTCACGAAAATCCGGCAAGCTACTGCGGTTCTGAACATGCATGTTCTGATTGCTGAAAGAGGAAAAGACGCCAAATACTTCGTAGACAGACACGAACTTGGGCTGTTCGGAATTAACAATACACTTAGGATTATGAAGGCGGCGGGTTTAAAGTCGAAATACCTTAAGAACGGCTTGATGACTGGAAGAGAGTTGTTCGTAGGAATCAAGAAATGACGCTTAGGTAAAAGCCCGTATCGTTTTGCGCATGTAAATAGAAAAATTACTTGGGCGGTTAGGGAGACTAGGCTTCTATGAAATGCTCGTAGGTCCCTGTAGTGTAACATTCAACGTTTTCATCTACTAGATGGGCTGTACCGTCTGGGCAGTAGACTTTCTCGCCTTTCCCGACTTTTCTGTAGCGCTTGCTACACGCTTTCATTTGAGAGCAAGCATCACAATCTCGTGATAGCATCTTTTTCTTTCACCTCACACTATTCACTTCTATATAGTGAAAAGGTTGCTTTTAGGCATATTCCCCATAATCTATATAGTCCTATTGCGAAGCGCTAGCATAACACCGTCACGTCTTTGATTTAAACAAGAAAAAGGGGTAGACAGTGCAGTTGCGATGTTGCGCTCTTCGAAACAATTGAGCACAATAAGAACGGCGATGCTCTACTTGAGCTTGATTTCTTTTGAAGACTGCCATAGCCCATGAATGTTGCACATTGAGACTGCGACAAGGGTTCCCGGCTTACCTATCTTCATCCAAGCCGTTGCTGCGTGATGAGTGTATACGGAACTGGTGTTTGGACCTTGCACTGAAGCGCCATGAGCACTAAACTCGTAGCGTCCTATTTGATAGGGGAATTTTTCGCCGTCGGGATGGAAAAACAGCGACATCCAACCGATGTGGTGTTCAGTGGTGTTAGGGTGGGCAATCTCTTTGCCTATAGAAACTTTAACTTCGAATGGTTCATCAGCCTTGACCGCGTCCGCGCACTCGATTACTGGCACATGTTTCTCCGCCTTCCAATCTGCCTCTTGAACTAAATCTCCGATTTTCTTCAAAAATTCATCTCCTAAGATAATGAATCTAGAAAGGCAATTTATATGGATTTCGACCTTCAAGGCGTAGCGAAAGCTTTCTTTTCTATCAACAAGCTTCTGATTTATAGCCAGCTTTTAGATGAATCTGCTATCCGCCGTTTTGTGGTGAATTAATGTATAAGCACCACTCTTTTGTGCTTTCGTTGTAGTTATACTAATATAGTTGGTTACATCCTTCATAGGACGATTAGAATTCTTGAGAGGAAGAGCCGAATCGGCTACATGCGCGGTTTACTTTTTCTCCAGATTATTCTGATTAATACGTGATTGGCGCAGTCTGGCGCCTTAGAAAGTGTTGGAATGGGTAAAAGGAAAATCACAAATGAAGGTAACCTTGAACGCATGGTGTTACCCGCTGCAACTGATGTGTTAGGTATTGCTGTTAAGATGCTTGGCGGGGAACGGATCATGGTTAAGTGTCAGGATGGCAAAGAACGATTGTGCAGGGTTCGGGGTAAGCTGAAGAGGCGTGTGTGGGTTCGTGAGGGCGACATAGTTTTGGTTTCCCCGTGGGATTTTCAGTCTGATACGCGAGGCGACATCTTCTGGCGCTACAGAAAGAACCAGGCTGAGTGGCTTAGAGGTCATGGTTACCTCAAAATTTGAAGGATGAAAGGTGAAAACACTTGAGACATAAACCTTCAATTGGTGAATATCTTGCTTTTCTTTCGGTGAAGTATGAGGTTAATCCTGAGAAGTTTTTGCATGCTTTGCGTTTAGCGCAAGAGCGTACGGTGCGGTGTGGGAGTTTGTCAATTCAATGTCGAGGTAAAATAAAGGATAAGTTGACTTTTTTAATTAAGAGGGGTTCTGAGGTTGTTGCGCAGTTTCCTGTAGATGAAGAATTT